>JACVIX010000046.1 GCA_015711725.1 Candidatus Geothermincola primus | reverse complement strand
AAAAAGCGGTTTAAGCGGCGAAAAAAGGGCTTGCGATATCTACTGAAATTTCTACGTTTCTTCCTCGGTAAAATTGTGCTTTCTGCAAGCGATCGAACCACGACCACCGTTTGCTTTTCTATGCTGATTCACATCCAATAAATTTGAATATTCCTACTTAATCTTGTTGGCATGGCGCAGAAATTTCAAACCTACAAGTTGTTCGCTATGTCCATTACCTTGCACCTATCCCCTCTCTCAGTTGCCCACGAAAAATCTTCAATCTCTTCGAGTGACTTTTCCGGATGGCGAGAAACGTGACCATTAGCCAATCGGCATAGGCATAACACGTATTATTGAAATTTTCTGCGAAATCTGTATAAATAAATATCGCCGATAATGGTAATACTTGCAAAGGGAAGGTGAAGAAACGGTGCCGACATACGAGTATAAATGCGCTGAATGCGGGCATTGTTTTGACGTCTTTCATGGAGTAAATGAAACTGTCGAATCATGCGAAAGATGCGGAGGGAGCGTGAGAAAAGTCTTTCACCCCGTGGGGATAATATTCAAGGGGTCTGGTTTCTACAAGACCGATAGCCGAGAAGCCGGGGACAATGGGAAAAAGCCTGTAAGCACGACAGCTGAAACAACAAAAGACGGGTCTGGAGATGTCGGAAGCGCTTCCGAAACCAAGGAAACAGTTAGCCAGAGCTCCGGGACGTCTCTGGATAGCTCGGAGAAATAGATATTTTCGAAACAGGGGGGAATATGAGCAAACCTAGAGCCGATATCGGCATTTTCGGAGGATCGGGATTCTACTCCTTTATCGACGAGGTAAAAGAATACGTGATCGACACTCCTTACGGAGAGGCAAGCGACCACGTATTCATCGGAGACCTGGAAGGGAGAATGGTGGCTTTTCTTCCCCGGCACGGTAGATATCACCAGTACCCTCCGCATGCCATCAACTACCGCGCCAACCTTTGGACCATGAAGGAACTCGGCGTGAAACGAATTATCGCCCCGGGAGCATGCGGTTCCCTTCAACCCGAGATAGAGCCAGGACATTTCGTCTTCTGCGACCAATTTGTAGACCGAACTAAGGGAAGAGCTGACACTTTTTACGACGGCCCTCTCTCCACCCATATCAGCACCGAGGAACCTTACTGCTTGGAACTACGTCAGATAGCCTGCCAAGTAGCCGGAGAGATGGGAATCCCCTACCATCCCAATGGCACAGCGGTAATCATTCAGGGGCCGCGTTTCAGTACCAAGGCTGAGAGCAGATGGTACATAAACTCGGGTTGGTCAGTGATCAACATGACCCAGTACCCCGAGGTGGTGCTCGCCAGGGAACTGGGAATATGTTACTTGAACGTCTCTCTAGTAACCGACTGGGACGTGGGGCTGGCGGGAATGCCGGGGGTGAAGACGGTGACCGCAGAAGAGGTCTACAAGGTTTTCAGAGAAAACAATGAGAAGCTGCGGAAACTGCTTTTTCAGCTCATCCCCAGAATCCCGGAGAAGAGAGGATGCACATGCAAAGATGCCCTCAAGGACGCGGTGATCAATCCCCTATACTCCGATTCGGATTGAAGGGTACTGGCGAATAAGATTGATTCCGGAAAAGGGCATTCGTATTGGGAAGATTTTCGGGATAGAAATCTATCTCCACTGGACCTGGTTTATCGTTTTTACCCTGCTTTTCTATCTCACCGTTCAGTACTTCCAAGCCAACACCGAGAGCAAACCCTACACCAGCATCCCAATGGCTTTCGCCACCACCATTCTATTCTTCGCCTCCGTGCTCTCTCATGAGATCTCCCACAGCCTAGTGGCCAACCGCAATGGAATACCCATAAAAAGGATAACCCTCTTCATCTTTGGAGGAATGGCGCAGATGAGCCAAGATGTGACCTCCCCCAGGGTGGAATTGAAAATGGCGGTGGCGGGTCCTCTTTCCAGCTATCTCTTATGCGTGGTATTCGGAGCCTTCGCCTATTTGTCTCACAGGTTGAGCATGGGGACGGTCTCTTTAGGCTTGATTATGCTGTCGCTGGCCAATTTTTTTCTAGGAACCTTCAACCTTTTCCCGGGATTTCCATTAGATGGTGGACGGGTTCTCCGTTCCATCCTTTGGCACTCCACCGGTGATATCTTACGAGCCACTCGCATTGCCTCCAATGTTGGAATAGCCATGGGAACCCTACTTTCTCTTGCAGGGTTCATTATGGTGGGAATCGAGATACTACTGGGCGAGATGGAGTTTTTAGTAAGCGGTGTATGGTTCATCTTTATAGGGATGTTTCTGGTCATGGCGGCGATCTCCTCATATCGTCAAACTCTGGTAAGGAGCAGAACATCTCATTTAAAAGTAGAAAACCTGTATCGGCGCGGAATGCCCGCAATTGATGCTAGCGCCTCCCTGGAAGAAGCTTATCAGATTTATCTCTCGCGAAGCCCTCATTCACCCGTGCCCGTGTTCAAACAAGGAAAGCTCTTCGGGGTTTTGCTTTACGAGAATATTATAAAAGTCCCACCCTCTCATTGGTCGTCGCTTCCCGTTGAGCACGTGGCACGCCCAGTAAAAACCTCGGAAATTGCGGATCCTTCAGAATCTTTATTTAACGCTCTGTTAAAAATGGAAAAAGGCAAATATCCCTTCCTATGGGTGGTAAGGGAAGGTAGGCTCTATGGAATATTGGCTCGAGAGGACATCCAGAGGATCGCTCAGGTTCGTCTACAGGGATAAAGAGAGGTTTCTCATTAGACCAAGGGGAAAGGGGACTTTCTGAATCTAAATAGCCGCTCTGTCTTTGCCTTATTCCGAGTAGCGTTTAGACTAAAGATTGTGGATCCCCTGCATTGAAACAGCTGTTTCATTATGCGAAACGATGTCGCGGGAGTGCGATATTCAAAATAATATTACATATTGTAAAATTATAAACACGCATCGTGGTCATTATGTAAAAGGCCTCGTAAACCATATTTGAGGATTTCGATTTTTCCATCCTTCCTCATGCGCTCCTTTCAGCCATGACTATGGAATTTTAAATTCACTGCAATTAATGCATTTTTGAATATCTCAGATCAAGCAGCGCTTGCATTCATCCGTTTCAACCATAACTGCCGCTCTCAAGCCAGAAAAAAAGAGGTCTTGCTTTAAAAAATCTCCGTAAACCCCTTAAAGATGAAATTGATGACATAAAAAAGAGCATAATGGAAAGCCATGGGAACTGATGCCAGCTATCCGCGTTCATAGACTAAGAAAGCCTCCTTAAGAAACGTCGCTGTCCAATATGGGTATCGATATTAAGGTATCTATTGGAGTTATAACTTCACTCTTCCGCGGCGGACTCCGCCGCTGCTTTACAGCGCCTGCGCGCGAACCACACTCCAGCAGTCACCAGGAGAAGGATAATAATAGCTGCGACGGTTATCCACCAAGCCAAGGACCCTCCCTCTACCTTTTCCGACATCTCTTCAATATCACCTAATGCCTGGTTTTCCTCAGTGATCTCATCCCCCTCTAAATCCCCATCCTCAGATCCTTCTAGAGAACCGTCCTCGCCATCAACCTTATTCCCCGTTACGTTCATATCACTATCCTCAATATGGCCTTCCCCGCCTCCAGCATTTCCTCCCTGACCGGGAGAACGGCTCGCTATAGCGACGGGAAAGGGTTTGCCCGCCAAGGCACAAATCGCATAGGAAGTGGTCCATACCGGATTCATATCTCGCCCCGGCAGCCAAGAAAAATGACCGTCCGGATTCTGCACTGAGAGTAGGAAACTGACCGGGGTGGCGCCATTCCTGGACCACTGAGCGCCAGATGGATCCTCCCCTACCGCCACTAACGCCTGCACGCACCAAGCGGTAGCCGCGGCGTCGGATGAACCGGGCTGAAAGGAAAACCCCCCATCTGGAGCCTGAATAGAATGTAGATAATTCATGGCGGCGACGATCGAGGGGTCTTTCGCCCCAACCCCTGCCGCGCGCAGAGCCATCACTGAGGCGGCGGTCATATCTGGGTTGCTGGCCGCACCAGGACTGTTCCCCCATCCACCATTGGAGTTCTGGACGGACTTATGCCAAGCAACCGCTCCTGCAGGCACTTCCAACCCAGCCGCCCGAAGCGCCAGCATGCCAAAGGCATTAGAGTTTACCGCGTCCCCAATGTTCCCGCCAGGACGTTGGAATGAGCGAACCTTTTCAATCAGATTCACACCACCGAAAGAAGTCAAGTCCGCTCCCGCAGCGGCTGCCGCCAGAAGGGTTCTCTCATAATCGGTGACGCTCCGCCAGTTTCCCGACTGAGTTGCTAGGAAATCCACCGGTGAGCGACCTCCTCTTCTCACTGAGTTAGGGTCCACCCCCCCCGCCCGCAAAGCCATAATGCACCATGCTGTGGTCCCATCCTGTCCACTTACCCCACCTGGCTCGCAAAACCCCCCATCGGCGGCCTGGTGATTGCGCAGATAAGCCAACCCTTCGGACAACCCGGCCACAACCGGTTGAATCGAAAAGCAAATAAAGCAAACTATAAGCAGAGACGAGAGCGCCCAAGCCCGTACTCTCGCCTTTGCCCACATATTAAAGTTCCTCATCAAATCACCTCCAAGCATGCGCGTTGTCGCCACCAAACCTGGATCATCTTTCTTCCTCAGCGAGGTAAACGCATTGAAAGCGCTTTCTGAACCGCATGAGCATAATGGCTACAGGCCGCGAGAGGAACGCGGCGAAAAAAAGATTTCCAATCGCATGAAGGGAGTCGAACCACGCGCTTGCCACACAGGCAGAAATGAAAGTTCCAAAATTCAATGGACGCACGAAGGACAGCCAAAACCAAAAGTTCATTATCCAGCCAAAGAGATAACCCCAAAAGAAAGCCAAAACAACTATCGGCAGGATTAAAATCTTTTCCTTGAATATTTTTCCCAACAGCCCACCACTGGCCCCCGACAGTCCCCAGGCTAACATCTGCCAAGGGGTCCAAGGACCCTGACCCAGAAAAAAGTTGCTCAGAAGCGCGATGAGGGCACCCACCATGAAGCCGGTCTCTATCCCCATGACGTAACCAGCCAATATAGCCACGAAGGTCGCGGGTTGCAGACCAGGAATCGCCGCGAATAAAACTCTCCCCGCCGCTCCCATCGCCGCTAAAGTACCCAGTGCCGCGATCTCCCGGGAACCCCCACCCCGAGCTTCGAATTGGAGGAAGAGAAAGGCGAGAAGTGACGACGCTAAAAATAATGAGTTTAAAGACCAATTGTCAAATGGTGATATTCCACGTGCGCCTAAGATGAAAGATAATCCCGCCAATACTAAAAGTATATATCTCAGCGACCGCAAAGGTTTTTCGCCTCCCGAAGAATCCTAACCGCATCTTCCTCCCGTATCACACCTGGAAAGCCATCGCCTAGCAATCGATTGACTTGGGGAGAGAAAAAGAGAGAGTCGCCAAGCACAACGTCAACGTTCCCCTCAACGATTATTTTTCCGTCTCCCATTATGGCGGCGCGATCAGCGAGTGAGGCGGCGAATTCCACGTCATGGGTCACGATCAGGAAGGTGCAACCCTTTTCTCCGCAACTCATTAACTTTCCCTGAATCTCTCGCTTGCTGTGATAATCCAAACCACGCGTAGGTTCGTCCATCACCACCAAATCGGGAAGCGGGGATAGCAAGGCGCACGCAACCACGACCTTCTCTCTCTCCCCCGCGCTCAAGTCCCTAGGGTTCCTTTCCGCCAAATCCATCAAACCCATCGAATCAAGCTGGTCCTCCGCCTTCTTCCGCGCCTCATTTTCCTTCTCTCCTCGCAGGAGCAATGTGCGTAACAATTCCTCACGAACTGTTGAACTAACAAAAAAGGTTCCAGGGTTTTGAGGGCAAAAAGCCAGGCGAGAAGATAATCGTGGGAGCCTTATCGGTGAAGGAACCTCTCCTAAAAGCTCCACTTTTCCTCGCCCAGGCTTTAATATACCGAGAAGACAGCGCAATAAGGTGCTCTTACCAGCTCCGTTCTCTCCCAATATAGCCATATGAGTATCTCGATTAATAGTGAGGTCTACTCCCCGCAAAGCCTCCTTCCCCTGGGGATAGATGAAATAGACCCCTTTAGCCCGCGCTATCTCCTCTTTATGATTCCAGGGTCGTTCCCGTCTCTCCTCGGATACTCGCAACCTTTCCAGGTATCCATAACTATGCAAAAGAGCGCGAGCTTGATTCACCGTCAGGGGAATATCCTCCCAGCCAGCCTTGATGAAAACACGGGAAACTGGAGGGACAAAAGCCTCATCATTTCTCCCGCACCAGCGCGCTGCTTCCACTGGCGTCCCGTCAAAAATGATTCTTCCCTTTTTCATGTGGATGATTCTGGTAGCGTAGTGATAGCATCGTTCCAGTCGGTGTTCGGACATCACCACGGTGGTCCCTGTTTCCTCATGAACGCGCCTGACCAATGTGAGCAGTTCCTCAGAGCTCAATGGGTCCAGCTGGGAAGTTGGTTCGTCTAACACCAGAATCTCTGGATGAAGAGCCAAAGCCGAAGCCAAAGCCACTTTCTGTGCTTCCCCACTCGAAAGATCGGGTATAAAGTGGCGGCGCAGACGTGAAAGACCTGTGCCCACCAACATCTCCTCCACCCGTTTGGCGATCACCTTGCTAGGAAGACCAAAATTTTCTAGACCAAAGGCGATCTCCTTCTCCACCGTGGTGGTCACAAGCTGATCCTCGGGGTCCTGGAAGACCATGCTCGCTTCGCGGGCTAACTCATCAGGGCGTTTTCTCCTGGTGTCCACGCCCCCCACCTTTACTGTTCCCATCATACGTCCTCCATGGAAATGGGGGATAAGGCCGTTGATCAGTCGCATGAGGGTAGTCTTGCCGCAACCCGTGGGGCCGGTGAGCAGCACGAACTCCCCTCGCTCTAATTCTAGGTTGATACCATCAAGAGCTGGCTCGTCTCTCTCCGGGTACCAATAACTTAGATTTTCGATCTCAACCAGTGCCATCTCTTCCAACTCCAGATTAGGAGAATTACAGTGAGGTTACCCCATGCGATCAAACCCAAGAAAAAGGGGCTCCACATATTCCATGGCAACGCAAGTGAGGGAAAGAACGAATATGAGCCTAGCCCAGCGGTGCTGGCAGCGATCGTTCCAGCCAAAACAATAGTCATAGGCAGAGCCACTATTGCGTCTCGCGGTTGGAAAGATTTCTTCTTATACACGTTTCGCTTTCCTCTGCCGAAGCCTCGCGCGCTCATAGCTTCAGCTATGTTCGCGGCTCGATCCAGCGAACTCTGAAAAAGCGAATACCAGAGGGGAAGATGGGCTTTGAAACGTTGCCAGTACTTCCCTTCATTCAAACGTTCCCCTCTCGCCAACTGAACCTCTTTGATCCGCTCAGCTTCGACTACCATCCCTGGATAGAGACGAACCGCGAGTGCCATTGCGAGAGAGGAACGGAGGGAAAATCGAGCAAGCAGATCCAGGAGGTCATCGGGGCTCACAGTAGTGCTTAAGAATCCGCAGGCGGCGACGATAACGAAGACGCGCAGGCCTGCGAATAAACCATAAAGTAAAGCCTCCAGAGTGACATTTATATTTCCCCAGAATGGAAGATGTGGTCCGTAGACCAGGATATGTTCACCTTGCCGGTTTACCAAAGGATTGATAAGAAGAATAAACATAGCCATGATCAGTCCTAAGCGTAGAAAGCTTCTGCATTCATCCCATACCTCCGACACGCCGATGAGTCCTAACAGTCCGATGCATAAAAGGGGAAGGTAGAGTGGATTTTCAAGTATTAAAGCCAATATAGCTGGCGTCAATGATAATAACAAGGCAGTCAGAGGATGCAATCTGTGTACGAGAGTGTTCTTCTCTCTATACACGGGAAGCATCTTCGACATCCTCCTTTATCGGTACCCTTAAGACTTCTCCTCCCTCCAAGCAGACCAGAATCAAAGATGGTGGGGTCTTTAAATTCCCATGCCCCAAAAGGAGTCTCAGCGCTTCCTCCACCCCTTCCTTATCGATGCCGCTCACTAGGAGAACCGCGCTATTCTCCCCTAAACGAGGCCCGGTGCAAACTACGATTCCAGCGCCCCTCACATAGCTTGCTTTTCTATTGCCCATTTCGTCCAGAATGATTAACTCATCGCCATCGAAATACGCATATAATCCCAAAGAGGCCGCATTGGCATTGGCTTGAGCCAGAGGCGTCAACTCTCGAAGCTGTTCCCAGACGCCCACTACCGCCACGCATTCTCCATCTTGGGGCGACCAATTCCCTTCCATCTTTAATACCTCACAAGGTCCCCCTCCCGAATCCTCCAAAAACCTTGCCAATCTTTCCGCCTCGCTTCCCCATCCCTCCGCATAGGCCACGCTCCTTTTCTTGGGGACACCCTCATATCCGTGGACAAAAGGTTCTGGGAAGCAACCCGCCAACGCCGGAGTAAAAAGGGAATAGTCCCATCGATGATAGTCAAAAATAACCCAGTCCCCGGGTTTCAACCGATATGCGGTCGCGCCCACATGAGCCATCTGCCCATTAACGTAAAAGAACCAGTCTATCTTTTCGCTCGCACCCCCAAAGCCTTTTCCGTATCGCGAAGCCAGCCCATCTATCGATTCCACGAATCCTCCTCCGTAGGCGGTTTCCACATCCGCTAATTCCTGCAAAGCCTGCATAGCATCCGCGCCCTCTCTCAACTCCACCCATTGATCCCGTAATAATTCGTTTCCGAAATCGCGGGTCACCGTCACCCTCACATCGATGGCCGCCTCCCCGCGATTCCAGGGCATAAAAGCGCAGCCCTTCACCAGAAAAAAAGCAACTGCCAGCACAATTGCCATTACCGAAAGTCGCCCCACCCAGCGGTTTACCTTTCTTTTCTTGACCTTTGGATGCATTTCCAACTTTCCACGCCGTCTTCATTTAAAACATAAAAAAGAGTTAGGGAGGCCTCCCCATCCGAAAACGATTATTGAATAGGGCGCAGCCGGAATTTCTCCGGCTGCGCCATCGTTTATCACCATATCAGTACATATCCATAAAGGTGGCTCCTCGCTCGCAGTGGCCACCAGGCGCGCCGAGCCCTGAGTAATAAAAGTACATGGGCCGTTCAACCACCACCCCACGATCGCTGGTGATGACGTAAGCCCGTTCCACGGGATTACTGCTGTAGATGGCTATGGTGAAACGACGACCCCCTTCAATTTCGTAAAGCTCCTCCGACCCAGTTCCGAACAAAGGTTTTACCCTCACATTCGCCGTTTCCTTCCCGGTATTGAAAATGGTGATATACTCATCGAAATTGGGGGAGGTATAGCCTTCCGCTAAAACCCAATAATTGGAAGGAAGTGTCGATCCCATGGCGCACGAACCGTCATCCCATTTTCCCCCATAATTGAAGTAAATGGGTCGCTCCGCCACTATGGGCTGGTCGGAATTTATCAGTAGGCTTACGTTTTTTCCGCTTCCGGCCTCAGCCTTCACGTTGAGGGTCTCCCGCGACTTCGCTACGACATTGTATTGTTTGGTCTGACTCGATTCTCCTTGGTAGCTGTAGGTCACTTTTACCAAGGCGTTAACGGTCCCGGGGTTCATTATACATAGCCACTCGTCGAAGCCCGCGCCGGTGTAGCCCTCGGCGAAGTACCAGCTCCGCGATTCTTCGCCCGTTCCCACCACGCAATGCCCTCCTCGAACCCCAAGGCCTTGGTAATGGAAGTAAATAGGCCTTTCCGCCACTATGGTCTTATCCTCAGGAGTGGTTACCTCGATAGACACTTCCTGGTTCTGGCCAGCCTCTTGGTTTACCTTCAAGGTCTTCCGGCTGTGTGCCGGCAGTTCGTACTCTTTCACCAAAGGAACCGGATTATTCTTGAAAAAATAGGTTACCGTAGCCGTTGTTGACTCACCGGGATTCAACATACATAGCCACTCGTCGAAGCCCGCGCCGGTGTAGCCCTCGGCGAAAAGCCAACGGCTCATGGGCTTATCCGCTCCCAGGACTACACTTCCTCCCCCCAGGTAACCACCATAGTTGAAATACATCGGTCTCTCAGCCACCACTGGATGATCCGATTCTACCTTAATGGATACCTCCATATCCGGTCCTACTTCACTATTTACACTCACGGTCTTGCGAGTCCCAGCTTCCACCTCATACTGCTTTTCCAGGGGAGGTCTTCCCTCTTTGAAGTAAAAGGTGACGTCAACGGTCGCGTCATCTATCTGGGAAGGGTTGGCTATGCATAGCCACTCGTCGAAGCCCGCGCCGGTGTAGCCCTCGGCGAAGTACCAATCATAGCTCTGGGGAGGAAGGAACTCCAGATAGGCATAGAGACGACCATCAGCGGTAGTGTAAACCATATTATTGTAGAAAACCGGGTCTCCTCCACCCTTCTGATTCACCATCCAGAGTTCCCCTCCCGTAAGGGGCTCTACCGCGGCGATTCCCTTATTGTGAGCCCAAGCGGTAGTATCGAAACTTCCCACATAAAGGTATCCCGTATTCGGAGAAAGGGCTGAACTTCCATTGTAGGCACCCCAGTTGGAATTGTCCCAGGCTAGTTCTCCCGTGCTGAGATCAAATGCGTAGTAATGATTGGTTCCCGCCGCATAGTCGTTGCCACAAACATAAATTCGGCCGCCTGCGGGGTCTATCATGGAAAGTCCGGATGAACCCCAAATTGCCTGCTGCCAGACCAACTCGCCTTGATTGCCTTTGTCCTCCACGCAGTAGAAATCGCTCATAGCCCCGCCATAGGCGAAATCGCTAAAATATATCTTTCCCTGGTGAAAGATGATGGGGCAGGCAACATCATAGGAGGCCGCGAAATCCCACTTTTTGGCAGGACTAGCCCCCGAAACGTCGAGGCAATGAATTTTGCCCTTTACCGGCTGACCGAAAGCGGCGTGCTGAGGTAGGTAGATGCGATGGTTTGTATCATCCACGCCGGGAGCTCCTATGGCTGAAGACCCCGAATCTAGATCATAGCGCCACAAGATGTTCCCGCTCATAGAATCCAGACCCACATAAGCTCCATAGATATAGTCTCCTACCACTATGACCCTACCATCTATTCCTGTATAAGCAACCGGATCGCTTATGATAACGGAGTTGCCCACGCCACCTTCAGGGGTTATATCGGTCTGCCAAAGGATATTGCCATTGTTTGCAGTGTCCAGACAATACACGGACTTGCCGCATCCGATATAGAGCCGTGTGCCCTCCACTAACGGCCTCGCCTTGGAACCCATACCACCAGCCCATTCCAATTCCTTCTGCCAGACTAGGTTTCCGTTGGAAGCGTTGAGCGCCACTATACTTGAATTGACCCCTGGTGGACTCCATGGATCATCCCCCGCGAAAAGATACGCCACTCCGCTAATTATTACTGGGGCGGTGCCATCTTTAATTCTTAAGTCCGCGCTCTCGAAGACTGGCTGGCTTTGTTGCAGCACCACTGGAGCTGCCTCGACCCTCGCCATCATGGGAACGAAAGCAAAAGGTGCTATATAGAGAAATAAGATAATAACAAAAGCAACAACGCCCGCATAAAGGGTTCTCTTCACCATACCGTCCCTCCTTATCTAAGTTCATTCCAATACGCTCCGCAGCAGAGACGGCAATAAAAAATCCCCACTCCGACTCCAGAGTGGAGATTCATTCCCTGCCTGTCAGGTTCTCTCTGAAGCGGAGAGCTTACTGACCCCGGCCGGGCAGGTCTTCTGACTTCCGGATCCTCGCATTGCCCCTCCTTCCCAGCTCTCGCCAGTGGATCAATGGGGCTTCGCTCCTCGGTTACAGCGGCGCTACCGTGTCGGACTTTCACCGACTTCCCTTTTGTTCCCTTTCGGGAACCCGGCCAGTATCACTAGATTTTCAATGTCCGCGGACAAAAAAATAATATTTTAGATAACCTGAAAATGTCAATAATTTGTTTTAGCCTTATATTCCTGCAACTGCTTTGAAAAGGTAGAGAAATGGGACGAATTTAAAATAAGCAAACAATTGGTGATGGCAACTGATAAAATTATTCCCATTCAAACGCACCTACTTGTCCACACGGCGCGGGTCGATAAAATATTGACATAAATGTTCGACGCCTTCATAATATTAACATCCGATTGCCAGGAAAGGGGTCTGGAATTGGAAGCATTATCAGATAAGGTTTCTTGCATAGGGAGGTCGTCCCTCTGGTGGTGGCAGACCCGCTCCGTCGGAGTTTGCCCCCCATGCGTGTGGTAATTGGGCAAAAGCGAGACAACAACAGCCGCGGGCAAACTCCAGCCCGCGGTTTTATTTATATGCGCGGAGACTAACTCGAGAATCGATTAAGGAGGTTGGAGATGGAAAAGAATAAGATTGTGCAGCTTGGGCAAGAAAATATCCCGGAAGCCTGGTATAACGTGCTCCCGGACCTGCCCGTGCCCCTGAAACCGCCCCTCCACCCCCAGACGAAGGAGCCGGTGGGACCCGAAGACTTGGCGCCCCTATTCCCTATGGGATTGATCGAGCAAGAGGTAAGCCCGGATAACTATATCGATATACCTGGGGAGGTAATCGATATTTACAGAATATGGAGGCCTACGCCTCTGGTAAGAGCTTACCAACTCGAGAAGCGCCTTCAAACGCCCGCCAAAATATTCTTCAAAAACGAAGGGGTGAGCCCAGCAGGAAGCCACAAGGGGAATACTTCCGTCGCCCAGGCTTATTACAACAAAAAAGAAGGAGTTAAAAAGTTATGCACGGAAACGGGAGCGGGTCAATGGGGTAGCGCTCTGGCTATGGGCTGCAAATTCTTCGATTTGGAGCTGCAAGTGTTCATGGTGCGTTCCAGCTTTCAACAGAAACCTTACCGTAGGGTACTTATGGAGACCTGGGGAGCTACCGTCGATCCCAGCCCCAGCGACAAAACAGAGACTGGGCGAAGGATTCAGGAAGAAGACCCCGATACTCCCGGAAGCCTGGGTATTGCCATCTCCGAGGCGATAGACATGGTCATCCAGGAAAGGGGGACGGCAAAATACTCCCTAGGAAGCGTGCTAAACCACGTGCTGTTACACCAGACGGTAATCGGCCAGGAGGCAAAGGCCGCTTTCGAGCTCATCGACGAATATCCCAATGTGGTAATTGGTTGCTGCGGGGGAGGATCTAACCTAGGAGGCACCGCGCTTCCCTTCGTAAAAGACGTGATAGCGGGAAAAGACATAAGGCTAATTGCGGTGGAACCCACTTCTTGTCCCACTCTCACCAGTGGCAAGTACGAGTACGATCTGGGGGATACCGCTGGCTTCACTCCCCTAATACTAATGTATACCTTGGGGCATAACTTTGTGCCGCCTCCATCCCACGCGGGAGGGCTCCGCTATCACGGGGATTCCCCAATCATCAGCCTGCTGGTAAAAGAGGGTTTGATGGAGGCGGTGGCCTATCACCAGGTGGAGGTCTTCGAGGCAGCGGTACTATTCGCGCAAACTGAAGGCTACGTGCCAGCGCCGGAAACCGCACACGCTATTAAAGCGGTAATCGACGAAGCCATTCGCTGTCGAGAGAGTGGTGAGGGAAAGACCATCTTCTTCAACTTCTCTGGACATGGACTACTTGACCTCGCCGCCTATGACGAATACCTGAGCGGAGCACTTTCCGACGTGTAGATCAGGCGCGAAAAGAGCTTAAAAGAACTGGGGGGTCGGACTTACCGTTCGACCCCTCCATCAATTTTCATAATTCAATAGGACATATTCTTTTCTTGGCTAACATCAGTCGGACTTACCGTTCGACCCCGCTTTAATTTCCCCCCGAGATACAGTAATACATTATAAAAAGTTTTCCCCGCATCGGACTTACCGTTCGACCCCTCCATCAATTTTCATAATTCAATAGGACATATTCTTTTCTTGGCTAACATCAGTCGGACTTACCGTTCGACCCCTTGATAATTCCCACCGCCCGCAATAGATCGGACCCATGAATGGTTTGTGGGCTTAACTTTCGAAAGTTCTCCTGATTATACTTCGCAGGGAAACTAACTTTGCCACGAACGGATCAAGCACGGGAAGCCGGGTATGCGTGTCACAATTCATCACTGCCCGCTTTTTCATCGGGCGAGCAAGGAAATAATCAATGTCCCGGAAGAGCTGGAATTAACTGCTATAATTAAGATGAAAATCCAGAATCCCAGTCCAAGTACCAATCCCACCAACCCTATGATCAACCCCGCCGTGGCCAAACCCCAGCCTTCCATGCTTTTCCCGCTCGCATCTATCTCCTTACGCGCCAGGACCCCGAAGATGATGGCCAATATCGGACCAATCAGGACGATAAAGAGAAAGGGAAACAGGAACGAGATTACACTTACCACCAAGGAGGCGATAGCCATTCCCGAGGTGCGACGCGGTGGGACATAAGCTGGATAGGGAGCGGGAGGATAAGAAAGATGATGTGGTGGCGCGCCCATATATCCCGGTGGTATTCGCGGAGAAGTTCCAAACGGTTGGGATGGTTGATAGGGCGGTGGATAAGGGAGCGGATAAAGGTCATCCTGAGGCACTCTATCTTCCTCCGGAGCCCCGTCTTTTTCCTCAGTTTTCTGGCTTTCCATGAGAAACCCGCAGTTCACGCAGAACTGGGATCCTTCCTTGTTTTCTTTCCCGCAGTTAGCACACTTTAACATAGGTTGTTTTCCTTACATCCGCCGAAGGGATAGCATGGGATTGATTCTTACTCATCGATTCCCGTTACATTATTACACTTTGTAACTCAAAATTACCAGTGCCAACGGGAACACACTCGTGATAAGCACAACAAATCTATGGACCCATGCTCCCCCCTCTCAATGGAGGTCTAGCGCCAGAAGATTCAGTATCGCAATCAGTATCATGATACAGTATTACGCTTACTCACATCAAAAGACCCATCCCGCCAGGAAAGGCAAGTAAAGAAAGAGGCTGGATTCACGCGCGACGGAGACCAAAGCCACCACCACCCATATCACGATTGTGATGAGATAGATAACCAACCCAACGATTCCCAGAATTAAGCCGGCGTTGGCCATGCTCATCCCCCCCAGCATGCCTCCACTCGCCTCGATCTCTTTCTTGGCCTGAGAGCCTAAGATGATAGCCAGTACGGAACAGATCAGAGGGCAGACGAAGATGCCCACTATTCCCAGAATCAGAGATGCAGTGGCTTTGCCCGAGTTCTGCTGAACAGGGGGATAAGCTGGATAGGGAGGCAATGGTCCGGGAGGGGGAGGAGGTGGTGACGCTCCGTATTCCTGAATGGGTGGAGGGGGCGCCCCCTGGGGACCCTGGGGGGGCACGCTTTGAGGCGGCGAGCCGCCTGGCGCTGGCCGAGCGAGACTTGCGCCACATCTGCCGCAAAATTGAGCGCCTTCAGGATTGTCAGCCCCACAATTCAAGCATTTCTCCATAAGAAACCCTCTCTCGACAAACTCTCGCATTCTCAAACACATCAAATGGGGCAACAGCAATTTAACAATCTCAGATTTAAAATCCAAGTCAACTGGATTGCCCGCTTCTATTACATTTTACAGCCAGAGGCTTAGATTTACCTGATCGCCTTGGCTTCCTCCATGGCTTCCATATAACCCGAGATGGTGTAATAGATAGCCCGGTCGAAATAGAGAACTACCTGGTTGTTCAGCTCCAGAGCCTGGTATAACTCCAGGTTGGTCTGGGTGAGACCCTCCGACAGAACCTCCAGCCAAAGATAGCGTTTAAGCAAGATCAAGGCCATTACCACCTCGTCCAGCTTAAAACCCTCATAGAAACGCGCCTTTCCCATATTCATATAAAAATAACGAATCTCTTCTTTCTTGGTCTCGGGGCTCAACCAGTAACCCAGACGTTCGTAGACCGCCATTGCCCGCTGAAACAGCTCCTCTTCCCTGAAGTGATGATAGGTGGGGGTGTATTTGGACTGCCTTACCTCCTTCAACCACAACTTGGCTACTTTATCCGCTCTGGTTTCAATCATTTTAATAAATCTTCTTGTGAGCACCTTGAACCTCCAGGAACGAGCTGTGACCTGCACCATGAGAACCGCAGTTCAGAATTATTATACATTTAATCCAACACTTTTCAAATTAAGCTTTACCGCACGCTTGACCAATATGGAGGATATTTTTTTATCTTTGTCACCCTTTCCCAATCCTTTTAAGAGTCTTATGACATCATGAAAATGAAGGCAGGGTAACACAGTTTGGGGTCATCTCATGCGTTTGGACTATAATCTATAATGTAAACGAGCCGATTTTATATAACCAATAGACGCGGAAAGGAAACGGGATGGAAATTTACCTGGTAAGACATGGGGAAACCGAGTACAACCGCGCGGACATATTCCGTGGAAGATCGGATCCCCCGCTCAACGACAACGGAATTGCCCAAGCGCGCATGGCAGGCGAATATCTCGCGGACCTGGAATTCGAGGAATTCTATCACAGCCCTTTACTTCGGGCAAGGCAGACCGCCGAAGAGATCGCTAGTTTCCACCACCGTACGCCCGTGCCCTTGGACCTACTCATCGACGTGGATTACGGGGAATGGAGCGGGAAATCGGTGGAAGAGGTGCGTCTCAGATGGCCCAGGGAATTTGAACTTTGGATCAACCAGCCATCGCGTCTAGTTTTTCCTGGAGGCGAGAGCCTACTCTCCGTTTACCAACGTTTAAAAGAAGCGTTGTATAGGTTGGCCCACCGGCATAACTTTAGGGTTCTGGCGGTAAGCCACAAAGTCACCAACCGGATTATGCTCTGCATAGCTCTGGGATTGGACCTGGAAGGAATCTGGAGAATAGATCAATCTAACGGGGCCATCAATATAATCACCTCCGTGGATGGAAGTTGGATGGTGAAAAGGATGAATGACGTAAGTCATTTGGCCTCTTGCATGAGCCCAGATCAGCAGACTTAGCAGGCTCGCCAGATTTTGGATGACGGCTGGTCAGACCGCCGGACATGGCGGAAAATTATCCTTCCAATCATCTCATCCCAGGCGACGCTTAAGAGCTGCGCCACACGCTATAAGAAAACTCGTATCAAAGGAACTTAATATACGTTTAACACGGAAAGACTATATATGACGGTATCATTGTATGACGGTATCATTGGAAATTGGGAAAAATTCTCGCGCGCCCTCACCTCATTTGCTTAAAAATCTTCTATCCCATGGCGAAATATTTTATCTTTAACCTTCTCGGTGATATTTCTCGCTCGATGATAGAAAAGTAATCTCTTTCCCTTTTGCCCAATTGAGAGGGTATTTTTATTCAAAGGTAACATACAGCTTTAAAACGCAAAAGGCGGGGCTTTAATTTCGCCCCGAATGGATACTTGTCCACACGCAATCGCTTCGTTCTCATGTTCACTTCTTCCGCAAACTTCTCTAAGGTGAAGAGCTATAATAAAACTTTCGCCATGAACCTTTAAATCACCTGTCACAGCATACTTTAGGTGCGTAAAGCCCGAATCGCCCAAGACGTCCCTCGTTTTCACCGAAGTAATCTCGTATTATGATAAGGTGATGATTTATAATATGCATGGAAAACGGAGAGGGGATTGCCCCGGGAGGTCAACTAATTGGCGGTTATCAGCAGCATAGATTACAGATTGAAAAAAGAAGCGGTCCTGCGCGACTATCGAAGAGGCGCCTTATCTCGATGGGATATATGCGACGCCCATCCTGAGATAGGCAGGATCGCCCGTAACGTGGGAGAGCCCACCAATATCTTATGCCCGGTTTGTTCCCAAGAGAAACTTCGCCTACTCAACTTCGTCTTCGGCGACGGGCTTGATACCCACAATGGAAGGGTGCTTCCCTTCAGGGAAGCGCTCAGCGGGTTGGACCCTCGGTGCGGCGAGATCTCCTGCCATGTGGTAGAGGTTTGCATAGCTTGCCAGTGGAACCACCTATTAAGAAGCGTGTATATAAGCCATCGGAAGAAGCGGGCGGAAAGGAGGTCCTCCTGATGTGCGAATCCCATGCGTTCCTATTAGAGGATGGCAAGGAAAGTTTGATACTCGAGGATGTGGTGAATATCAAGGAGGAAGGGGGATCCGTACAACTCACCAATATTATCGGGGAAGAAAAGACTTTGGACGCAGAGATCAGCGTGATCGACCTGCTTAATCACCGCATCGTGCTGGTGCCCAAGTAAAAACCTGCGCCAGTGACTCCGATTAATTCAAGTGGATAAAATTCAAGGAAAAATAAGTTTAGGAGTGATAGACATGCGCTTTTCCTGGGAGCAGCGCTGTAGAAACATCGAGGAAGCTCCAAAAAAGGTCTACGATATTTTGGTCATCGGAGGAGGTATCACCGGAGCATGTATCGCCCGAGACGCAGCCGAGAGAGGGTTCTCCACGATTTTACTGGAAAAAAATGACTGGGCCTTTGGCACCAGCTCCCGCTCTTCCAAGCTGGTGCATGGTGGTCTGCGTTATCTGGAACTCTTCGATTTCAAGCTGGTCTTCGAGGCTTGCCGGGAGAGGAGGAGACTGCTGCTCAATGCGCCCCACTTAGTCTGGCCCCAGCCTTTCCTTTTTCCTGTCTACAAAGGGGATAAGAACGGACTATTAGTGATAGCCATGGGTCTGTGGCTATATGACATTCTCGCTCTCTTTCGCAACGTGCAGAACCACCGCACCCATGGACCCAAGCGCATCCTGGAAGTGGAGCCAGAGCTAGACCGGGAAAGGTTGAAGGGAGGGGGCCAATTCTACGATTGCGCCACTGACGACGCGCGTCTTACCCTAGCCCATGTGCAATCCGCCCATCTGGCAGGGGCTTCTTGTATAAGTTATGCCCAAGTAATCGACTTCCTAAAGGATAAAGAGATGCTCCGTGGGGCCAAAGTCCGCGATACCATCGAGGGTAAGGAATTCGAGGTGGAAGCCCGGGTTGTGGTGAACGCCACCGGTCCCTGGACCGACCAGATTTGTCGTATGGACGACCCGCAAGCTTCCAGAAAGTGCCGGCCCACCAAAGGTGCGCACATCATAGTTAAGCGGGAGAGGGCCAACGTCCGCAACGCTCTCCCGGTCATCTCCCCCAGCGATCAGCGCATGCTCTTCGCGGTTCCTTGGGGAAGATATACTCTTATTGGGACTACCGACACCGATTATGAGGGCGATTATGACACCATACACGCCGACCGAGCCGACGTGGAATACATCATCGAGGCCATCAACCGGGCGCTGCCCGCTGCCAAGATTACCCAAGACGACGTGATCAGCACCTACGCGGGCTTGCGTCCCCTTATCTCGGAGGAGGGAGCGGAGGGCATCAAAGAGTCCCAGGTGTCCAGAGAACATAGCATTTATGAGAGTTACTCCGGCCTAATCTCCATAGCCGGGGGCAAGCTTACCACCGCCCGCTCCATGGCTGAGGAGCTAGTTGATCTGGCGGCCCGACGTCTCCAAGAACGATTCAAAATAGAGGCATCTTCCCGCTGCACCACCAAAAACGCCCCGGTATATGGGAAAGATGGAATACGGTTTCCGCAGCGTCTGGATAGGCTAGCGCGGAATTACCGTATGGATGACGAGACCATCAGAAAGTTACAGCTCCTGGGAACAGGAGCCATCGAGGTCCTAGAAAAGGTAAGAAGGGATCTAGATTTGGGCGAAAAGCTCTCCGAAGAGATACCCTATATCAAAGCCGAGGTGGAATACGCGGTGGACGCGGAGATGGCCGTGACCCTCACCGACTTCATGGTGAGGCGCAGCGCTATATATTACGAGGCGGAGCAGCAGGGACTGGAGGTCGCCGAGAAGGTCTCCGCGATTATGGGCAAGAAATTGGGCTGGGACGAAAAGGAAAGGGAAAGACAGATAGAGGAATACCGTCGGGTGGTAGAGCTCTCTCGTCTCTATAAAACCTCTTAAATATAAACAAAGCAGGTCCTGGAAAAAAGTTTCTCCGAAAAAAGGTAGCCGGATAGAACGATGGAGATTGGCCTCACAGCTTGCCGTTACATAACCACCTGGGCGGGAAAAGTGGCAATAAATGAAATTATTTCCTTCCAACGATTCTTCATCATGACAACGTAACCCCATCGCTTGATAAAAATAAGTTACCGTTCGCGATCATAAAGGCCAACCTTCACAAGAAACCATTACAAAGTCGATGGATGGGGGCGCTTCGGACATGGAGGGAATACCCATCAATCTCCATAAGGCGCTTTAAGAGCCAGGCCGACGTGTTCAAGGAGTGTATTTTTTTACATCTGGAAACCTATTTCAGCAGTTAAATTATTCTCAAATGAAATTGTCCTTGAAATAACTATGCCTAGAAAAGGAGAAGATATCTTTCCCTCTCTTTCCCAAACGGTTCCTGTGAAGCGAAGACATTCAGTAATCTGTCATATTGTCGGCATGCCCGATAGTTCTCCTATTCTATATCGATATTTCCACCCTGGTCAGGTTGAGAACGCATCAAAAGCAACCATTCAGTTGTCCGAAAGAGATAAAAAAAGAGTTTGCGCTAACATAAAGAAAGGGGGCTCTCATCGTGGCTATTGCTACAAGGCGATGCAAAATAGAATATTTTCGGATATGTGAAAAGTGAGAAAGGTAGAATCCAAGTATGGGATCGGTTTAGCCATCTGCGCATTTAGTACAGGCATATTTAAAGTGGCCCACAACCGTAAAATCGTAAGAGACTTTTTAACCCGTACTAGCCTTAGCGAGCAAGGAAATCTATCATAACAGCGACGAACACAAGGCTAATCTTATGACGAATAGGCAAAATATAAAGGATGAAATTTAAGGAAAATGGCGAAAAAATAGCTCAAGCTTCTCATCTTCAGCAAAAATCGCTTTGGAATAGACAACGCGATGCATGCTTTTATGGTCAGTATATTTGACTATAAAGTCATTTATACTGATAATAAAAGGGAAAGATTTAAGATTTTTAACGTAACAAAAAGGAGGAGACGATGGTTGACTACGACGTAGTGATAGTCGGAGCAGGGCTCGGTGGTTTGACTACAGGTTCCCTCTGTGCCATGAAAGGGCTAAAGACCTTGGTTCTGGAACAATCGGATTTAATCGGCGGCTGCTGTTCCACTTTCGAGCAGGATGGTTACTATTTTGACGTGGGCGCCTCCATCGTGGAGTTGGTCCGACCGATAGAGATGGCTTTCGAGCGAATGGGGAAAAATCTCAACGACTACATTGACTTGATTCCCTGCGATCCCATCTATTCATTTATCACCCCCGAAGGGGAGCGCTTTACCATACCCCTTGATATGGAAGAGACCAACGAGGTTATAAGGAAAATGGCTCCCGAAGACTACGAGAGCTGGATGAAGTTCTCCCAGTTCGGTATGTGGCTGCTGCAATACGCATTAGAGGCACTGGTAACTTCCGACCTGAATACCTTCACCAAGGCGCTGCCACTAATTCTGAAATATCACAAGCTTTACAAGATAATTCCCTATTTTTTGAAAAACCACGAGACGGTGGTGAAAAAGGCGTTTAGTAACAGGAATATGCTGGCATCGGTATCTTTCCAGTCCTTCTTCGTGGGGGCGCCGCCCTATCTTGCCTCAGGTGTCTTCGGTTTGATCGCTCTCTCCGAGCACTTGGGTATCTTCTATCCCAGAAGCGGCATGATCGCCATTCCAAGGGGCATCATGCTGGCCGGACAGGAATTCGGTCTGGAGGTCCGTACGAACGCTTTGGTGGACCGCTTTATTGTGGAAAATCGCGCGGCTAAAGGAGTGGTTCTCGCCGATGGAAGTGAGATAACTGCGCGCGCGGTGGTTTCCAATCTCAACGGCAAAGTCACTTATCTGAAGATGGTGGGGCCTGAGCACCTACCCGCTTGGGCTTTCAAAGCGGTGAATAGCTATCAGAACTCCGTGCCCTGTCCCATGATCTACGTGGGGCTGGACACAAAGCCCCATCTCAACGCCCACCACACCATCATCACTGGAACCGTGGAATTCATGAATGAGGTATGGGAAAAGTATTATACTAAGGGAATTATTCCCACAAAAGCGCTGAGTCTCATCTGTTGGCCCACCGAAGCAGATCCGGACTTAGCGCCCAAAGGCCATCATATCCTCAGCTGGATATATAACGCGCCAGCCCCCTACTCGCCTGTGGGAGCGAATTGGGACAACATCAAGGATCGGTACGGCGAGATGGCCTTACGAGAACTGGAAAAATACGCTTTACCCGACGCTCGCGACCATCTCACTAAGCTGATAGTTTCCACCCCACTGGACTTCGAGCGAAGATTGCTCCACCCAGAAGGAGGCATCTATGGGCTTTTCACCGATATCACTTCCCTGGCAATGTTCCGCATGCGCAATCGCTCCAAAGCGATTGAAAACCTTTATCTAAGTGGCGCATCCACTCACTTTGGAGGCGGCGTTCCCACCAGTGTGGCTTCTGGTGTGGTAACAGCTGATTTAATAGCCTCTGACCTGAAGTTGTAGGGGAGCCTGCCAATGTAACCGAGGCAGATATAAATTAATGATAGGAGAG
>JACVIX010000045.1 GCA_015711725.1 Candidatus Geothermincola primus | reverse complement strand
CCAAGATAAAATTTTACATAATGTTACTATTAAATTTCATGGTAGCGGGAATCGGCAAGCAATTTTCTAGAGAGAAGCCTAGCGTCTTTCTTCAAAGGGAAATCTTCTGGAGGAGAGAGGCGGAAGATGGGAGAAAAAATCGCAAAGAATCTCCCTTTCCCTTAGGAAATTTCCATTGGGAGCGGCTATAGGGAATGTGAGCGGGAAATAGATATCCGCGACGCGTCAAGCTGACTCTTCTTGACAAAGCGGGATAAGGAGATTAGAAATAAATGGGTCAGGCAGATAGCCTTAAGTGGGTACCGGCTGGCGGCATACGCGAAACCCAAGCTACAAGAGCCGCTCCGCCATTCGTACTGGAGGAAGAGGATGGACGGAGACAGAGGAGAGAAGCTCCCTTTTCGGCTTAAATTCTGCTACGGGGGGGCGGAGGGCTCTCTTTCCCTCATGTGGACCATGTTCTATATTTACTTCATGATTTTCCTCACCGACGTGGCGGGCGTCTCTCCCTCAACAGCGGGAGCCATCATGATGATCGCGACCATCTGGGACGCCATCACCGACCCCCTGGTGGGCATCTGGTCCGATAATATCAAATCGAAATGGGGAAGGAGGAGACCGTTTATCCTTTTAACTGCCCTGCCCTTCGGGGTCTGCTCTTGGTTGCTCTTCTCTGATTTTGGCCTTTCTTCGGGATGGACCGTCGCCTACTTCGTCATGGTGGTGATCATGTTCTTCACCGCACATACTCTCATCAACATCCCCTACACCGCCCTAGCGGCTGAGGTGACCCAGGATTACGATCGAAGAACCAGCCTAATCAGCTACCGGCTAGGCTGGAGCCAGTTTACCACCATCATGGCCGCCACCCTTCCCTTGATTCTTTCCAAGTACTTCGAGAAGATGTTGGGAAGTGAGAGGATGGGTTGGCTGGTAACGGCGGCGCTTTTAGGTGGTTTTTCCGTGTTCCCCCTCCTCCTCACCTGGCGTTTCACAAGAGGATACGAGCTCTTTCCGGAAAACGTGGGGTTCCGGCTGAAGGGTCTGAGGGAGGTTTGGAGAAACCGCTCTTTTCCCTATACATTGGGAGCTTACGCCGCGGGAGCGGTGGCTTTGAATATATCCGCCCAGATGATTCCCTATTTCACCAAGTACAACCTGCGGTTCAGCGAGGAAAAAACCTCCTTGGTGTTTCTGGTGCTCTTCGTCGCCACGCTCCTCTGGGTGCCGGTCATCGCAGTAGCCACCACCAGGTTGGGAAAGAGAAGGGCTTATATGGTATTCTCCACCGCCTGGGCTATCCCCCAGGGCTTCGCCATCTTTCTCCTTCAGCCGGGAAGGGACATAATCCTCTTCGCCCTTATGCTGATAGCGGCCGGGGGAGTGGCTGCGATTCCCATGGTACAGTGGAACATGATTCCCGACGTGGTAGAGGTGGATGAGTACAAGACAGGACTGCGCCAGGAGGGGATGTATATCGGTATCACCACTTTCGTCCAGAAGTGCGCGGTAGCCATAGCGCTGCTGTTCAACGGCTTGATCCTCTCCGTGGTAGGTTATCAAGCCGACGTGGAACAGACCTCCGGCGCCCTTTTGGGAATCCGGCTCCTCTTCGGATGGGGCACGGTGCTTTTTCTGCTCATAAGCATATTGTTGTGCTATCTCTGCCCCATGACCAAGGAAAGACATGACGCTTTGAGAGAATGCATCCGCCTGAAAAAAGAAGGGCGGCAGTGCGACGAAAGCGCTATAAGGGAGCTCCTTTAAACGACCTCCATGTAGAGATTGTATGTTGTCAATAAACGAACTTCCTTTATTAACTCTTTCGCGTCTTGCCGATCCAGATTGACGCGCAATCTCGTTCCATGAAGAGGCCCATCATTTTTCCATTTCTTTCCACTCTTCTAACTCCTTCTTCCATCCCTTAGAACGGCACAAGAAGATTCGATGTTTCTTTCTTCCTGCCACATTCACCGCTAAGGTCCCCCATGAAACCATCAAGCTTACTTTGCTATGGTCTCTAGCGCCAGTTTATGGAAGAATTAAAACATGAAGAAAGAGATGAGAATCGTCGAGGCGGCAATCTTCTTCATCGCGACCTTTTGCGCGGGCGTCCTTCTCTGGAGGAGCCAAAAGCTCAAGCGTTCAACTCTGCCAATAATGAAGGCGCGAAGCTGGAGAGAGCTGAACCCCGCTCATTTCAATTAACGGAGTGTAAAAATTGAGGATAGGAGTTTTCGGCGCCGCCGGCTTGACGGGAAGGCGGGTTATCCAGAGACTGGTGTCCTCTGGAGAGAGTCAAGGGTTAATCGCGGCGGACCGTCATGCCCGCGCCCTCAACGATCTTTTCAACCTTCACCGTTCCCAAGGGATAAGCGTGCGCTACCTGGAAGCCTCAGACGCCCAAAGCGTAAGGGAACGGATGAAGGAAATGGACGTGGTGATCTCCTGCCTGAGCGCGGAGGACGTCGACGAAACCTCCTTGGTCGCCTCAGCTTTGGAGGAAGGGAAAGATTTCCTGAGCGCGAGCGACGACGCCAGCGCGATTCCCGGCATCAGGGCTTTAAGGGAAGAGGCCGGACACCCCAACTCAAGAATAATCGTGGGCCTGGGTTGGAGCCCCGGGCTTTCCAATCTATTGGCATCTTACACCGCCAAGCGCATGGAACAGGTGGACCGGATAAAGATAGCCTGGTCTCTTGAGCCCAACGATCTACAATCACCAGGGGGACAAGGTCGCTTGCTCCGGGCGTTCAGCGATAGGTGTTATTCTTTTCAAGAAGGACGAACCAGGGAGGTCCGCGCGGGGAGCTGGGAAGAATGGCAACACTTTCCCGGGGGCTTAGGCTGGCGTGGCGTCTCTTACTCCAATCAGCCGGAGCCCCTGACATTACCCCTGGCTCTCCCCGAGGTATTAGAGGTTCAGACAAAAGGAGGTCTTAGCGGTACCCGTCCCGATTATTTAGTGCACACCTTGGCTTGGCTCACCCAGATTATGCCTAATTACGCCCGAGAGTTTCTGAGGCATTTGGTGGGACTGGCGTTATCCTCACAATCCGGACCCGGCTATCAATACCAATCAGGACTGCTGGTTGAGGTAACGGGAAGGAGAAGAAAGATTCCCGTAACCCTCACCTACGGAGCCAAGGGAAGCTACTTGGATGCAACCGCCACTATGCTGCTCCAAGCTCTGAAACTCCTAAAGATGGGCGCTATCACCAGGAAGGGAATTTTCTTTCCAGAGGAAATCCTGCATATAAGGGATTTCGCGGCATCTCTCTTCGGGGCTGGCGTCCACTTTTACATCTCGGAAGGGGAACCAGAAAGCTAACTATATGAAAACTTCTTCAACTCCATAGGCTGAGCGTGATGTGGATTATTCCATTCACGATTAAACGGCGGGTGAGCGAACGCTCACCTAAGACTTTTATGGGAATTGTGGGCGCTTGTCCGGTTCTTTTTGAGAGACTTTTATGGGAATTGTGGGCGCTTGTCCGGTTCTTTTTGAGAGACTTTTATGGGAATTGTGGGCGCTTGTCCGGTTCTTTTTGAGAAAAAAATGCTAAATCGGTTTCGCCAAAAACTTACAAGTTGAAAATATTAAAACAATCATATTAGCCCGTTATAGCGGGCGGACGGGTGAAGATAAAAGGCAAAGATTGACCAATCATCTTACTTATCTGGTATAATTCCACCATTGGAGTTATATGTGGAGATTCATTAGGGGTGATTTTCTGGAAATCTTAGTAACCGGTGGAGCGGGCTTCATCGGCTCTCACCTTTGCCATAGCCTTCTGGAGGATGGCCACGTGGTCTACTGCATGGATAATCTCCTCACAGGCAAGAAAGAGAATGTGAGAGATTTAGAGAGCCATCCCCGCTTTCAGTTCATTCTCGCCGATGTGACCAAGCCTTTCAACGTGCAGGTGGAGACTATCGTGCATCTAGCCAGCCCCGCTAGTCCCGCTGACTACCTGAAACTTGCGGTGGAGACCATGTTAGCCAACTCCCTGGGAACATATCACGCTCTTGAGCTGGCAAGAAATGCACGGGCACGGTTCATCCTAGCCTCCACCTCGGAAGTGTACGGAGACCCTCTGGTCAACCCCCAAAGCGAGGAATATCACGGAAATGTCAACCCTGTGGGCCCCCGAAGCTGCTACGACGAGTCCAAACGTTTCGCCGAGGCGCTGACCTATACTTATAACCAGAAACACGGGGTAAACACCACCATCCTGCGAATCTTCAATACCTACGGTCCCCGCATGCGCAAGGAGGACGGGAGGGTCACCCCCAACTTCATAAACCAGGCTCTTGCGGGAAAGCCCTTGACTATCTATGGGGATGGCACTCAGACCCGCAGTTTCTGTTATATCGATGACATGGTGGAGGCTATAAAAAGGGTAATCTATAAATCAGAGCTGAATGGATATGTAATCAACCTGGGAAGCGATCATGAGATCACCGTTTTGGAACTGGCCCAACTCATCAAGAAACTGGTTGGTTCAGACTCCCAGCTGGTCTTCAGCGAGCTTCCTAAGGATGACCCCATGCAGCGCAGGCCAGATATCACTTTGGCCAGGAAGGTCCTGGGATGGGAACCCCGCACCCCATTGGAAGAGGGTTTGAAAAAGCTGATAGAATGGTTCAAAGAACAAACGTCGGCAGACAAGGAGAGGTAATTTGAGGGAAGAAGAGGAGAAACTGACATCGGCTCGGGAGGGGACAACCGCACCAGCCCCTTTTATAGCGGGCAACTCGAGGGAAGAAGAGAATAAACTGACCCCAAAGGAGCTAGCCCGTTTTGAGCAAATCTTCAAAGAGAGAGCTAATTTCAGCCCCTACTACCAGTTGCTGGGCATGAAACTGGTGGAGCTGGGCAAGGGTAGAAGCCTTTTTCATCTCCCTGTGGAGAAAAAATTACATAATGTAAGAGGAATCGTGCATGGTGGCGTGTTGGCGTCCATCGCCGACGCCGCCATCGGGGTTTCACTGGCCACCCTGGTGGACCATTCCCGTGAAGCCTTCATCACCGTGGAACTAAAGGTTAACTTCATATCCGCGGTATCCGATGGCGAGCTATGGGCCGAGGGGAAAATAATCAAAAGAGGCAGATCCATCGCGGTGGGGGAGGCGGAAGTGAGGGACGGAGCGGGAAATATCGCCGCCAAAGGAATTGCTACTCTCTTGATAAAGCAGTGGGCAAAAGACTAGGCGCCTTAGGACCCCCAAATGTTCGCGCATATCGCATAAAAATAACCCACGGGCAATGTCGCAAGCCGCTTTATGTGCCACCGTAAAAACGGTTCAAAGAAGATGAATCTCGTTTAAAACCACATTTAAATTGCATGTATATCTTAAAAAGTTGGCGATAAGAATCCTATCGTCATTATCCCCCCGTCCCTGTAACGTAAGTGGTCCTGAGCTCCTTCTTGAGTATCTTACCAGTGGCGGTACGAGGCAGTGACTCCGCGAAGACCACCTTTTTGGGGATTTTGTATTTTGCCAGCTTTCCCTTACAAAAGTCGATGACCTCCTCTTCCGAAAGGGTGACTCCCGGTTTGGGCACCACGATCGCCATGCCCACTTCCCCCCATTTCTCGTCAGGGATGCCAATCACCCCAACATCCGCCACCCCTTCCATCTTGAAAATTACATCTTCCACTTCGGCTGGATAGACGTTCTCCCCTCCACTTATATACATATCTTTTTTACGGTCCACCAACCACAGGTAACCCTCTTCATCTATATAGCCCATATCCCCGGTGTGGAACCATCCACCCTTCTTTGCTTTAGCGGTCTCTTCGGGAAGTCTCCAATATTCCTTGAATACATTGGGACCTTTCACCACCACTTCTCCCATCTGCCCTGGGGGAAGTATTTGGTCGTCATCATCCACGATCGCTACATCCACATGGAAGAGGGGCTTGCCGGCGGACCCCAGTTTTTTCTCCGCCTCTTCGGATCTCAAAGCAGAGACGGCGGGCGCAGTCTCGGTCAGGCCATATCCTTGGTTGAAGACCACCCCTTTCTCCAAATAAGTCTCGATGAGCGCCTTGGGGCAAGGAGCGCCCCCAGCGATAAAAAACCTTACCGAGGAAAAATCGGTCTCCGCGAACTCCGGCGCCATGGCCATCATTTGAAACATCACCGGTATGCCGAACATGGTATTTACCCTCTCCGTCTCGATAAGCTTCAACGTCTCAGAGGGGTTGAAAAACCTCTGAATCACCAGTTTGGCGCCTACGTAGAGGTTGGGGGTGGCAGATGCGCTTAAGCCTCCTATATGAAACAAGGGAGCGGAGGTGAGTCCGACGTCCGACTTGGTAAAGCCGTAAAGGATGATGGCGTTAATCCCATTCCACTGGGTATTTCCATGGACAAGAACCGCTCCTTTAGGCCTTCCGGTAGTCCCTGAGGTGTACATGATAAATTGCGGATCTTCCAGGGTAACCTCCTCATCTAGTTCCGGCTCATCCACGGGAAAACCGGCGATCCAGCTCGCATATTCCAGGTCTCCTTCTTTCCCACCAGGTCGTTCGGATATGAAATCCTGGATCCCCTCAACCTTTTCGCGAAGCAAGTCCACCATCAAAAGAAATTCCGGCGAATAGAAGAGCAGTTTGGGTTCGCAATCTCCAAGGATATACTCGAGCTCGGGTGCAGCCAGCCTGAAGTTGAGAGGCACCATGATGGCGCCCAGCTTGGAGCAGGCAAAAAGTATCTCTAAAAACTCGTTTCCGTTAGCCAGTAAGCCCGCCACCCTATCCCCTTTTCTCACGCCCTTTCCCTGCAATGCGTGGGCGAGTTGGTTAACTCGATTGCAGAACTCTCTCTTGGAGTACCATACATCCCCGCACTTCACATAAGGTTCATCTGGATAAAGATTCGCCCATCTAGTCGGCCATTCCCCCACATTCATGAAACCTACCTCCTTCGCTCCACTACCGGTATTTGTCCGATTATGCTCCTGAGAGCTTCACCTCAACATAATCAACATATTATTAATTGTTAAGGTTAATCTCTTTCTGAGCTTTCCGTTGGGAAAACATCTTTCTTTTTTTACATACCCACCTTCTCAGATAAGAAACGTCTCATTTAGGCCTCCGACGCCAACTATTTAACAATTTGCGGGGAAAAGACTCGCGCAACCGGATTTGGAGCTTGCCATGGTTCGTCTCTACCAAGAAATTGAGCGAACTGATTTTTCTAGAAAAGTTATACCTGTTTAAAGCTGGGGGCGTGGCTTTCGCTTACGCTATATGGGGATGCGATGTCATGCTTACGCGTTTTCTGAACTTCTCGTTTTTTCCCAATCGCAGTTATGTGCTTTCTTTGGCTCCTTCCGTTAGCATTGAGCCGTCAGTTTTATTCGTCATGCTTACGCGTTTTCTGAACTTCTCGTTTTTTCCCAATCGCAGTTATGTGCTTTCTTTGGCTCCTTCCGTTAGCATTGAGCCGTCAGTTTTATCTGTTCGTTAAGAGAGATTTTCTAAAAGAAAGGAAATACTTACTTCCACCAACGAAAGGATCGTCATTATCCGGTGGAACAGTAGGATCTCATATCCAGCTTATCACGCCAAACTTATTACTGTTCAAACTTCACCTAATCGAATTCAAAGATATCTCTATCCTACTTTTGGATGTCATTTTTTAACCTCTTGGGCGATAAATCCAACTGCAAATTTTTTCGATGTTGGAATGGCGCATGTCAGAACACTGGAGGATAAATTGAGACATCTGGAGAGATTGGTAAGCATATCGGTGTTCATAATTGTGTTGTTATTCTTTTTCCTTGCCTTGAGCGCGAACAGCTTGATCGTGGTTCAAGCGGCTTCAAATCCCATACACCTAGTCATGGGCAACTCCATGGCCCCCACCATTAACTCCAACGACGGGGTTATAATCAAGCCGTTAGATGGCGGGAAAGCGGAGCCGGGAATGGTGGTGGTATTTCCCGATCCTCTCCACGAGAGCCAATATATAGTGCACAGAATCATCGACATAAAGACCTTAGGGGAAGAAACCTATGTGGTCACCAAAGGGGACAATAACCCCGAAGCCGACCCTTTCCTCACCTTGGTGGAAGAACTGGAAGGAGAAGTCATTTTACGCATCCCGGACGCTGGGGTCTATTTAGATTTCATCTATACTCGTTACGGGTACTTCACCACGGTTATTCTCCCGGTGGCGGTCCTCGCGCTTTACGTCTTCGCCAAATGGCGAGAGGCCAAATTGGCGGAGAAAGGTTCCCAATCCTTGCTCTTTTCGATGGATTTATTTCCAACATGATAGCTTTTTCCCAAGATTGTTATGGTTAACCTCACACAGACGCACTCCTATATCCTTAATCAATGCAAGGTGGCACTTTCTTTATCTCTATTCATGGGATAACGCTTTTCGTGGGAAGGATTTTGACCTGATTAGTTATACCGCTTGCCGCGAATGAATGCGGATTCCTACCAAATAGTTGGCAAAGAAGGGCGCTTTCAAAATTTAGTGTTTGACGGAACAAGATAAAATGTATTTCTTGCGGAAATATAGAAGATTTCTTGTAAAATGAAGCCTTTTCCATTACTCTTTATCTCAGTGAAGGAGGGAGTGATGAGCAAGAAAGGCTCCTGTTCGATCTGTGGTCTGCCCAAGCCGCTCTCCAAACGACTTTTCTGGGATAACCGCGGGCGCATCTTCACCATGCTCGGTCCCCGAAGCCAGGTGTTTTTTATGGATACCCGGGAATTGGAACTGATTGTCTCCCATGCCATCGCCACCGCCGGTCTGATACTGGAAAGCAGAATTCGGGAAGAGCGGCGTAAATTCACCCGCCAGCGCATTCTTTCGCAAACCCGTGGGGGTGGAGGTTCCCTGGCCCGTAACAGGCTCTTTCGCAAGCAGGCCATCAGGGTAATTCTAGAGGAAGCCGCCCTATACGGTATGGGCAATCTCAGCATCGACGAGATGGTCCCGGGAAAGGAGATAAAACTGAATATCAGCCATCCTTACCATCCCAATCTTTTGGCAGGCGACCTGTTAGGTTTGTGGGAGGGTTTCTTCGAAGTCAAAGCCCAGTATAGCCTGGAGAAGATCGGAACTCACGAATTCTTCCTTCATATTGAGTCGCTGGACAAATCAAAGTATAAGACTGTTGTCCAGAGGGAGCAGAAGGAGGAGAATCCGGGGAAAAGGGATAAAGCCATAGAGAGATGCCGGAAATGCAAACTCCCAATAGCACTACGCGAGCTGAGATGGGACGCGGAACATGGAACCATCTACCACCCCGGGGAAAACCGCTACTACACCCTTATGGAAAAGGCGGGTTTCGCGAACATCCACCGCGCAATCAAAGAACATCTCAGTGACGATTTTAAGGAAACCATCTCCAAAGCATTTTTAGAGAGCCTCAATGGGGACTTTGCAGCACAGAAAAGCGAAGATGAGCCTTATGAGAATCTCTTTGGCTCCTTCTGCATGCTTGGTTGGGGAAGGGTCAAAGAAGTAAAGCGCAGGCCGTTCTTAGAGGAGATTACCATCGCCGAGGCCATATTCCCCTCATTGATAGAGACCAAACTTAGCGCTTTTTTTCAGCGGATCGAGGGGGAGCCGGCTTCCAGTGAGATTCAGAAAAATCAGAATAACGATATAACCATCACGATCGGTCCCCGGCTGAGCGAATACTCCATGCACACTGGAAATCTACGCAACCAGTTCCCGGCTCTATTAAACTATCCCTCTTCTTTCCTGCCCTTCTGATCTCCCAACCAGCCTCTAATCGGCTATAAGGAACCACCTATGAATCGTATTCTATTTCCCCGGATAGAGGAAAAAAGAAGATTACCAAAGGGTGAGAATTTTATCTCTTTTTCTAGATATATTAGTCAAATTAGTCAACCATCAAGCGAAGAGCGCTGTGGGCGAATATCCCCACCATGGGCCATAATCAACAATGCGCAAGAACTTGACTCGAGATAACGTTAAAGAGATCGGCTCCATCTGTATTAATTTACAAAATGTCATATAACGTCGAGTGGCAAGATAAATACTTTCCAAGCTCGGCATCTGCAAGTCGCGGTTATCGAAAGAACTCAGCCATTTTTATATAGGCGGTCGGTCCGGCTCTATCTGCAGTTTATCTTTGGTGATGATTCCCTTTTCTATGGCGTAAAGAACGGCGTTGGTCCTGTCGGTCACCTTTATTTTTCTGAAAATGTTGCGAATGTGGACTTTGACCGTCAGCTCGCTTATGAAAAGCAAATCCGCTATCTGCCGGTTGTTGTACCCCCTTGCCATCAGTTTGAGCACGTCCAGCTCTCTCTGGCTGAGCCCTGCGAACTCCTCCGCTTTCTGCTTCTTCCTACCTCCGGGGGCGGTGATCTCGTCTAAAAGCTTTCGCGCCACTGAGGTGGAGATGAGAGATTCTCCCCGTGCCGCCGCCTGCACCGCTTTCACCAGTTCCTCTTTAGCCGCGTCCTTAATCACGTAACCTATCGCCCCCGCCTTTATCGCCTCCTTGGCGAATTCCTCGTCGTCAAATACGGTGAGTGTGATAGCCTCGATTTCCGGCCTCTCTTTTTTCACCCGGCGTATTAACTCGATACCACTCATACCGGGGAGCTGTATATCCACGATGATCACGTCTGGAACGAAGACGTCGACTTTCTTTAACGCCTCCTCCCCGCTGCGCGCCACCGCCACCACCCTAATTCCCCCTTGCTTTTCCAGAATACGAATTAGGCCTTCCCTGACCACTTCGTGGTCATCCACCACCATTACGTTTATCGCTTCCGCCTCTTTTTTATTCTGCATCTCTCTCTCTTCTCTATTTCCCACGACTATCCCGACCCATCGATCTTATCCCTTCGACATCAAAGGCAACTGGATAGTGATGACTGTCCCCAAGCCCAGATTGGAATCCACATGAAAATACCCACCAATCAATTCGGTACGCTCCTTCATAGCCAGAAGTCCCAGATGCCTCCCCCTCTCCTGTTCATCTTCCACTTCGGAAAGGTCGAACCCTTTTCCGTTGTCCTTGATGATAAGTTCTAGTTGTCCGTTTCTCTCGCGGGCAGTTATCTCCGCCTTCCCCGCTCCTGAGTGTTTGCGTATATTAGTGAGGGCCTCCTGCAGAATCCGAAAAATGGCCAATTCCGCGGAGTGACTCAACCTCTCCATTCCGCTTAGGTCCACCACGGTCTCGATGCCGTACTCCTCCTCGAACTGTTCCGCATAACGGCAGATGGTCTCCTTCAGCCCTAGTATCTCCAGGGAAGAAGGGCGCAGATTGGCCATGATGGCTCTCAATTCCCGTAAACATTCCTTAGCCTGCGCCTGAACCTCCTCCATCTCCTCCGCCGCTAAACCTGGTTCCTCCTTGAGGAAGTCCAAAGCGAAACCGGTAGAGTAAATGATTTTGAGAAGCATTTGAGCCACGGAATCGTGTAGCTCCCTGGCGATCCTGGAGCGCTCTTCCTCGTGGGCGGTGTTTACCCTGGACATCAGATGATCCAAGACTCTCCCTTTAAGGAAGACTTCCCTATAGAGGCGGGCGTTCTCCAGAGCTAAGCCGACTGTATCCGCGTAAATCCTGAGATGCTCAACCTCCCGATCGGATATCAAGATCTGCCCTTCCGAGCCTTCCACATAGAGTAAACCCTTAGGAGAGCCAGCGGGATTTACGGGTACGAGGGCGAAAGCGGACTTGGGTGGAGGCGTCAAGAGGATGAAGGAAGGAAGGGGAAGATCCATCTTCCCCACAATGATCAAGCGCTCCCCGTAAAAGGACTTGCTCTCTAGATTACTTCCGAAGGGGGAGATGGGATAGTAGCGCATGGGCTCCATATAAATGCGACCCCAGTGCTCGTCCTCGCTGGAATAAGCGGAGACGGGCAAAAGGGCGTCCTGCTCATGGATGAAGAATACCGCTCTCGAATAGCCCATCTCCCGGCAGATCTCGCTAGTTATGCGATCCAGCAATTCTCCTTTGCCTAAAAGTATCCTGAACTTGTTAAGCATCTTATTGAAACTGGTAATTTTCTCCCTCTGAGCCTCCAGATAACTGGCGGTAATTGTGGAGATTAACTCATTGTAATATTTGTCAAGCGCCTCCATCGCCTCCAACAGGCTGTCATGTGACTCCCCGGACCCCAGTTTTTTCTTGAAGTATCTCCAAGCGGTTTCCCTGCCCTCATTCAAGGTACCGATCAGCTCGTTTAGCTCAAAGCCCTGGCTTTCCCGGGCAATGGCAAGCCTCTTCAAATCCTCCATAAATCCTTCTTTTATCTCCTCGCCCTTCAGCTGATTGATAAAATTCAGACAGATTTGGCGGACCAAGGCATAAGTCCCCTCGTCCACTGCGAAAAGAGGCCCCTTTTGAGATATGACCTTATTCTTGTATCTTTCGATCATGAAGGAGGCGAACTCCTCCAGGTTTTCTTCCAGTTCTTTGATGATCTCTTGGTCCATGTCCCCTCACGGCGCCACGCAGGTTCCCTTTTATTAAGTAAATTTTTACTTCTACATCTAATATTTTATCAGCCTTTATGAGTGGTTTTCATGTTTCGCCGGGACATAGTTTGGAGATGCGAACTGGGCCTAGCTCTTTCTCATGAGTCCCATTACGCCATCTTCCTGATCCAGGCTGGACACCTCCATCGCCAGCCCTCTGGGCCACCGTCACTCCATAACGAAATAGATAACTTTCTGGTTATTCTCGATGAAGGCTTCCTTGGGCACGGGACCTACCTTTATCTCTAGAACGTTACGCACGCCCCCGGGGGTGGGAATCAAGCCACGGAAAGTGATGGTCAACTTCTCTCCAGGACCGATACTCTCGATCACCTGATCTTCCTTGTGAGGCGTGGTGTTGGCGGAAGAGTAAAGGGATACGACGATGGGGACGCCAGTCTCAGCCCTATTCCCTTGATTTTCAACCACAATGGTGAGATTCAAAGTCTCCGAGCGCGGGAGATGGAATACGTTTTTCTCGTCTAACCTTCCGGTGGGCTCAAGACTCACAGCACCTAGGGCGAGGCCGTGTAGCTCGCTTCCCCGAAGCGCTTTTAAAAAATTTTCAATCTCTTTAGGGCTAGCCTCGCTTATGCCGCTCAACCACTTGGAATCCAACACGCTTATATCCACAATTCCTTTTTCCTTTAAAACTCCTTCGATTCCATTCTTGAAGAACTGATAATCACCATCGGCATAATAGAATTCGCTCATCTCCTCGGCGATATTGTTCACGTAGACGGTGAGGTCAATGCTGTCAATAGCATTGATGATATCCGCCCGATACTTTTCCATGCTTTTATATCTTCTTTCCATGCATATCTTCAACGCTGCGTCGGGAACATTCAGGGATGAAGGGGGATTCAGCTCATAAACCCCATCCCTTACCTCTAGGCACCCCTGAACCACCCCTTTGAGCTCCTCGTCGAGCTGTTCGGGGTTATTCATAAGTTTGCTCATGTTCTCCTTGATACTCTTCCTTTTCGCGTTCATCTCATTGGACTTCTGCACCAAGGCATTGGCTTCTTCCACATAGCTTACATAATGGGAAGTCGTAGGACTCTTAGTCTTCCTGCAGGTAAGATTGAATATCCAACACCCCAACAAAAGTACCAGGATGGCTAGAACCACCAGGGGCACCGGGCTACTTCTCCTCCTGGAAAATCTGGACGTTCTCATACTCGCGTACATTTATTCTCCCCCGCGAGAGCTCTAACAATAGCCGCGCGATCCTTCAATATATAATGACTTCCACATAATATATTCAATATGTAAATTTACACCACTTTCTTTTCTCTCTCATAACGATGAAACGGCCACGGGGGCCGTCTCACTATACTATGGTGGGCGAGGCGGGACTCGAACCCGCATGCCCCTACAGGCACTGGACCCTGAACCCAGCGCGTCTACCAATTCCGCCACTCGCCCTAATCGTCCAGCCATCCTATTATAGCACAGAAGAGCGGGGGTTAAAGACACTAGTCCACGCCCCCTGCCCAAACACGCCTATTTAATGAACCCGCTTTTTTAGATTGAGGTTCACGCGACCCACTATATCCCTTAGATCTCCCTCTGGCCCTTTCACCTTCATCCACTTCTTGACCCTTCCAGTCTCAGACTCCCATCGCTATTTTCCCTTCGATTTCACGGTTTCTTTCTCGGTTCGGACCTACGTGGTTTCACGAGCTTGGGGGTTCCGCACAAACGCAGGGAACTTTCCCGCACTTGGGACAACCTTTCTTATATTTAGATGAGGCTTTGTCCAAATCAATCTGGCATAAGGAAGCCAGGCTGACTAGCCAAGCGAAAACGTCGGCGAACTCTTCCTCCAGGAATTGGGAATCCCCCCTCCGCAAAGCCCGTGAGAGCTCGCCTATCTCTTCCACCAACCAGCCGAAAGTGCCTGCCTTTCCCCTCGCCCGGTCTTTTTCGAAATAAATATCCTCGATCAACCGCTGGAAGTCTCTTATCTCCATGCCTCCCCCATACCAGTATTCCCTTATCCCATAAGCTAAACTTCAAGACGGCACCACCAAGCATTCCCAATAACCACTCGCCAAATCGTTAAGATCATACCCCTGGTATTCCAGGGAGAAACAACTTGATAGCCGTCTTATATTTTGATATGTCTACATATCTCAAACGCTAAATATCTTACCCAAAACTCTAATAATATATCCACTCGAAACGCTTATTTCGATCCCCCCAGTTTATTAACAATTTCAGAAGAGCTCTCCTCCATTTCCATGGAATTTTCCTCTGGAGAAAAAGCCCGTCTAAGATGGATTCCAGCGGCTTCCCCCATGACATCTCATATATTCTGGAATAAAGCTCGGCAAGGGGATAGAAGCTGCCCTGGGCTTGAAGGAACTCGGGGGAATGAAATACCGGATCGTTCAATGCCGACCTCCCATCGAATATGGTATCCACATGCCTGTCGCTAAGCAACCCTGCCTCCTCGCATCTCTCGTAGAGGAGGGTGTGGGGATAGGGGTGAAAGGTGGATACCTGCATACAGTTAGGCCTTGCTCTAGCATTGACCTTAATGGTGGCGAGCAACTCCTCAATCCCTTCGCCTGGGAGAGCGGTCATATTGGTAGATACCGTCTTCATCCCATAACTGCGACATAGAGCGAAAGCTTCCAGGATCTTGCTCTCGGGCATAGGACGATTAAGCACTTCCTTGCGAATTCTGGCGTCCCCGCTCTCTATGCCCATGCATACCACGCTGCATCCCGCGGAGGCGAGCATCCGAGCAGTCTCCTCGTCCATCAGATTAGCTCGGCTGTTGCAGATAAAGGGCAGGTCAACCTCCCTCCGATAGCGCTCGGTTAGCTCCTTAAGCCAGTCTTTGTCCAATGTGAGAATATCGTCGTCAAACCTTATATATTTTAACTTCCCCTCTCTGTCCCGGGAGATGATCTCCCCGATCTCCCTCATAACGTTGTCCACGCTGCGGAAACGCACATACTTGTCCGGGTTGGGGTAGACTTTCTTCTGCACATGATTGGAACAGTAAGAACAGTTGTAAGGGCATCCTCGCGAGGCCATCAAGGTCCCCCTTTCGTGCTGCTGTTCACAAAAGTTCCGGGGGTCGAAGATCTCACGGTCGGGAAAGGGCAGGCTGTCTAGATCCTCCACCAGCGGTCGTACCCTATTATATTTTATGCCGGTCTTGGTTTTAGCCCAGATAGATAGAACGTTGCGGTAATCTCTCCCTTCCTCCAGCGCGGCGCATAACTCCGCCAAGGATTCTTCCCCTTCCCCTAGGCAGACCATATCCAGCTCGGATGTAAGAAGCGCGTTTTCCGGGTCAATGGTGGGATGGGCTCCCCCGCATATGCACAGCACATCGGGAAAAGATTCCTTTGCCCAAGAAACCCATTTGCGCACATGGGGGAAGAGATGAGTGGTGCTGGAAAAGGCGATGAGGTCCGGGTTGGTCATCTCCAGCCTCTGTGCAAATTCCTCCTTGCTCACCGGGCTCACCAGGTGCACCAACGAAGTTTGGTGCCCCTCCCTTTTCAGATACGCCGAGAGGTATCCTATACCCAGATAGATTCTCCCTTCCTTGAGATAATGCTCTTCGTCATATTGAAAAAAGTCTGGGTAGACGAAGGTGACCCTCATCCTAACCCCTTTTCTATCCACTCACATGAACAAAGTAAAATTATATCATTGTTTGAAAAGACGGAAATCGACTTCTGGCGATTATCGTCCCCGAATTCTTGATCTTCGGGAAGGAACATATCTTTATTTATTTTCATTATGTAAAATTTATTTGAATCCGAACCGCTTCCTCTATCCGCCTGGAGCATGTTTCCTCCACTTGTCGAAGCGGTCGCCGCCCAAAATGGAATCGCCCGCAGGCTCCATTCGCCAGATCTCGATCAAGCGGGGCGGTCTCTCCTGCGCACATTCATGAGGTAACGCCCCATCTTATTGCCCAGCCTCTTGTTCTTGGAGGTAACCCAGATCAACGGGTTCATCACCCAGGGGTTGTTTCCCCACCTGATACAGAGCCAACCATGATGAAAATAGTCGCCATAACGTTCTTTTAAGGTTATGGCATATGAGGCGAGAGGATCGCTGATTTCGCCCTCCAACGCACCCAACACCGCTTCCCCCGCCCATTTGCCACTTTCCAGAGCGTAGGAGATGCCCTCTCCGCTAATGGGATTGGTCATGGATGCGGCGTCTCCCACCAGAAGCAGGTTATCCTTGCCTGGGATACTTCCTTTAAGCCCCACCCTTAATTGGGCTCCCTTAAGCCTCTCTATCATCTCGGCGTTTCTCAGCTTAGCTGAAGCATACCTGGTTTTTTTTCGGAAAATTTCAAAGGCTTGGTTCAAGTTAACCCTCTTTTTCCTTAGCGCATAGAGCATCCCACCGATGCCCACATTAGCCACACCCTCGCCCAAGGAGAATATCCAGCCGCAACAAGGCATGATGGCATCCTCCGGATATATCTCCAGAAAATCGGTGAGATCTTCAACTCCTTTCATGTAACATCTGACCGACACCCCCAAATAGCGGGGGTCCTGAAAGAGCAATCCTAGGTCCCTGCCTACCTTAGAGGAAGGTCCATCAGCCCCGATAATGTATTTTGCCCTGATCTCCTCTTCCTTTCCATTCAGCCTCACCCTCACCCCGGGAATCCTGCCTTTCTCTAGCGGAAGAACCGCCAGAACCTCGCACCCTTCCCAGACCTGCGCGTCGCTCTCTTTGATGCGGTTGATCAACATCTCATCCAGTTCTTTGCGGGGAACGATATAACCATGGTCGGGGAAGTTACTGCCCATGGGATAGGTCGCCTCGGTTATTCCGCCGTGGGTGGAATGGAAACGTACCCCCCGAATCACTTGGTATTTCCCCTCGAGTTGTTGGCGGAAACCCATCTGGTAAAGGGCATGCACCGCCCTGGGCGCGATCCCGTCCCCGCATACCTTCTCCCGGGGGAAGACGGCTTTATCCACCACCAACACTCGATAACCTCGGTCGATAAGGCGAAAGGCAGCGGAGCATCCTCCAGGTCCAGCCCCCACAATCAGGACGTCAAATTCCTCTTTCATGAGCTAGATTATAGAGCCCCACCTCCACCGAGTAAAGAAGACGGGCTGGCTAATCGTCTACGCCCCATTATCCCTTAATTATCTTCCTATTGAATGACTGGAAATATACCTACTAAGCTGTTGAGCCACAAGGGCTCGTATGATGAGGATGGCGTAAAACGAAGCCGCGCTTTTAAGAACCGTCCCCAATCCCGCTTTTAAGATTACTATTTAGTTTGGATGATACGCTAATTCTCCGCGGATCACCCTTCCTTCGCTAAAGAACTCATAAACGAGAATTAAAGACCCCGGTTCCGGCAAACCGGGGTCCGCAGGGAGGGAGGTGCTCCGGTCTTTCGACCGGTGCAGGAATGAGGCTTTTGCCTCATCAAATTTTCTCCTTGTTATATATTTATATTAAAACTAATTGTACTCCTTGTTCAATAGTATAAATAACTGTACAACATGATTCCACTCATATCAACGTTTTTCTTTGATTTTACCTCACGAGAGCGACAACTTTGAATCTATCTCTTCTTGCCTGTAAAGCGCCCCAAGACATGAACATCTTCCTTCTATCCAGATTTATTAACATGAGCGGGATACTCACAGAATTTACTCGACCTGGAAAGCGCCTGAAGAAACGACGGCGCTTTTCAACTTCCACCATTTCCCTACGGACCCGAATAAGCAATCATGACTTCCATCTTTAAAAAGCAGCACGAACGCAAACCGCGACCATCTACACTTCCGGGTTATCTCCTTCAACTCAATGGTATCTCCGCGATCTTGCCCTCCATCGTTCCAACTGCGAAGCCCAGGCGCCGTATCTTTCTCCATAAACTCTCGCGTCCTCAAGACTTTTTAAAAATTCCTCGGGGCCACGGAAATTCTCCATCTCTGTGTATACTTTTCCCACGTCCTCTTTGCGGTGCGCATCGCTTCCCGCGGTGACTAAAAAGCCTTTGGTCCGGGAAAATTCCATGGCCTTCCGGTTGGCGCCCCAATAGCGGGGTTTTCCGTTGATGGCTTCCAGGCAGTCGATCACTCCCCCCAACTCCACTAGCCTTGATGCCGTGAGGCGTTTTAATTTGATATAGTCAAAGGGGTGGGGGACGCAGACCAACCCTCCCTGATTCTTGATTAATCCTATGGTCTCCTCGGCGCTCAAGCCCGGTGGAATCTCCTCATGGAGGAAGAAGCCGATAATCTCCCCCTCCCTGGTTCTAATCTCTTCCCCCGCCACGATTATCAAGTCGGGCAGCTTCCGCTGGAACTCCAGCGCTCCTTCCAAGCGGTCATGGTCGGTGATGGCCACGCCGTCCAAGTCTCGCTGGGCGCATACCTCTCTCAATTCTTCTGGCTCAAGACTTGAGTCAAAGGAATAACATGAATGGACGTGCAGATCCAACTTAATTCTCAACTGCGTCTCCACCTTTTTTCTTTTCGCCAGCTAAGGATAGTAGTATCTAGGCACACACCCGCTCCCAATTATGTTTCCAGCCCGCATAACCCATGATAGCCGGTCATCCGAAGCCCCTTCGGCGTTTACCTCCACTTAAACCTTACTTTCGAGGGGCCAACCCAAGACATCCTATCTTCCTTCCAGGCACCTCTTTATGACGTTATTACCCCTTTCCCCATGGAAGAAAAGCGAAGGCTTTCTCCCCATATGTACTCTTAGTGCGACTTCCGTATCAACTAAAATATGGGCCAAGGGAAACAAGGACAGAAGCGGGGCTTTCCCGATTCAAGGCTCTTGTTGACCGGGTTCCACCCTCTCGGATACATCCCTCCTGTTGTAAAGATAGAGTCCGATAATGATGGCGACTAGCACCGCAGCGGATATCGCCGTCAACCACCAGGGTAGAGCTCCGAAGATTACCACCACTAAGGAGACCGCCACTCCAGCGATGAGCACCCCGAAAAAAATGAAGGGCAGAGCCACATGGTTGGGGATGCCGAAGACAAAGGCTGCCAGGGCTCCCGTCCAGGCTCCCGTCCCCGGAAGAGGAATCGCCACGAAGAGCATCAGTGCGATCTCCTTCCATCTCTCGAAGGACTTGGAGTGTTTTCTGCGGGTGCGGGCGAAGAGCCACTTAAAAAAACGGTCCATAACCCGGGAATGCTTGCTTAGCCAGTCGGAAACGGGGCCCAGCAACCAGAGGACAAAGGGGATGGGAATCATATTCCCCAGGATTGACCAGAGGAACGCCTGCCAGATGGGCATATCCCATTGTAGATAAGCAACGGGGATAGCTCCCCGCAATTCGAAGATGGGGAGCATGGCTATCAAAACCGTACCCACCCAGGGAGGAAGACTTTTCAGCCTTTCCACGATACCGTAATGTTCCTGGGCAATGATATGTGCCCGACGCCAGCAGTATGCCGCTCCAGAGCACAGATTCCTCAATAATTCCGGCTTTGCCATCACAACCACGCCCAATAATCATAGAAGGTTCTCACCACGTCGCCCATCCAACGCTTATCCACCCAGGCAAAGGCACAGTGCCCTCCTACGGGGAAGCGCAACGCTTTAATCCATTCATTCCCCTGGGCCTCTTTCCCTAGAAGGTCAGCCTGTTCAGAGGGGATCACAGGGTCGTTATCGGAATTAATCAACAGGGTGGGAACTCTCACATTTTGGAGGTGAAATGCTGGGCTGCTCTTTTCCCATAGTTCCTCTGCCCTTATCCCATAATACTCGCAGGATCGATTGATCATATACTCTTCGAAGTTTCGATAGATCAAACCTTCCCTGCCCAAAGTAAGGTAAAAACATGCCTTGAAGAAAGGATAGACGGAGATGAAAGGTTCCCAAGGCCAAGGAGGGGTAGATATGAAACGAACCATGCTTTCCACATCCCCATATCCATGCCAGGCTATCACTCCCCCGTCCAGCAGTCTATCCCGATCCTGAGCCGCAGCTAGCACTGCCGATGCAGCACCCATGCTCCCTCCCATGACCCCCACCGAGGTAACCTGGGGTAAGGATTTAAGATAGCGAGCCGCCGCAAGTATGTCCTGACCCTCTTTCCACCCTCCCGTCCCCGGAGCGTTGGAGAGCTTCTTGCTTTCCCCGAAGAACCGGAGGTCCAGCGCAAGGGCTTGATAGCCCCAGCCATAATAAGCGGAGAGGGCCACTTGCTGGCTGAACCAGAGATTCTTTGTGCCAAATAGGCCATGAACCATAATCAGCGCCGGTCTGGGCCGTCCATCCCTATGCAGTCCCACCATCGCCGGCAGGGGGGTGCCATCCTCGGACTCTACTACTACCTTCTCAAACGATGGTGGATATCGATAAACCAAGCCCGCCGAACCCTTCCGGCATGCCAATAGCATAGGAATGACATCTGGGAGGGAGAAAAGTATGGTGGGAACCACTCCTCCGCGGCTCCTGGGACGCATGGGAATATCTTCGATCAAGACGGAGACCTCCTCCATAGTTCTCTCTTTTTCTCTGGATGAGATATGCGCGGGGTAACGTTCTCCCTCCAGCTGCTCTCTTTCCCTCGCCCTCCGCTCCCTCGCCCTGGAAACCAATGCGGTCCTCGCCGTGGAATAGATAAGGGGGGCCAGGGTTCCGCATCCCAAAGCAAGGGAGAGCCGCAACCCTTTGCTACCCCCCACAGATATTATCTTTTCCTCCCCTTTGCTGGACATTCCTTCGGTAACCTCCTGCCTTTCATGCGCCCATTTAGACGCGCTTACTCTCCCTCCGTCTATCTCAGCCACGGGAAAATTGAAATAATCGCATAAATCTTAACACTTTCGAGATGGAAGAATAAAGAGAGCCAGACAGGGGGTTTTATAAGTCCTAAAACAGAGCACTGAAAAAAGATAATTAGAAAGTTTCGAAAAGAAAGAGAGAGTACAATGTTTTTTCGCTAAGTTAAGCGCCGAGGCGACCAACCACTGCTATTTTTCGCTTAGGTCAGCCCTGGCGGGGAAAAACCACTGCCTTTTTTCGCTTAGTTAAGCACCGAGGCGACCAACCACTGCTATTTTTTACTAGTTATGCGTCGAGGTGTCAAACCACTGCCATTTTTCGCTAAGTTAAGCGCCGAGGCGACAAACCACTGCTATTTTTCGCTTAGGTCAGCCCTGGCGGGGAAAAACCACTGCCTTTTTTCGCTTAGTTAAGCACCGAGGCGACCAACCACTGCTACTTTTTACCTAGTTAAGCATAAAAAGCAGATGAAAAGTGATGACGCCCTAAAAAAGTCGTTGTTTTGACGGCCGGCCGAGCTTTGGGAAATGGCGGGGGTTTTTGCTTGGGATAGATGATGAGCAGAGGAAATAATCGTTATAAGCCGGGGGGTTCTAGTTAAGCGGGTGGGTAATGGCATAAAACAAAGGGCCCTGCCAATCAGCAGAGCCCTTTCTTAAAAGCGGACCGTAGGGGATTCTTTCTGCGACTACTGTTTAGATTATGTTTCGAATATTTTGCCAATATGTCACATCATTTGCTACGTCCATAACCAAATCTACTTCCGCATCTATAAAAAGAATCGTCATGGGCGTTGCTGCGATTATTGCTTGAAAGGGGGCTGCTTTTCTGGCTGCTGGGGTAGATGGCTATCTCGGCTTGTCGGCTCCGAATGATGCTTGGGGAATGCTTATCAAGCTGTATGCAAAGGGTTATGACTGTTGCTGCGACCGCCCACGACGTTATTTTTTTGATTCTGCGACCTCACTCTATGCCCCGGTGTCCGCTAAAAGCACCGTTTTTATGTCAAAGTTCATAACTTTACGATTCAAATCTACAGGCAAACAGCCAGTTTTACCATTCATCCAAGGTAGTAATTTTTTTTACCACTACTACCAGAGTAGTAGTGGCGCGGTTGCTCTTATATAAACCTCTGAAAGCTTCGGATAATCACTTCCCAAGTTTCTGTTTATAAAAATTAAAAAGGGGGAATTAAATAAAAGTAAAAAAGTGGCAATAACTCGCTATCTATCTCGGCTGCAAC
>JACVIX010000044.1 GCA_015711725.1 Candidatus Geothermincola primus | reverse complement strand
TGGGCGATTTCCTCGATGGAATTAAATAGGTAGTCGACGATCTCCCCGGTGTCTTTGTCATAGGTGTATGACCTCACCAAGTTGTTCAAGAAGAGGTTCTCTCCCCCTTGGTAGACCATGTTCCCCACCCGGTTTTCACAGCGGTACCCGAATTTTTTATATCTGGCGGAGAAATCCTCTCCCTCAGGGCTGTTGTGATCGAAGTAGTTACGGGTGGCCATATCTTTGCTGTGATAGCGGGCGATATTAGCCAGATCGTCGCACCAACTAAGCGTCTTGAGCCCGTTTTCGCTGCGCTCCACATTGACCAGTTCATGTATTCTCTTTTCCAGGTAGGGCAAATTCTGGATGAGATTGGCTAATTGTTGCTTGAGGATATCTTGGGGCTGGGATTGCGTTTCTTCCCGCTTTTCCTTTTCTGAAATGGTGGTCAGGCTGCAGCCGCTGGTGATTAAGATTAATACGCAGGCCAGCACCATCGCTTTCAGTGACTGTCTCCACCAGTTTATAATGTGACGCTCCAATCCATACTCCTCAAGTTAAGTTTCTAATATCGTTTCCCTCAAGTTTTGCGAAGAATTCAACTATTTCAATCTTATTATACTGTTTCGGCTGCTCTGCTAAGGAGAAGAAAAAGCAAAAAATTTGATTGACAACGTCAATCGGGAGCGTAGAATAACGGAATTGACGAATGTATCTTCTGCTTATCTATTCGCGCCCTATAGCCTTACACCTATCGCTTTAGAAAATTTATAGGTTTGAAGTCGCGGTCGTAGCGATCTGGGAATTCTTTGGTAGCTGCGTCGCTTATTTAAGTCTTGATGGCGAGATATAGAAAATATCTCCTTTGACGTTTCCGAACCATCGCTTTGTTCTTAGTCAAACTTTTGCTAGAGCGCTTTTACGCGAGACAGACGAAGCCCCAAGTTAAAATTCATCCATGGGTATATGGGTATTTCTATAGACATGGGTATATGAAACCAGCTCTGATAAAATTAACTCGAAGAGGGGCAAATTCCCCGAATATGGTGATTCACTTAAAGAAAAGGAGGAAAAGATGCGCATAGCTCTGGTAGGAGCAGGTTCTCTAGGCACTATTGTGGGAGCGCTTATCTCTAAAGCTGGTTTAGATATCGTTTTGGTGGATGCCAACCGAGAACATGTGGAAGCCCTTAATTCTCAAGGCGCCCAGGTGGTTGGCCACATGGAGCTGCGAGTGCCGGTCAAGGCATCACTTCCAGAAGATGTGCGAGGCGAATACGATTTGGTAATCTATCTGGCGAAAGCCACCTACGACGAGGTCGCATTACCGCAGGTAAGCGAGCATATGGGAGAAGAAAGCATATTGATAACCCTTCAGAATGGGGTTCCAGAGGAAAAGGTTGCGTCGTTTATCGGGAAGGAAAGGGTGCTTGGCGGGGCGGTAGGTTGGGGGGCCACCTGGCTAAGGCCGGGAGTGTCTGAGCTAACCAGCGAACCGGAGAAGATGGAATATGATATCGGGGAGATGGATGGGAAGGTAACCGATAGAATAAAGAGGGTCAAGGAAGTTCTCGATCACGCCGGCAATGCAGTCATCACGGAAAACCTGGTGGGTACTCGCTGGACCAAACTCCTAGCCAATGTGTCCATGTCAGGTTTGGGCACTGCGCTGGGATGCACTTATGGCGATATACTGGATAACCAGAGGGCGGTGGATGCGGCCATCTGCATTATCCTTGAATCCCTGATCACCGCAAAAGCGCTGGGGATAAAGATGGAGCCTATGCAGGGAGTGGATCCCAACGTGCTCATGGATATTGCCCGAGAAAGTTGGGAAAACGCAAGAAACGCGGTGAATCTGGTGTGGAATCCTCATCGGGACCAGATTCCCAGTATGCTTCAGGATCTGCGCAAGGGTCTTCCTTGTGAGGTGGAAGCGCTCAATGGGTATCTATCCGCCATGTCGGCTAAGGCGGGCGTCTCCACCCCGGTGAACGACCAGGTGACGGAGATAATCAGAGCGATCCAAGCGAAAAAGATGGGGCTAGATTTCTCCAACCTGGATAAAATCAAAATTCCCGATCCCCAAACTTACTTCGAATAATTGTCAAAAAGGGTCAAGGTCCTCCCTTTCTTAGGCCATCCTCCATGATGGTCCTCGAAGGAAAAAGAACGAATGGGATAATGGGAACTACCCGTTGCTTCTAACCACTTCGGCGGTTCGTGATTCCTTCTGATCACCACCCCCATGGTTCATTTCCCACAGAAGATTTAAATAAGTATCAGGAGACCTCCACCTCTGCGGTGGGGTTGAAGGGGTTCACCCTCACCTCTAGGGAAAAAAGGTAGGGATAATTATTCTTGAGGTGCTTTAGGTATTCCATCCATTCATAAATCAACAAAGTGTAAACTCTCCTTATATCATTTTCTAGATGCTTGAGGTCGCTCTCCTTTAGATTCTTAAGGTCCTCCCGATAGGAGAGTTCCTCAGAGAGATGACTTAGAGCCCACAAGAGGTCGGTGAAAGTCTCATGTTCAAGCAAGTTGGGGTTTTCCAGCAGGCGGAGCATGATTTCCCTTTTACTCAAAAGAAATGCTTTTAGTTCCTCCAGGTCGCTCAGAGATGCATCCAGTCGATAAGTACATTCCATAACTTCCCTTTTAGCGCTTTGAAAGTTTTTTTCTGACCATTCGTAAGATACCAGCAGATCTTTCTCTATCTCCGGTGGGCAGAATCCATAATCGTGTAGACACTGGAGCAAGCTGGTACCCATCTCGCTGAAGAAAGCGCCGATGACCATATTCATCTTTTCCATGGTCTCACGTCTCTCCCTTGCAGAGAGCATGCCGTCCACGATCAGCACCACCAGCAGCACTTCGATGGGAAGAAAGGCGAGGTCGCCCAGTAGATATATGAAGATGTGATGAGTATCTCGGAAGACGGCGTAATGCAGAATGTAAAGTAGAAAAGATAGGGTAAGCAGCGATATGCCTATAATAACTTGCCAGCGGTAACGTTTCATCATCAAGACCTCCTTTGACAAGGGCGATTTATCCGATTTTCATCTTATTGCGACCGATCGTTTGTAGTGATAGTCTTTAAAATCTATCGCTGAATTTGACAAACCAATTGCCAATATAATATTAAGTATATGTTCGCCAAGCGTGTTCCAAAAGGGAAGAGATCATAGGAGAAAGGAACCGCGAGAAAAATTTACTTAAACTAACATTTCCCACAAAAATCCAATGATCGAAAGGGATAAGTCCTGCCAGAGAAAGGAGGGAGTTAAAAGATGGAAGAGTTACGAGAGACTTATATAACCCCGGTGGTACCCCTTGATTTTACATACAACTACCGGGTGGGCCAGTACATGGAGCGCTTTCTGAACAGCTTAAAGGATAAAAAGCTCATGGGCGTGAAGTGCCCTGAGTGCGGTAAAGTCTTCGTGCCCCCACGCATGTTTTGCGGTAGTTGTAATCAGAAACTGGATGAGTGGGTAGAGGTGGCGCAGACGGGAATGTTGGCCAATTTTACCGTGGGCCATGTGGTATTAGAGAAGGGCGCTAGGTTGGCTAAGGCGGAATCCCCTTACGTGTTGGGCTTGATCAAGTTGGATGACGTGGACAGTCTGCTTCTGGCTAGGGTGGAAAAAGTAGCGCCGGCTGATTTGAAGAAAGGCATGAGAATGAAGGCAGTCTGGAAGGAAGAGCTAGCCGGTGACTACTCCGACCTAGACCACTTCGAGCCAGCTTAAGGGGGTGATTGGGCATGGAGAATAAAGTAGCGATCGTGGGCGTAAATTTAGATTCCGCACTGGATATTGAGAAAAGCAGGGAACGCCTAATCTTCGACTTGGTGAGAGGTCTCATGGACGACTTGGGCATCGAACCTACGGATGTGGACACCACCATCTTCGCGACCAATGATTTTCTGGTGGGAAGGACCATCTCTAATGTCTTTGAAGACAGCCCGGCAGGCGTCTACATGAGAGATGAGAGCAAGGTGGAGATGGACGCCACCAATGCCGTAATGTATGGAACGATGCGCATCCTCTCGGGCAATTACCAGACGGCACTCATCGTTTCACAGGGTCTCTGCGGCCATCAGGTGAGTCCATACTTGCATATTAGCTATAGCTTGAACCCCATCTATGACCGTCAGTTGGGCTTGCTCAATGAGCTATCCGCAGCTGCATTCCAAGCCAGGGATTTCTTAACCAAATACGGATTTGGAGACGATCTAATGCATGCCATAGCCGCCAATAGCCTGGCTAACGCCGCTCTCAATCCCCGTCAGGCTAGGCAGCTGCCGGATATCTCTCCTCAGCAGGTTTCCGAGTCTCCTTACTATTACGAACCGCTGAGAGAGCTACACTGTTATCCTCCAACCGATGGGGGATGCGCTATACTGCTTGCTTCCGCAGAGAGAGCAAAGGAGTTGACGGATAAGCCGGTGTGGATATTAGGGTTAGGATCCAGCATGGATACTTATTACATAGTGGAGAGAGATTTAACCGTGGCACCCTCCGCCACCAAAGCTGCGAAAAGGGCGTATGAGATGGCTGGAATCTCCGATCCCGCCAGGGAGATATGTTTTGCAGAGATCGCCGCCCTCTTCGCTCACCAGGAACCAATTCTGGCCGAAGCGCTTGGATTGATGGAAGCCAGTGACGCCGCTGAAAAATACCAATCAGGGGAGACCGCCATCGATGGCAAATTGCCGATAAATCCATCCGGCGGAGCCCTGGGAGGACATCCCATCCCTGCGACGGGAGGATTCCGAGTGGCCGAGGCCACCCTTCAGCTGAGGGGCGAGGCGGGAAAGAACCAGGTCAAAGACCCCAAGAGGGCGGTGGTGCTGGGACAGGATGGCATCTGCGCCCAGCAGAATTCTGTGCTAGTCCTGGGGATATAAGGGGGAGGTGATATCGATGCGTAACGTAGGAATTATCGGCGTGGGTTATACCCCCGTCTTCGTGAGTAAGAGGCGGGATGTGAATATCGCTGAGATGATCTCCGAGGCGGTGGATGCCGCTTTCCGCAACACAGGTCTGGGACCCGAGGATATCGACGCCATGGTCTTTGGGAATATGCAGACGTTCGAGGGGCTAAACCTCCCCCATCTCTGGGCTTCGGAGCATATCCGGGCTTTGGGAAAGCCGATTATGAGGATTGCCACTGGGGGGACCACGGGAATGTCCGCTCTACATGCGGGTTACTATCACGTAGCTTCGGGACTGCACGACGTTGTTATGGTGATAACATACGAAAAACAGTCCGAGGGAGATTCCCAAGTAGGCCTGGCGGGCATAATCACCCCGGAGATAATGACCATGCTCTCCCTAGGTATAGATCTGACTGGTGGAACCGGTATGGGGGGGCTGGGCGGCGGAAGCGCAGGAGGAGTTTCCTTCCAGGCCAACTCTTACCTTAATCGCTCCGGCGCCACCATTGAGCACATCGACAAAATGGCAGCGTTGGAAAGGCGCAATGCGGCTCTCAATCCTTATGCCCATCTAAAGGACCCGGACGCTACTCCGGAAAAGATAGCGCAAACCCCGCTTATCGCCTATCCTATCCGCTTTGGACATGTCTGCCCCACAACGGACGGTGCAACCGTGGCAATACTGGCTTGCGAGAAAAAAGCAGCGAAGCTAGCGGACAAAGTGGCTTGGATCAACGGGCTGGCTAACTGCGCCTCCGACGCCACCACCGGTAACCTTATTGAGGGATTGATCACGGATCCAGGTGAGCAGAGGCCCTGCATGATCGCGGCCAAGAAAGCCTATGAGATGGCGGGCATCGAGGATCCTCAGAAGGAAATAGATATGGCGGAGATATACAATGGGTTCGCTCATCAATGCCTCATGTTTATGGATCGACTCTTCCTTTGTGGGGAGAGAGAGGCCCATGTGCTACTGGACAAAGGGGAACTGGAGATAACCGGGAGAATCCCAGTTAACCCCTCGGGAGGCGTGGTCTCCACCAACGCCATAGGGACCTCCGCCCTTAATCGGGTTACTGAGTGCGCCCTTCAGATCATGGATAAAATAGAGGGTGGGCACAAGGTGCAGAAAGACGTGCATAACGCGGTGGCGCATGGATGGGGAGGTCTTATGCAATATGTAACCGTGACCGTTCTTGGGGATAAACCCAGAAAGAGATAGAAGGGGAGGCTGAAAATGGAAGAGACCCGTACCGTAAGCGCGCAGTGGGAACTTTCCACTTATAAATTCCGTATAGAAGGCGGAGGACTTCAGCTGATGCTTCGGGGTATGAAGGAGGGAAGGTTCAAAGGCGTGAGATGCCATAAGTGCGGTTTTGTATATTTACCCGCTCCCTTCTACTGCCGGAAATGTTATATCAAGATACACGAACCGGTGGATGTGGACGATCACGGAACCATCATGTCCTATACAGTTGTGATGTCAGATATAAGGGGTAATCCCATGGAAGAGCCCCAGATATCACTGATGGTGAAGCTGGACGGCTGTGACTCATGGATAATGGGCACTCTCAAGGGAAAGGACTGGAGAGACGTGGCTATCGGGCAGCGAGTGAAGATAAAATGGGCGGAACAGCGCACCGGAACTCTGCAGGATATGGAGTGTTTTGTGCCCGCTGAGGATTAAACATTAAGCATTGGCATTATGCCAAGCCAGGGCATCTAGATAAGATGCCCTGGCTTTTTGTGCGAATATTATGCAAATATCATTAATTCTGTTACATTCTGTTACTTTCTCTTACCTGGTGTCATTGTGTATTTATCCTTTATCTGGTCTTCGTAGTAAACAATCTATTGTATGACCCATTGATAGTTCAGAAACGCTGAAATTTAGTTGTACTTGATTACCCTCATCAATATTTATACAGCCTTTCTTTCTTCATATGCGATTTATTGCGGAAATGATATTGATAAGCGTATCAATTAATTTTCATAATGAATGGAGTCGAATTCCCTCGAATCTCTATCTTCGAAGATAAGAGCATGACGGTTTATGTTTTATAATCCTGTGCAGTCGCTTCAGGCGATTCCCATTATCAACGCCAGACCAAACACGATAAAGATAACTCCCGATATGGACCTGATCTTTTCATAAGGGATGAGGCGAGCGAGACGGCTCCCTATGAATACCGCAAGTAAAAAGGAGAGGCCCAGTGCCAGAGTGCCTCCAAAAAAGACGGAGAGGGGATTTCCATATCTTACGGCAAGTGCGATTAGGGAAAGCTGAGTTTTGTCGCCGAGCTCCATCAATATAATTAGAGAAAAACTTTTTATAAAGGATCGTTCCGCTGGCTTCTCTTCCCTTACGGAGGGAGACCGACGAAGGAAGATCAAGATTCCGAAGAGTAAGAGCAAGCCACCGGACAACCAACGCAACGGATTCATGGGAATCAGGTGATAGAGGAAAGTTCCCAGAGCGACGGCTATAATGTTTAGAATAAGTATCGCCGAGAAAGCCCCCCAGAATACCTTTCTGGGCGCATGATGTGTGGAAAGGGTCAGCAAGAGCAACTGGGTTTTATCGCCCAATTCCGCCAGAAAGACGATGAAGAAGACGGTGAAGATAACCTCAACGCTCATCCGCACCCCTCTTTATATGCTCAGGTTGGGGGAAGAATTCACTGTTGGGGTTGATAGAGATTCACGGCATAACCAGGATAAATTGACCTTAATTCCTAATATGACCATCTCATTGCACCCCTTACCTTTTCTACAAGAAGACTTTTCTCATAAGAACAAGGGGTTAAACCAACCATGGTATTTCTAAGCGCGTTCTGCTTTCCACTTTCAGACTCTTAAAAAATATGGTTCACCAGTTCCTTAGGCGGAATTAGAATAGCTGTTCAAACCAACCATAATAATCATTATGCGAATTCTAACTTCTATCTTCCACTTTCAGACTCTTAAAAAATATGGTTCACCAGTTGCTTAGTTGGAACTAAGTTTCAAGGAGTGAAACTTATTTAGGACCTTTATTATAATAGAAACTGAAGCTGACGCGGGTAATTGGGCAGGCGAGGAGACGGATCTCGGGCTTTAAAGACCCATAACCAAAGGGGATAATTGGCTTTATGAGCAGGAAGAAAGCGGAGAGGCAGCTCAATCTTATAGCCATGCTGCTGGAAGCGAAAAAACCTGTGTCATTAGAAGAGATAAGATTTTCGGTTCAGGGATACGATCAAGAAGATATGGCTTCTTTCAAGCGCATGTTCGAAAGGGATAAAAAGGAGCTGCGAGAGATGGGTGTACCCATTGTCATGGAACCCATAGATGTATTCGGTGAGGAGACTGGCTATAGGATAAGTAAGGATGATTATTACCTGCCGATTGTGGATTTCGATCCAGATGAGCAGCTTGCCCTCTGGCTTCTTCATCGGTTGGTGAGAAAAGGAGGGTTCCTATTCTCGCAGGAAGTGCAGCAGGCATTGATGAAGTTAAGCCCCGATCTAGGTGTGGAGAGCATGGGGGAGAAGCCCAATTTGGACTGGTTTGCCTCCGATGGGGGAATGGAGGGGGAGAACCTATCCAAGCTATTGCGCGCGGTTATTGACGAGAAAACGGTGGTCTTCGAATACCTATCTCTGCATGAGAGGAAACCCATTAAAAGAGAGGTGGATCCGTACGGTTTGTATTATGCTCGTGGATGCTGGTATCTGGTGGGCTACTGCCATTTCAGGGAAGGGGTGCGTTCCTTTAGAATATCCAGGATAAAGTCGAACGTGGAACTAGCCAGACCAAAGGGTAAGGGCTCAGACTTTTCGCGTCCATCTGATTTTCAGGTTCAGGACTATTCAAATAGGGAACCTTGGGAATTTGAGGAAGGCGAAGAGTTTGAGGCGAAAGTCAGGTTCTCACCCAAGTTAGCGTGGTGGGTGGAAGAGAATCTGGGCGCCAGATACCCTTGTGTAAAAGGTAAGGACGGAAGCTGCACCCTCATTCTTAAAGTGAAGAATAGAGATGTTCTGGTCTCATGGGTATGTTCCTTTGGGGAGGATGCGGAAATCCTATCTCCACCTGACTTGAGAGAGGATATGCGTGCGACGCTCGAGGAACTTAAGGAGATCTGGCAGAAGGGTTGATCTTATGGCAAGGACAGAATCGCGGCTCAGCAGGATATTGACGCTCATTCCTTATATAGTTAAACATCAGCCGGTGACCATAGACGAGGTTTGCGAGGTGTTCCAGATAAGTAAGGATGAACTGCTGGATGATCTGAATATCATCTGGTTTTGTGGACAACCGGATTATACCCCTGCCGATTTGATTGATGTGAATATAGAGGGCGAAAATATCTATATACACATGGCTGATTATTTCTCACGGCCTCTGCGTTTTACCGATTATGACCTTGCCGCCCTCTATCTGGCGGGCTGTGCCCTCTCCGAACTAATGGGATTGAGCGAAGCAACAGCTCTTAATTCCGCTTTGGAAAAGATAAAACAGGCAATACCCCGTCTTGGCCAGGCATATGCGGATGTGGCGGATAAAAAAATCGTCCTCCACCCCGAACATCCCGATCAGCCTAAATTGAGGATATTGAGGAAAGCTATAGAGAGACAGAGGATAGTTGAGATGGAATATTACAGTTCCGGCAGGGACGCAATCTCCACCCGTCGACTCAATCCGGGCAAGTTATATTTCGGTTCAGGTAACTGGTATGTTTATGGCTGGGATCATCAATCCGGCGAGTGGAGGCTTTTCCGCGTGGACCGCATAAAAAACATAAATATATTGAGGGAAAAGTATGAACCTGCGCTGATTGGCGAATTGGAAGGGGCAGATGAGGCGATTCACCCCTTTGGGACTTTCAGGGGCAAGAAGGCCAAGCTCTGGTTTGACTGTTCAATGGCTAACTGGGCTCTCGAACAGGATAATTTCTCGGAGAAAGAGCCGAACGAGGATGGTTCCTTAACCTGCACTTTGTATACTGAGGAATTTGCCTGGCTGGAGAAGGAGATCCTTCGATATGGAAAATCTGTGCGGATTTTGGAGCCACCTGAGCTGCGCGAAGCGGTACTTCGACGCTTGGACCGTATGCTCCAGCTCTACAGGAAGGAATAATCTATAAAAGTATAAAATTTGAGGAAATTGCTTGGAATGATAATCCATCAGCTACGACGGAGACATAGGAAGTTTGTTGCGGAAAAAGTTAAAATGAACTGAAACGGTACCTGTGATATTCCTCGAATTTTATATTGCTTGATTCTTAAAGGGATTTCTTCTTCAGATATGTCTGCTGAAACCTTTCTAAAGGCATGTTCTCCAGATCGCTCTTGATCTCTTTCTCCCTACGCCTGGCGGTATTGAGATCTTTGTGCCTCTCCCCATGCACTATGCGCTGCGCACGAAAGTCCCAAATTTCTACCAGGAAACCCTCACCAAATTTCGCGTCAACGAATCCTTTGCTGATGCGTACTTTGTACACATCCTTCGCGGAATAACCCAGTTCCTTGTACATTTTCATCATAATAAGCCTCTGGGCAGCGCTAATAAACATTTAATAGGCGGCTCCCCAGCCACCCATTTGATTTTATCACTCCTAAACGCATTTTCAAAGTTACGCGCTGTCCTACGAGATTCAATATTCGTATTCAACTTCCCCCTTACGAGAGTTGTCGTATAATATATGCGGCGAGTGGGAAAAACTTTGGTTCAGGACAAGATTGGTAGTGAAAGGTAGAGCAATGCATGCACCAGAAGCGTCCGTTGCTGTGAAAACCCTCTTCAATCCCCGCAACATCACCGTGATAGGAGCATCAAGCTCACTCAATAAGTGGGGTAATATCATACCCCGTAATATCATTGGTGGTGGATATAAAGGCCGGCTTTACTTGGTCAATCCCAAAGGGGGTGAGGTGCATGGTCTACCGGTATATCCAAAGGCAGTAGATGTGCCGGAACCCCTTGACCTAGTGATGATGGCGGTCCCCGCGGAGAAAGTGGAAGGAGCGCTTGAAGATTGCGCGAGGGCTGGCGCCAAGACGGTAATCGTTATCGCTGGAGGATTCAGCGAGTCCGACGCGGAGGGAAAGAAGATGGAGGAGAGAATGGTTCGCAGGGCCCATCACCTAGGGCTTCGTGTTGTAGGCCCCAATACCATGGGGATATATTCTGCTCCCCACTCCCTAGTCGCGTTAATGCCGGCAGTCCATCCCTTGCCCGGAAAGATCGCTTTCGCGGCGCAAAGCGGCAACCTTGGGACCCAGATGCTAGGCTGGGGTTCCCATAAAGGCGTTGGTTTTTCCCGTTTTGTATGTATCGGAAACGAGTCGGACCTGGACTTCGTGGATTATCTGGAATATTTCGCACAGGATGATCTCACTGAAGTTATACTCCTATATGTGGAAGGGTTCAAGGACCCTCGCAGATTCTTCTTGGCCGCAAAAGAGGTGGCCGCGAAAAAGCCCATCGTCATATATAAAGCAGGGGGCACTGGGGCGGGGCACCGGGCTGCCTCGTCACACAGCGCCGCTATGGCGGGCGACCAGGAGATATACGAGGGGATGATACGTCAATTGGGAATGGCCCGCGCAACCACCACAGAAGAGATGCTCGATTTCTCGGATGCTTTGGTTAAGCTACCACTGCCACGAGGAAGTCGGGTGGCTATCCTTACCTGGGGAGGGGGTTGGGGAGTGGTTACCGCCGATTTATGCGAGAGGGCTGGTCTGGATGTACCGCCACTTCCCTCCCAAATAAAGGGAAGGCTGGATGATATCCTCCCCTCTTATTGGAGCAAGGGGAATCCCGTTGATCTGGTGGGGGTTATCGATATAAACCGCCACATAGAGAGCCTTAAGATATTGGCCGCTTGCGAGGAATATGACTGCATTATTTCGCTGGGGACCATCAATGCCAATTTATCCTTCCTGGACATGATTAATTCGGAGCTATATCCCTTGAAGGAGGAAGAAAAGGAACGTATGATCAGGGTTCTGGATGAAGTCGCAGCTCGTTTTATAGAAACCGCGCTGGAGATGATGAATATCTACGGGAAACCCATTGTGGCGGTGGGGATGCCCCAGAGGGAAGAGGAATATCACCGCCTTCCCCAGGGAAATGAGAAATTATGCATTTATCCCAATCCGGAGAGGGCAGTGAGGGTGATGAGCATGCTGGCGCAGCGGGGTAAGTTTATCAGGGAAAAACAGGCCCGATTTGGTTGAGGAAGAGGGGGGTTTATGCCTGTATATCAGGCTTTAATTTTGGGAGCGGTTCAGGGGTTGACCGAGTTGTGGCCTATCTCCAGCACAGCGCATTTAGCCTTGATAATCTGGTTATTCGATTGGGGAGAACCGCAGGTCTATTTTATCGCTTCCATACATTTGGGAACCCTTCTGGCCATCCTAGTGCTTTATTATAAAACCGCATTCAGACTTCTGCTGGCTGGTGGCAAGGCGGTGCTCGAGGCAAGAATCGGTGAGGATCGGGATAGGAGGATGGCTATATATATCCTTATAGCGCTAGTTCCTGCTTTGGTAATTGGGATAATAGCCAAAGACGCGGTTTCCGCCATGGAGAATATGCCCATTCTAATAATAATCGCCCTCTTGTGCTTTTCCTTCGTGCTTCTCTGGATAGATAGAAGGTACAAGCCCTATCGAAGGGCGGAAAGAATGGGATATTCGGGAAGTCTGGCAATAGGAGTGGCCCAGATACTTGCGTTCATCCCCGGCGTATCCAGATCGGGGGCGACTATCTCCGCTGGTATGTTGGAGGGTCTCACACGAGAGGACGCAGTGGAATTCTCCTTCTTGCTATCTCTGCCCACCATTGCCGCGGCTAGCGCATATTCCCTGCTCAAGATGTTTGAAGAAGGCTTGCATCGGGATTTCCTAGTGCCTATGCTTGTGGGAATCTTTACCTCCATGCTCTTCGGGATGTTAGCCATTAAATTGCTTTTACGAAGAGTAAGGAGGAAAGACCTCACGCCCTTCATAGCTTATAGAATAGCCATCTCTCTCGCGCTCCTCGTAGTCTTTCTGCTGAAATAGCCGTTAATTTGAAAATGTCCATAAAAAGCATGACCCATTTCACGCTGATGCGCGGACACATGGCGAAGTGTGGCCAATTTGTCAACAGAGAATTTAGGAATGGGTTTATATAAGACTTAAGTGTCTGGTTAGAATTTACGTGAAAGGATCCACCCCTCACTCTTTCTTCGAGACTTTATCGTAAAGGTAATCGAACCACGCTTTTAAGCCTTCACCGGTACGGCAGCTGATCTCGAAGATTGCGATACGGTCGTTCATTCTCTTTACCGTGTCACGGGCTCTTTCTAAATCGAAATCACAGAACTCTAAAAGATCGATTTTATTGATAAGCAACACATCCGTCTCGCTGAACATGAGGGGATATTTAAGCGGTTTGTCATCGCCTTCCGCCACGGAGAGTATCATCACCTTGAGATTTTCCCCTAGGCGAAATTCCGCGGGACAGACCAAGTTTCCCACGTTCTCGACGATAAGCAAATCTAGGCTATTCAGGTCAAAATGGGGAAGTGCTTGCTTGATCATGTTGGCGTCCAGATGACATGCGCCCCCCGTATTTATTTGCACTACCGGAATCTCCAAATCTTTCAACTTCATGGCATCTACCTTGGACGCTATATCTCCTTCGATAACTCCTATAGCCATCCGGTCCTTGAGATTGCTGACCGTGTGCATCACCAGTGAGGTCTTACCGGCTCCCGGGGACGCCATCAGGTTTACCACGTAGATGCCGCTCTTTTTAAACGTTTCCTGATTTTCTCTGGCGAGTTGCTCGTTGGCGTCGAATACGCCCTCGTAGATCTCTATCTCCATATACCCACCTACTCAATCTCTATGGAATCCACTTGAAATTCTCTGCCTGACAGAAGGTCAGCTTTCTGGTTCCCACATCGGGGACAGGTGAGGTCGTATTCTTTTACCCTAAATTCCTTCCCGCAACTGGTGCATTTGGCCCTTACCGGAACTTTGGTGAAGCAAAGCTCGGCGTCGGCGGCGATTGTGTCCTTTGCCAGCATGTCCCAATAGAAGGTCACGCACTGGTCCACTATGCCGGTCAGTTCCCCCAAGGTGATATTGATCTTCTTGATCCGATTAGCGTTGTTCATATAGGCGTGTTTAAGGCAGATACTGATTATGCTTTCGGTCACTGAAAGTTCATGCATAAAAGTTCTCCTCTCTTTTATTTCAATTATATTTCATTTGCCTTCCTTAAGTTTGGTTTTCGATTAAAATAACCATTTTTCCCTTTGTTGAGTATGAGCGGCGTCACTTGGTTACTGAATCCAAGCGAGTATGGAGAGCGTAAGATTTTTTAAGAAATCTTTAACGCGCCAGTTATCGATGAACGCGACTTCTCCAAAGAATAACCGTAAGCTTGGTCATTTTCGCCCGTCTAGTTTCAGCAGACCCTTAGAAGTTCCAATAGGTATAGTCTGGCTTTAGTGGGTTAAGATTAAATCTATCAGCTAGTCGAAAAATGAAGGAAGAGGATAGATTGCCTTTTTTAATTCGGGGTGAAATGAAAGAAAAATCCTTTTCCTTATAAATTTTTAAGAGATGAAAATTGTAAGACGAAGATGGGTTGCTTATGTTTTTCAGGGTGAAACGAAAGAAAGATCTTTTTCTTCCAAATTCCAGAGAGATGATTCACGAGTGAATGATGAAACTTTTGGCTCTCATTCCAATTAGTGATTGATAGCGGTTGATCTTTAGCTTGAATAGTGAGCTCCAAGATGCTGTGGACATTTGGGCGAATCCTTGCTTTAATATATATGATTTGCAGTATAGACGCAGAACATTAGAGGTTTAGATGAAGCAGATATCCAGCAGTGACCTACCGAGGAAGATATTTAACTCTTTCTTCTTCAAATATTTAAATCCATCCCCGACAGCTTTTACTCATTTTCCGCATAAGCTTTGGTTGTCATTTTTTATTTATGTTGCGAATTGCGCTCTATTTCTATTCTTCGACGAGCTCAGGAGGTGAGAATTATGTCCCACGCGAACGATCGGTTATTCGATCACAAGTTGGCGAGGGAGTGGAAGCTAAAAAAGTCCCGCGCCGAAAAAGACAAAGTCATGGATTTGAAGGAGGCCATAGCTACTTTTGTGGAAGATGGCGATTCCATTATTGAGACTGGCTTCGCTTATGTAAGGGGACCCTTGGCGGCCTACTGGGAGATCGGTAGGCAGAAAAAGAAAAATCTGGTGGGAATATTCACGCCAGGGGGCTTAAACAGTGTATGGCATGAAAATGGGGGAATGGAAGGAGCACACGTCGCTTATGTTGGGGTGGAGATGCGCGGGCTGATATCCCCCTTCCGTAGAGGAGTCGAGAATGGTACCCTGAAAATCTATTCGGAATGGAGTCATGGGGGCTTAGCTCTAGCTTTGCGAGCCGCAGAGCAGGGTCTCAATTTTGTGGCCTGCAAGAGCATGCTGGGTACGGATATCATCAAGAGCAATCCCTACATCAAAGTGGTGGACGACCCCTGGACCGGTGAGCCGGTATGTCTGGTGCCAGCGATCTACCCCGATTTAGCAATATTTCATGTCCATCATGCGGACAAGTTCGGAAACAGCCGCATTTGGGGCGTATCCGTGAACGATACCGCTATCGCCATCGCCGCTCGAAAAGTGGTGGTTACCTGTGAGAGGATAGTGGGTTCCGAGGACATCCGAAGCAATCCCCATCAGGTGATTATCCCACATTATTGCGTGGACGCAGTATGCGAAGTGCCTTACGGTGCATGGCCCGGGGATATGCCAGGTCTGTATTATTTCGACCGCAGGCTTCAGGAGAGAGTGGTGAGGGAGTTCTGGAAGACCCCGGAGGGCACTAAGGAGTGGATCGAAAAGTACATTTATGGGACCGAGAATCATTACGAGATGATAGCCATGGCCGCGGAGGAGGAGAACATGCATGTGCTGGATTATGTGAAGCGATTGGAACAATTGGCCTGCGAGGCGGCTTATTACAATCTTGGCTACTGGGGCGTGGGTGGCGAGCGTGACTGGAGATACGAAGAAGTTGCCAAGAAAGCCATATAGGAGGGAACGAAGATGAGCGAGATTGAATATACACCCAGGGAACTGTTGGCTTGCGTGGCGGCTAGAATGATTCAGGATGGGGAGAGCGTCTTCGTGGGAACCGGGCTTCCCTTAGTGGGCGCTCTGTTAGCTCAGAAGCTCCATGCTCCCAATATGATGGCCATATATGAGTCGGGGACTATCGATCCTAAGCCCGCGCAGCTCCCCTGGTCGGTATCGGATCCCTGGACCTGTCATAAGGCGGCCATAATTCTATCCATGACTTCCGTCTTCGGGCATTCCAGGGCGGGATATGCGGACGTGGGGTTCCTGGGAGGGGCGCAGATCGATATGTACGGGAATATCAACGCCACCTGCATCGGGCCTTATGATAAGCCTATGGTGAGACTGACCGGTTCGGGAGGAGCCAACGATATCGCCTCCCTCTGCCGGAAGGTGATCTTTATGGGGCTTCATCTTCCCCAACGCTTTCCCGAGAGGTGTGACTACATCACCACACCTGGTTTCCTAGGAGGGCCCGGAGAAAGGGAGAAAGCGGGTCTGGTAGGTGGAGGTCCTTGGAGGGTTCTTTCTCACCTGGGAGTGATGGGTTTCGATGAAGAGACCTGTAGAATGAAACTTATCTCCTATCATCCGGGGGTTACTCCCGAAGTAATTCAGGAATTTACCGGTTTCGAGATGATCATACCTGATGACGTAGTGGAGACCCCTAAGCCCACGGCAGAAGAGCTCAGAATATTGAGGGAAGAGGTGGATCCCAATAAACTATTCGTCTTTTGAGATATTGTAAGATGACGCCCGCATTTTATAGGCGAGGCCTTATTTTCTCCAGAGGCGTCTGATTCGTTCTTCCGAGGACGAAAACATTTTCAGGGAATTGATAAGCGACGCGCATTCTTATAAATGGAGAATACCATGCGCGTCCCTAAGGATAATCCAATTAATGTAAGAGTGAAGGCTTTCAGGCAAGCGTATGGTTACATAGATAGAGCATGTCTGCAAAGGAAAAGATGGCATGCTCAGGGGAGCGGCTGGAATTCAATCCTGTCTTTCCAGGGATTAACCACCCAGACTCGCTTGCCCAGAACCTCCAGGAGGTCCAGTTTGCCCATATTGGTAACGGTGGACTCTCCTATCATAAGACGCACTACCGGGTGATTGAGTATTTCCCTGTATGCTTTGAGATTGATAATGAGGTTGTTGTTTTCGGCAAGCCTGATAATGGCTACCTGGTTCTCCCCCTCTCCTTGCACAGTATAGCCTTTGTCAATCAGGTTCCATAACAAGTGGTAGGGGAATGACCCGAGCAAGGATAGGTTTTTCTGATATTCTTGATACCAGATTTGCCTTACCAGTTTGGCCAACAATGCTAATTGGGGATCGGAGAAGAGGTAACCATCCTCCGGGGTGCTGTAGGATAGGATCCAGACTGGCTCGCCGTTAAAATAGGCACGTTCCGCGAAGCAAGGCAATTGAGGTTTTTGGGTATCCGAGAGAGCCTCTGACACCATGGATAAAGCTTTGCGCAGGGAGTCAGGATCTCCCTGATTGCTCTGGGCCAGGCTGAGCATCTCCTGCGCTAGCCTTTCCCTTATTGGGACGTAATCATGGGTGGGAAGACGAGCAGCGCTACCGGATGAGGTTTTGGGGTCGTACCAGATGTTAGAGTAAAACACGAAGCGGGTTCCTATATCCTTGGAGTATTGCTCGATCTCGTCGGCGTTATAATTATGGCTTGAGAGGACCAGATTGGGTTTGGGAATCTGGGAGGGAATAAGACTCTCCATGTCGGCGGCGGTGCCGGAAAGCTCCTGAGAGATTCCTGGGGTTGACTCTTCTGATCCTAACAGCCCACCTTCCTGTTCTAACGATGTCTCTGAGGTGGGTTTGCCAGCTGGTACCTCGGCCTCTTTCTCTTCCGGCAATAGAGCGAGGGTAATCCAGAACCCCGCTAGAATAAGGATAATTACCACTGCCGCGGTTGCCACTCGTGGCAGCCAAGGCCTGGTACGGGTGATGGTGATATGGTCAGTTTCCTTCGCCTTCTCCAACACGATTTTCGCTAAATTCCGGGTCTCCTCGGCGGTGGGCTGGAGAAGCGGTGAACTCTGCAACGTATTCACCAAGCTTCTCAATTCCAGCTCGCTCTTTCTACAGTTATCACATTTCTGGAGATGTTCTTGTACTCGGCGGGCGAAGCTGGCTTCAAGTTCCCCGTCTATATATGTTGAGAGGCGCGATTTGCAACTGCGACAATTCACTTGAGGTTTTCCCTCCTTGGTTGTGTTACGAAGGAAGGACCTTCCTTCTGGGGATCCTCTCCGTTACTCTTTAAATTAGATGCCTCTTCGTTCCCACTTAGTTCCGGTAGAGGAGCAAGTTCCTGCAGCATTTTCTGGCGCGCCCTGTTTAGTCGAGATTTCACCGTGCCCAAAGATATACCCAGAATCTCGGAGATTTCCTTATAATCATAGCCTTTGATATCATGTAAATATAATACCACAAGAAATTTTTGAGGAAGTTTCTTCATAGCCGCTTGAACCTTTTTCTGTGTCTCCATGGTGATGAGCAATTCGTCGGGATGCTCTATTGAGTTTGCGGCGATCCTCTCTTCCCATTCGGGCATATCCTCGTCGGAGCGACTGGAAAGAGAAATTTGAAGACGATTCTTTCTTATATGGTCCCTACATGCGTTAACCGAGACTCGGTATAGCCAGGTGGAGAAACGAGACTCCCCCCTGAAGGTCTTCAACTTCCTGTAAAGTAATACGAAAATCTCCTGGGTCACGTCGTCCGCGTCGGTACGGTTTCCCAGTATTCTATAAGCCAAGTTAAGTATCTGGGCATGATAGCGATGGACGATAGCCTCGAATGCCTGGTCTTTTCCTTCCAAGAAAATAGAGACCAGTTCCTCATCGGTTAAGGATTCCCAATTTTCCTCGTCATTCGAGATCAAATTAATTCACCCACTTTTAGCGTTTTGATAATTCTAACATAACTTTTGCCCGAGTCTCTGGTCATACCGGTGGTTGGCTAGGTAAGGAAAGTAAAAAAGATAGAAGATGACCGCCATGTCTTGTTCTAATCTCTGGTGGTGTCGGTAAATGATATCTCTACCAATGCGGGCGACCTGGACAAACGTTGGTCGATCTTTTTTTTCAGGCTAAAAGTTGAGGTGAAGAAGGTGGCATGTCAGGTAAGATGGCTCTCAGGGTCCAACGCCCGGGATAATGAATAAAGGTCAAGGGCAATAATCCCGTTTTGGGTTAAATGAAAACGATTGCATTGCCCGGGGTTGTGCCTCACCTCCGCGGCGCAGGGAAAAATTCGGCTTTTCATTGGCTTTATAACTATTGCTTGTGTTTCATCATAGCCCTCAGGGCTAGGAGGTTTTCTTTTGCGGGGGAAGGAATTTCACGCGCCCCACCTAGTATCTGGGAATAAAGGGTTATCTCCGCGCAGAACTCCAGAGTTTCCATACGATGGTAAGCCTGGGTCAAGTCGGAACCCCAGGAGATGGCTCCGTGATTTTCCAGCAGTACCGCGTCATATTCTTCTAAGTAGGGGATGATGGACTCCGCCAGTTCCTGACTTCCCGGGGGTTGAAAGGGAATCAGGGGAACCTCTCCGAGGAAGATTACCGCTTCAGGAATAAGGTGTAGATTCAGTGCTTTTCCTGCCACAGCGAACGAGGTGGCCACAGGAGGATGAGCGTGAACCACCCCTTGGATGTCCTTGCGGGCTTTGAAGATGCTAAGGTGCATAGGGGTCTCTGTGGTGGGGTAACCCTCACCTCTCAACACCTCGCCCTCCAGGTTCATGGTGAGTATCTGTTCCGGTTTCATGAAGCCCTTGCTAACCAAGGTGGGAGTGATGACCACCTCGTTGTCGCTAACTCGCGCGGAAATATTGCCGGAATTAGCGGAGGACATTCCCCTCAACCATAATCTCCTTCCGATTTCGCATATCTCTTCCTTCAATAAGGTCTCGCGATCCATAGCCCCTCCTATATGTTGATTTATCCCTCACTTGGGGAATTATATCATAATGAAAGTTTATCTCATGTAAAAGAGTCTGATGCTTAACATTAACCTAGCCATTTTTTAAAATCATAGGGAAAGTTTATCCGACGCAAGATCTTATGCGCGAGGAAAAAGATTCATTATTTCCGATTTTAGATGCGCATGTTTCTTATGGGCTAGTTATTAATATGCGGCGAGAAAGTTTAGTCATCTTTTTACAAAACCTGATAAAGCGGAATTTATATTTTGTACGTTACATATGCAGATTATATTGAGGTTGGGGGTTGCCGGTTTTTTTCTTAGAAAATCTTCTTTTCCCACCATCGTTCTTTTTTCTCGCTAGGTGAGGTTGCCCCGTATTTCTTCACTTGGATCTTAACTTTTCCCGGCTGTTGCTCAACTGGGGGAGGCTCCTCCTCCAATTGATCAAGGCGATCCAGTTCCGTTAGCACCAGTTTAGCCAAAACCTTAATGGGCGTTGGCTTCAATCTGTCGGCCATGTCCTCCCAACCCTGACGATTGCTGCCCATAGATTCGTAAACCTCGCTGAGCAGCTCCACGAATATGTAAGACAGTGCTCGGAACTGGGTATCGTAAATAATCTTATCCTCCTCGGAGAACTGCTCGAAGGGGGTATCCATGAGCACGATATAAGAGTAAGGAATTTCTATGGCTCTTTCTTCCAGTTTGCGTTCCAGCTTCTTGGTAAAGAAGCTCTTAAAAACTTTTAGATCTCGCCCTCTTGTTCCTGGAATATCTTTACTTGGTTTATTTTCCATGGGTAGTCCGCCGTCAACTCCTTCTGAAACCCACATCCTTGATTTCAACTCCTAAAAAGACTCACACAATATAATTCGTCAGCATTTCGATTTTCTTAAGTGATTTGGCGAAAAAGATGGGTTTGAGTTAAGAAAATTGGAGTACGATTTCGGGGTTTAAACTGATAAGAGGTAAAAGGGAAGTCGTATTTCTATGTTAGGAGATAGATGTTATATCGTTAATTTACACATTTTCTACTCTGAAAAAGTGAGGAAACCAACTTCTACTCTGAAAAACAAATAAACTAGAATTACCAGGGGAACGTTTCTTGGATGTCCCATCTCAAACCAACCCTGCTATTCAAGTTGGCCAAATGTTCTATGGGTCTACCTATATGGTGTCTTGGTTCAGAAACATAGTGCCTAGTTCAGAAACATAGTGGACATATAGCCATGCTTTAAGTATATTTATCTGGTAAACCGCAGAAATGAGGTTATTATGATAGATTCGCCATTTGAGAACGTGCCCAATCATATAGCCATTATCATGGATGGCAACGGAAGATGGGCGGAAAAGAAAGGACTACCGCGTATCGAGGGCCACAAGGCTGGGGAAGAAGCCATCATGGAAACGGTCAGAGCTTCAGCCGAGTGGAAAGTGAAAGCGCTCACCCTCTTCGCTTTTTCCACGGAGAACTGGAATCGCCCCCCCGAAGAGGTGCTTTTCCTTATCAACATGAGCAAGGATATACTGCAGAGGCGATTGCAGGAGTTCAATAGCCTGGGAGTGCGAATGATGCATCTGGGACTGAGGGAGGGTTTACCTGAGGACGTTTTGAAATGGTTCGATTTAGCTTCCGAGACTACCGCGGGGAATACCAACATGACCTTAACCATAGCCTTTAATTATGGAGGCAGAAGAGAAATCTTCGACGCCGCGCTTACGGTGGCGAAAGAGATAGGAAGTGGCAGACTGGCCGAGGATGCCCTCGATGAAAGATTGATGAGGAGTTTCTTCTATATACCCGATCTTCCCGATATAGATCTATTGATTAGGACAGGCGGCGAGAAGAGATTGAGCAATTTCATGCTATGGCAACTCGCTTATGCCGAGCTTTATTTCACCGACGTTCTCTGGCCCGACTTTACCCGCAACGATCTAAAGTTGGCGATTGAGGAATTCAGGAGAAGAGAAAGAAAGTTCGGCGCTATAAAAGAATAGATACTTGCGAAGACTATGTACCCACGTATTCCGCATTCTCGCTTCCCGCGGATTTCATACTTCTAAAGTATTGGTAATGCTCGTTTTCAATCCATGGGATTGAAAGTTATAACCTAACCGACAAGGAATATTTTCCTCATCATCATCAAGGGGTGTTTGATTATTTAACATATTGTAAATATTTATTAAGTCCTTAATTCAGCCAATGGAGCTAGTTTTCATAGGTTAAGGCGTGGCTTCATTGCTTCAAGGGAGTTAAATTCGCGCTCTTTTCAAGAAGAAATTTGCTGATCAGATTTTGAAGGGAAAGTTTGACGGGGAGCGAAAAAATAGGATAAAGCAATTTATTAGAGAAAGGAGAGGTAGACATGCCAGTTGCGAAGAAACCAGCCAAGAAGACTGCTGCCAAGAAGACCGCGGCGAAGAAACCAGCCAAGAAGACTGCTGCCAAGAAGACCGCGGCGAAGAAACCAGCCAAGAAGACTGCTGCCAAGAAGAAATAA
>JACVIX010000043.1 GCA_015711725.1 Candidatus Geothermincola primus | reverse complement strand
GCGAATGGAAGACATATTCCCAAATCACCTTACCTATAAGGAGTTAGAGGATTATATCGATGACGAGGAAATTCTTGCTAAGCTGAAGGGTCGCTGCATGATAGTTAAGGAGACCCAACCCCTACCCTTCGAGGCGATCGTAAGAGGTTATTTAACGGGGTCTGCTTGGAGGGAATACCAACGCACAGGCAAGATTGGGGGAATGGACATGCCCAGTGGGCTAAAGGAATCCTCCAAGTTTGAGGAACCCCTATTTACCCCTTCTACTAAAGGGGAAGTGGGCGAGCACGATATTAACGTATCCATAAGAAAGATGGCGGATGTTTTGGGTTGGGAGTTGACCGAAAAAATCAGAGATGCGTCCATTGAAATCTATCTCCAGGCTCAAGAATACACTTTGAATAAAGGCATTATCGTAGCCGACACCAAGTTCGAGTTCGGTTTTGAGGGGGAGGAGTTACTTATCATCGACGAGATGCTAACCCCCGATTCCTCCCGTTTCTGGTCGGTGGATAGCTATGAGGAGGGAAGATCCCAACCCCCCTTTGACAAGCAGTTTATCCGGGATTTCCTGGAGAAGTCGGGGTGGAAGGAGGAAGACGGACCCCCGGAGCTTCCTCCGGAGGTGGTGAGCAAGACGGCCATGCTTTACCAAGATATCTATCGCCAGATAACCGGCGCTTCCTTACAGCCTTAGCGAGGATGTGATAACCTCGGAGAAGTTTTATTAGGTTTCCTTGAGGCGGCGTTGAAAATTCTTGACCAACGAAGAGCGCGTCAATTTTCAGCACGTAAATTATTATTGTTTTCCGCGTGACGTTGAAAATTCCTCACCAACTAAGAAACTCGTCTTACATAAAAACTTTGGATTTCGCCCTACCCAAACGCCCCTTCTGGAGAAAAGACGCTGTTCCAGAGAAAATAAGGGAATAGATAGTAATGATGAAAAATTATTCCTCAAACATTTCCCAATTCAAAGAAGACCTTTCTTTCAGGCTTCCTTGAGATAGCTAGCCAGGGACGATATTTCATTTTGCTGATTGCCGGGAGGTTGGGGAAGGAAGATGGAAAAGATAGTACCTTCGCCCAGCTTACTGTGTACCGTTATTCTCCCGCCATGCGCTTCCACTAACTTCCTGACGATATATAGGCCTAGCCCCATCCCTTTAATGGAGCCCCTCTCCTCGCCCTCTCCTTTATTGAAAGGCTGGAATATGGAGTCTAGCTGGTCTTCCCGGATACCTCTCCCTTGATCGCTGATGGTCAATATCGCCTCTCCGTTGGAGCGCCTGGCAGATATGTTCACGGTGGACCCAGCGGGGGAATATTTAGCGGCGTTATCCACCAGGTTGAAGAGAATTACCTCCAGCTTATCCCGGTCCGCAATTATCTTTTCCGCATCGTCTCGCACGTCTCCATTGATGAATATATCCGATGACCGCACTTTCAACTCTTCTGTTAAACATTGCAGAAGGTTTGAGAGATTCACTTCCTCCAAGTGTATGCTGAGCTTTCCCGACTCCAGTTGCGAGACCTCCATCATGTTTACCACGCTTCTTCTGAGGCGATCGCCGGCTCGGATTAGCTTCTCCGCGACATCCTTGCGCTCCTGCTCGGACATGCTCTCATAATAGTCTCTGAGCACCTCGGAAAAACCCGTTATAAGGGTCAAAGGATGGCGAACCTCATGGGATGCGATGTTCAGGAGGTCCGTCTTAGCCTGTAGCGTCTCTTCCAACTCCCGATGACCTTCCTTTAGCTGTAGATATTCCCTCTCCATGCTTTCGTGTTCGCACAGATTAGTGACGATGGGGGCTAAAAAGGCGGCTAATTTCTTTAAGAGGTTGATCTCTTCTGGAGAAAACGGACTGAAATTTGATTTCCCCACCAGAAGGGCTCCGAGGAATTTATCTTTCTCCTTAAGGGGGAAAGCGTAACAAAGTCGCAACTCTCTAGCGAAGGGAACCTTATCCTTTAATTTATAGGTTAAATCAGGAAAATCTTCGCATGTAATCATTTCCCCTCTGGTTAAAGCGTTTGACAACGGACTATCTGGCTTGAAAAGTTCGTCCAGGTCGTTTAGGCCATACAATTCCGCATTCCGCCATGCCCATGACTGGGGCTTATCTCCAAGGGAGATCCATATGTATAGAAAGTCGACGTCTGCTAGAGCTCTCAACTTGAGCTGCAATCCCGCTCCCAAATCCTCCATCTTCTTGAACGATTGAAGCAATTTAGATATCTCCAGCAATTTTCCGTCTTCTGCGGAATGAGCTTTTATCCGTTTAGTTTCACGCATTACCTCTAGGGCAATAGCAACTCGCGCCGCAATACATTCCGCCAACTTTTTCTGGAAGTTGGTAAAGGTAAATGGTGCCTTTCTCTTCTGAAAGATAAGCGCCCCCAACCTTTCGCGTCTTCCCGTTAGGGGAACCACTAGAGCGGAAGTTACAGTTTCTTTGTTTTCCAGGGCAACCTCTTCATCTCCCGCTCCCAGCTGCAGCGTTACACTTTTATCCATGGCCTCGGCAATAAACTGGTTGGCCACTAACAGCAAATCAGCTTTTCCCACTCCGTCGCCGGTTTCCACGTGTCCCTGAAAACCGCCGCCCTCTTCCATGATGAGCATACCTACCGCCTCGCAATTGAGCATCTCCCTGCCCCTGTTGGTGGTTATGGCGATGATCCCCCTCTCATCTTCGCAGGCGGAAAGCTCCATTTGTAAGGATTGGAACAGATCCATAGGCCGTAAATGAGCCAGATTTTCCTCATTATCCTTGCGAGCTTGTAACATACCAAAAATTAAGGTTGCCAATGGACTGAGGGATTCCATAAACTCCTTTTGAATCCGTTGGTCCCGCGGGAGGTACAATCCCATAACTAATAAGCTCTTCTTATCGCGGGCGGGCACCAAGAGAGCGACCAAGTTCTCAAGCTTGCTGATATGAGCTCCGGGAAGCTCATCCATAATTGAGCTTTCTGTTTTCACCAATGTAATTTGACTCGTGGAGGCAAGTATCCTACGAAAACTCGAGGAGAGGGGGGGTGCGGTTTCGTCTCCCCATAAAGCATCTCCATGCCAACAAAATTTCTCATAACCATGTTGATAATGGTTAAAGTAGAGAAAAGCCATCCGCGCGTCGAGGAAACCGGCAATCATCTGGAGAGACGAGGATAGAAAAGATTCCAGGTCATCCGTCTCCTTGAAAAGTCGGCCAAGATTCTCAACTAAACAGAGCAATTTCCAGCCTTCTCTATCGGAATTTTCAACACGCTCCCCCCTTTTCATTTCGGCGAAGAGATTGCCCAGACGGTCGGTGAGTTGAACTAGTAACTCTATATCCTTCTCATCCAGAGCTGCATAGGACTTGCCAAAAAGCGAAAGCACCCCCACCAGTTTTTCTTCCTTGAAGAGGGGTGTGAGCAGGAAAGATTTAATATTATGGGCATGGAGATAGGGATTCACCCCAGGAAAGTATTTGGTGATGCTCTTAGCATCAAGGCAGAGATTGCCATTGTCGGATCCCCTTATGAACTTGAGCAGTCCGATGAGGTTGTTCTCAAAAAGATGTTCCACAATGTCCATCATTCCGCTCCATTCCCTTGAGGCGATAAGCTGATAAAAATCGGAGCTCTCCCCCTCCTCGATATAATGAACCGTTCCCCCGTCCATACCGAAAAGCTTGATCAAGAGGTCCAGGCTCAAAGATGTGGCCTGCAGGTAGTCGGTATTGTGCATGAGATAATTGGAAAGCAAGTCTAGCTCCATGAGTTTGGCCTCCCTTCTCTCCTTGCCCATTTCGCTAATTTCCATCTTTTCGGAGAAGAAGAACTCGATAATTATCTCCAGGATAGCCTGGACCGCAGCGATGCGAATCGGTGGACAGCTTGGAGCCATTTTGGCGCCCCGCAGGTTGATGATTAAGGCGGCATGAATAGCGGAGCCAAATCTGATAGGCATGAGCATGGATACGCCCTCTCCTCGCCACAGAAGGAATTCTAGACCCCACTGGCGTAGGTATTCCGCGTCCAAAGTGGTCAAACTTGTTTCGGCGAAGGTGGCCAAATCATCGTAGGGGATAGAGGCTTTAAGAGCCTGTTCTCGTTCCGGCTCATCTAAGCCCCAAAGAAGACAGGACTCCAGGCGCCTTGAACTCTCCTTGAGAAGGAATAGGATCGATGTATCAGCCTCCAGGGCATCCGCGATCCCGCCAAGCAATTCCTCCATGAAGAAGCCTCTGCTGTAGCGATAAAGTACCTCGCGATAGAGATTTACCGCGTCTTTTACATCCATTTCAACTCTCACCTTCCCAAGCGATTGAATTTCAGAGGCCTTGGCATTGTGGGTCAAACGTATCCTATGATGAACGCCCATCAACTTAAGCATTCATTAGTATATATTAACTACTCACCGATAAATTCCTTCTCGAAAGGAAATAGCGGTGGTCCGCATTTCGCACAACGCGTCTCCGGCTTCCTGTATGGTTGAAGATATAAGTCACGCGAATGCATAATTGGAACAACCCTCCATTATCGCCGAATTTCAGCTAAGAAGTTTAATTTTTAATTAGTGTAAGAGATGAAAAAGTTCCCCTCTCGTAAAAAGGCTTATTACGCGACGTTGGGAAAGAGATTAATTACTGTGCGATAGCCGATACGTTGACCGCGAGGTTGGAAGCGATGATAATTTCTATATAATAAAAAGGATTATTTCCCATCGGATTCCGCCAATAGTGTCGAATTAAAAGATAGGAGGTTTCCACAATGTATCGCGAAAAATTTGATCTCTCCGGAAAAGTGGCAATCGTGACCGGGGCTAGCCGCGGGATCGGCGAAGCTATCGCCATGGGGCTCGCGGAGATGGGCTCAAAGGTGGTTCTCGCGAGCAGAAAACAGGAAGCGCTGGAGGAAGTAAGGAAAAAGATAACGGATCTGGGGGGAGAGGCATTGGTGGTGGCCACCCATGTGGGGAAACTGGAGGGCATAGAGAATCTGGTAAATAAGACGCTTGACAATTATGGATCCATCGATATCCTGGTTAATAACGCCGCCACCAACCCTTATTTTGGCACAGTGCTCGAAGCGGACATGTCGGTTTACGACAAGATCATGGAGGTCAATTTAAGGGGTATGTTCTTTCTCACCCAGCAAGTGGGAAAGATCATGAAGGAGAGGGGGGGCGGATCGATAATCAACGTTTCCAGCGAGGCCTCGCTTCACCCTACCCCCTTCCTGGGTATCTATTCCATTTCCAAAGCGGCGGTGAACATGCTCACCAAGGTATATGCTCAGGAGTTAGGGGGTTATGGGGTAAGGGTAAACGCCATCGCGCCTGGTTTGGTGAGAACCCAATTCAGCAGAGCGCTGTGGGGGAATGAGGACATATATAACGCGGCGGTGGCCAGCATACCCATGAAGAGAATCGCCGAGCCCGAGGAGATAGTGGGTATGGCCATCTATCTGGCTTCCGACGCAGCTTCCTATGTGACCGGCCAGGTTTTCGTGCTGGATGGAGGCAGAGAGGTCTCTTAGAGCCAATCGCAGATTCATCTAAAGAATGAGGGCTTGTCCCATTGTTGTTCGGGCGGAAGATAGACAAGGAATAAGAGGAAGACCGATCTTCGCAAGCGCTCTATTGTTCAAAGTTTAAGTTATAGGGTCCCAGTTTCTTTATTTATATTTATCTCTTGCTCCCTTGTTTGCTGCGCTTGTGTTCATACATCTTCTTATCCGCTTTCACCAGCAATTCCTCAATGGAGCAGGGGGAATCGGGATCGTAACGAACGATGCCAAAGCTGATGGATAGCTTATATGGATGAATGTCCCTTCTGTTATGTCTAGCGAACTGTTCATTGAGCCGGTGTACGATGGCATGCGCGTCATATTCATTGGTCTCTAGCGCCAGCACCACGAACTCATCGCCGCCTATACGAGCTATTATGTCGGATTCCCGAAAAGTATCCCTGAAAATGTTGGCCGTATCGATCAGTGCTAAGTCCCCCTCATGATGACCTAGAGAGTCATTGATTAGTTTCATGTTATCCAAATCAATGAAGATAAGCAGCATGCCCTTCTTCATGCGGTTTGCCACTTTCAATTGTTGTTTGGCCAGGGTAAGGAACCCTCTCCGGTTATATAAGCCGGTGAGCTCGTCAACCAAAGAGAGGGAACGCAATTCCTCTTCCGCCAGTTTGCGCTGAATGGCGATGGCGTATAGGGCGGCGAGGCGATTTACCAACGCAAGATCTTGCTCCGTATAATTGCCCTCCTTATTGGTCAAAGTTATCAAGCCAACAACCCTTCCCTCGATCAGAGCGGGTACCGAAAGAATCTTTCGAACCGGGGAGGATGCACCCAATATTTCCGGAAAAACCGTTTTATCATCAAGTTGGTTGTCCAAGAGAGGTTTTTTATGGATTATGACCCAGCTGAGTGGGCTTGGAAGGGTATCTATGACGTTTCCCGAGTTGGCATCGGGGCTCTCTTCCCATTCTTTGGGGCCCACTTCCCCTTTGGCAAATGCGATAAGCTTGCCGCTCTGTGGTTCGGTGTAACATACAAAGCCCATGGGGCTGTCGGTAAGACGTTTGGCATCTTCCAGCACGAGGGTGGATATATCATTTATGGAAACCGGGGAGAGGAGGATGCTGGACAGCTCCGCGATAGCCGTATTTACTTTCATTTCCCAAGACAGCGCCTCCTCGGCTCTCTTGCGCTCGGTGATATCGCGAAATGCCAGAACTATGCCCACGATATTACCTTCGTCATCCCTGGTGGGAGCCCCGCTGTATTCGATGAATATCTTTCTTCCTCGCCTGTCGATAAGCAAGCTGTCGCGGGAAGGTTGGAGGAGGCAGCCCTCCTCGAGAACCCTCCGAACCGGGCTTTCCACCGGCAACTCGGTTTGCGCGTCGACTATCCTGCATAAAATCTCCAGGGGTTTACCCTCGGCTTCGGCTTGGCTCCAACCTGTCAATGACTGAGCCACAGGGTTGAGAAAAGTGACCAAGCCGTTTCTATCTGTTGCTATCACCGCATCTCCGATGCTGGAAAGAGTTACCCTGAACCATTCTTTCTGGGCTTTTATCTCACTTTCCGATCTTTTGATGCGGATCATGGCCTCCACCCTGGCCAGAAGTTCCCGGTTGGGAATGGGGCGCACAATGTAGCTGTCGGCTCCTGCGACTAGACCATCAGCTTGTGAGTCTGACGAGGTCTTAATCCCGGACAAGAGGATAACATAGGTGCCAGAAAGATCCCGATCTTGTTTGATCTGCCTGCATACATCTATTCCACTCATGTCGGGGAGCACCACATCCAAGAGGACTAGGTCGGGATGCTCTTTTTTGGCTAATTGGAAAGAGGACTCTCCATTGGACGCCACCAGGACCTGATATCCTGCCTTGTCTAGAATGAATGAGGTCAGAGAAAGCAGATCGGGGTCATCGTCAACTACAAGTATTTTCGCGTTTTCGCCCATTCTACCAGTTGCTCCCAGAAGATTTGTAATAACTATTTTATCAGCAATATCCGCTGGTGCACAGGAATATTTTTTTCTAATGGGAGCGGCATAATTTTGGCGGACAATGAATTTTAAATAACCGGAAAAACCCATCGGCGCACGTTTTGAATTTAGTCTGTCCGTCAAAAAGGGTAGTGGCGGAAAGCATTTTTCCATTCAATAAAACCAAATGCAATTAAAGCGTTGTTCGGTTTTGCGGTGGAGGGGCGCCAAGAAAGTGGGGATACAATCGCGGCGGCGCTCTTCACCGATACCCTTGGGACATGAGGATCAATCGCTAAAGATCATGCGGAAAACCTTGCGTACGGATGGTTTTATTCATTTAATAAAAAATATAAAACGTAAAGAGGCGAATGGATCAGGAAGGGGTGAGATGCGTGGCGGAATACATGGGAGGAAGAGTTGAAATTGTAGAGGGAGACATAACCAAACTGTCTGTTGACGCAATTGTGAACGCGGCGAATAAAAGCCTTCTGGGAGGTGGGGGGGTGGATGGCGCCATCCACCGCGCCGCGGGTCCCGCCCTTCTAGAGGAATGCCGCACGCTGGGTGGATGCGATACGGGTCAGGCCAAGATAACCGGAGGTTATAATCTTCCCTCGAGATACGTGATACATACCGTTGGGCCTGTATGGAAGGGAGGGGATCACGGGGAAGATGAGTTACTGGCCAATTGTTATAGAAACAGCCTCAAACTGGCGGTGGAGAATGGATTGAGGACCATCGCGTTTCCTTCCATCAGTACGGGAGTCTATGGTTTTCCCATTGACAGGGCGGCCCCTATAGCCATCAACACGGTAAAGGAGTTTCTGGAAAAGGAAGAGTCCATAGACAAAGTTATATTCGTGACTTTTGGGGAGCGCGACTACCGCATATATCTTGAAAAGGCGGGGCAACTGCTTACCTGAGAATGAGCCCTTAAATATGGAATATAGAGAATTTTATATATAAAAACAGTGACAAATAGGCTTAGCTTTAAAAGAAAGGGTTGATTGGGGAACCATTTACCCGCCCTTCGTAATGCGAGGGAAATGGGGGGACTTTGCTATACCGTAAAAAGAGGAAGGAGATATTTCGCTTTTCGATAACCAAGCAAAGCAAACTTAACGCCTATTGAGGAGAATTGAAAAGAGGCATGAGCGCCCCTGATAAGTTACGATAAAACACGATCGCTTGTCCGGTAAAATGTGGGAGATTGATATGCATGTCACTATCTGTTAATCACGTATAGCATCACGTGCTATCGCTTGGGGAGTGGCTGACCAGATAGCTAAGCGGACCTATGCTATAATCACCATGCAATGATAAATGTAGTTTTTGTCTGCACGGGAAATATCTGCCGAAGCGTGATGGCGGAGGCTTTCTTCCGCGCACGAGCCGCCAGGGAGATAGATACCGGGAAGTTCCGGGTAAGCTCAGCGGGTATAGCGGCAGAAGAAGGTAAACCTCCAGTCGATGAGGTAATCAAGTTGATGGAGGAGAGAGGCATAGATGTTTCCACGCATCTCTCCAAGCAGATAAAACCCAAACAGATAAAGGAGGCAGATATATTACTCACCATGACCCTCCACAATAGCCAACGCTTGCTTATTATGGATGAGAAGCAGGGAGGGAAGATATTTACGCTCAAGGAATTCGTCCTGGGCGCGGAAAAAGTGGGCAATTCGCTAAAATTAAACGAAAAAAAAGACCGCCTGGAAGCTTTGAGAGAGCAAATAAGACGAGAAGAGGTTATCGACCAAATCCTGGAAATTTATCAAGATAATACCACTCATCATCTACGGTTCAGGTTTTTAAAGGATTTTAACGAGTATGATAGGCTTCTCACCATCGATGATCCATTGGGACAGTCCGAAAAGTTTTTTCGGAAAACCGCCGAGGAAATCGAAGATTATATTGGGAGACTGTATGCCTTATTGAAATAAGGCTGGTTGGACAGAACCAAAGGGTTGGATTTAGCTGCAAAGTGTCTCAAATATCGCTATAATTCTCGGCTGTAGGAAAGAAAGGTCAAAATTGTAAAAAATTTGTCTCAACAAAACGCTGTAACGGTTAAAGATCTCTTTTGTTAAATATCTGGAAACATTGGATGGATTGAAAAGAGGGGAGCAGAAATGGCCATAGCATTTTTCGACCTCGATCACACGCTTCTTGATGGAGCAAACGGCAATATGGTGGTCAAATATATGATAAAAACCAGGCGTATGGGATTGGATGCAGCTTGGAAGGCTATTAAATACACTGCGCTTTATAAGATGAATCGTCTTCCTCGCCTAGAAGTCTATCGTTGGACCTTCCAGGAATGTGGCAAGTACCACATAGATGAGTTAATAGAAATGCTGGATGAAGCATACGAACAGTATGTCCTGCCCCGTCTTTTCGCTGAGGGCAGGGATAAGATACGGGAGCATAAAGAAAAGGGGCATCGCACGGTAATCGCTACGGCGGCGGGGGAGTACATGTCGGAGAAGGTGCGGGTGCAATTGGGGGCGGATGACAAGATCGCCGCCACCGCTCCCGTGGTGAATGGTCGTCTCACCGATGATTTCGACTTACCTCTCCCTTACGGAGAAGGAAAACTGGAAAGGGCGAAAGAATACGCACTCACCCAAGGCTGTGTTTTGGCGGATTGTTATTTTTACTCGGACAGCGTCGCCGACTTACCATTGCTGTCAGGCGTTGGACACCCGGTGGCCGTGAATCCGCAGGGAAAATTGAGGAAGATCGCGCTGAATAATGGATGGCCCATCTTGATTTGGAAACGCCATATTAACAATGAGCGACCCTCGGTAGTGCAGCAACTCACCTTTACTTATGGAAATGGAGAATAAATAAAGTTAGAAGATTGTTAGATAGGGAGGAGCGCTTGTATCCAGTAATTGATCTACATACCGATTCGTTGATAGCCGCTCGTCTATTCGGTTATGACTTAGGGAAGAGGCATTTACCGCCATTGGGATTCATGCCCTGGATGCTGCATACGGACTTTCCCCGTTTAAAAGAGGGAGGGATAAACGGGGTATGGCTGGGAATAGTCACTATTCCCTATCCGCCTGACACTTGCTTTAGAAGAGCGATAGAAAGGATTGAGTTCGCGCATGAGGTGATTCGGAGATGCGCTTCCCAGGTGGAACTTGCTCTAACTCCAGAAGAGATGCTCGCGGCGATGGACAAAGGGAAGATAGCGGTAATGCTGAGCGTCGAGGGATTACACATGGCCGAGGAAGATCTAGCGAACCTGGAGGCATTCTACTTGAGGGGAGTAAGGTGTGTGGGGATGGCCCACTTTACAAGTAACGCTTTCGCCTCCACCAATTTTCACGCCAAAGCCGAAACGGGTTTGAGCGCTTTGGGGAAGGCGGCAGTTAGATGGATGAATCGGATGGGAATAGTTATTGACTTGGCTCACACCCATACGAGATGCGTAAGAGAAGTGTGCGAGATAACCGAAGCTCCGGTGATAATCTCGCATACCGGTTTATCGGGGATAAGACCGGCGCAACGCAATGCTTCAGACGACGATATAAGATTGGTGGCGGACACCGGGGGGGTAGTGGGCGTTATCTACGCCACTACCTGGATCAGCGAGAAAGTTTTCCCAACTCTTCAAGAGGTGGTGGACCACATCGATTACCTAAGAGATAAGGTCGGTATCGATCACGTCGCTTTGGGATCTGATTGGGATGGATTGATAATGCTGCCCAGGGGGATGCGCGACGCCCGGGACTTGCCCAGACTGTTTCATCTCTTGGAAGAGAGAGGATACAGCCAGAAGGAGATCTCCAAAATTGCGGGGGGTAATTTCCTACGGACATGGCGAAGGGTGACCGAGGTGGCTAACATCGGATCATGAAGGTAGAATCTAGTCGCTGTTAAATATTACAAATCGTAAAAATTAATGCGTTCCTCTTTAATAAAAAATTCATGCGAGTCTGCCGCTTCAAGCTGGGGGTGATATGAAATGAAAAAAGGCGTATTCCTGGTTTTTATAGGGTTCATCATCGGATATTTCTGTGCATTGAGGTTAGAGGAAGAGGATCGTAGGAGACATAAAAAAGTATGGTTCGAATTATTTGAGTTAAGACGGCGATGGCTTATTTAAAAGGGTGACAGTATCTTACTGAAATATAAAAAGGAGGCGAGAATGGGGGATGAAAAATACGATGTCTTGATCGTGGGTTCGGGGGTTGGCGGTTTGACCTGCGCTGCCCTTTTAGCCAAAGAAGGATTAAAAGTATTGGTTCTGGAGGCCTTAGACCGCATCGGTGGCTGCTGTTCCAATTACAATATTCGGGGATTCAAGCCCGAGGTGGGGGCGGTCTTCGTCATAGGCAGGGATATGTACTATAAGCTCTTCGAACTATTGGAACGTCGCTTAGAGGATTATCTGAACCTCAGCCTGATAGATCCGGTATACAATGTATTCTTCGAGAATGGCGAAAATCACTTACTGCCCCGGGATATAGACGCATTGGCAGAAGTGATCAACGACATATCGCCAAAGGATGTCCCAAACTACCGTCGCTATTGTCGGGACATGGAGAAGCTACACAGGTATTTTCTCGCATTTTTAGAATCGCCCATGCCGGAGCTGCGCGAAGTAGCCAAGCTCTCAACTCTGGTGAAAATGGCAGCGAAGAAGGAGCTAGTAGCGGCATTACCCATAAGCGTCAAGCTCGCTATGCAAAACATGCACAAAGCGATAAACCGGTATTTTCAGGATGAAAGAGTGAGATTGATTTTTGGATGGGAAAATCTATATGCGGGTTTGCCCGCCTTCAGGGTGAACGGTATGCTTTCGAACGTGTCGTATATGGGAAGGGTGGGATATTACTATCCCAAAGGTGGCATGATCGCCATTCCTGAGGCATTGCGCAGTATAGCCGAGGAGTTCGGCTGCCAGATAAGGTTGGGTTCGCCGGTAAAAAGGATAATTGTAAAAAATGGAAAAGCCTCAGGGGTTGAGACGGAGGATGGTGAGGTAATAGGGGGAAAAGTAGTGGTATCCAACGCCCATTCGCGGGAGACTTACCTTAAGCTGGTGGGGAGAGAAAGCCTCCCCAGCTGGGCGGTGAAGACCATTGAGAGGCAGCCCTGCTCCATTCCCGCCCCCACCATCTATATGGGTCTAAGTGAGAGACTCGAAACCGTAAAAGCTCACTTTACCTTACTGCTTACCCAACGAAGGAAATTCGATGACCTATGGTGGGAATTCTATGACCGAGGGTTGCTTTACCGAGCGGATGATGGGCCCGCTCTCATAGCCAACCCTGATTTCGACGATCCAGCGATGGCGCCTCAGGGCAAACAGGTGCTCTCTGCCATTTATATCGCGCCTTACCGGTTGAAATACTATGAATGGGATGAGATCGAGAGGAAGTGGACCGAAGAGATGCTGGAATCCTTGGAGAGGAGATCTTTGAAGGGCTTGACCGAGCGGATTGAATGGGTGGATTCGGTGACTCCAGTGGAGTTGGAGAAAAGGCTCCGCGTGGCAGAAGGCGCCTTCTTCGGGTTGGAGATGAATGGTAGCAACCTCGGCCCCTTCCGACCTAATTATCGTTCCCGGCTGATTAAAAATCTCTATCTTACCGGGCAGTGCACCAATCCTGGAGGGGGAGTGCCCATGGTGATGACCTCGGGAATTATCACCTCAAGTTTGTTGATAAGCGATTGGACACATTTATAAAATATCCATAACGGTCAATAAGGCATAGCGATTGAATGATTTTATTTTACATATTGTAATATATTTTATGGAACATATCAATTTCAAGCCAGGCTATATGGCGTAGAGGAAATTCCGTAAAGACTTGGACAAAAAGGAGGCAATCGTCTATCATAATGATTAAGGTTTAAGAAGTTTTGTTATTTTATTGGCCCTCAGGACTTCAAGAGCCTGGAGGGTTTATTTTTTAGGATTTAAAGGAAGAGGAAGGGGATGAAAAATGAAAATTGAAAACGGGGCTATTGTTACTATAGACTACAAGCTCTTCACCGATGAGGGGTCGCTGTTGGAAAGCACCGAGGGAAGGGATCCCCTCGTGTTTATCTTTGGCAGCGATATGGTTATTCCAGGCTTGGAGAGAGGTCTTGAAGGCATGGAACAAGGGGAAAGCAAGGAAATAATCGTGGTTCCTGAAGATGGATATGGACCAGTGGACCCTAACCTGATTCAGAGCGTATCCAGAGACCGCTTTCCCCAAGATTTCCAAGTGGAATTAGGAGGAGCCTACCGGGCGGAGACCGATTCAGGAAGGTCAATATTTTTCCGCGTAACCAAGCTAGACGATGAGTTTGTAGAAATAGATATGAACCATCCCCTTGCAGGGAAAACGCTTCATTTCGAGGTGACCGTAAGGGAGGTAAGGCCGTTCGATGAGCGGTTTTAAAGCGAGCATGCAGTTACAATTCGAGGAAAAGGGATGATAATGCAACCTAAATCAGGACAGATTCGATCGAAGACGGAGAAAAACCCTCGTCTGGAAGCGCTTATCTCGCAATGGAAGAAGGGCGAGAAAGACAGATGGAGGGGACACAGGGAAACGGGGAAGAAGAAAAAGTAGCAAACGGGGCCGAAAAACCCAGAAAACCCAATAGAGAAAACCTTCCACTAAAAACTAAATAAATAACGGAAAAAAGATTAATTGGAGCTCGAAGAATCATATTCCATTATTTTCATGATTATTCAGAAGGGATGTACGACCATACCCTTGGACCTCAAGGTTAACTCCGCCGTCTCCTTTGTGCTGTAGCGAGGTGACCAACCCAGGGATTTCAGTTTATCGTTGCTTACCAAAATAGGATGGGAGAGCAAAGGAAGCCAATGGGATGAAACGGGGTAGAGCCCTAAGAAGAAAAGTAAGTCGGCAGAGAGATAGACCAGGGGTTCGGGTAATTTAAGCAATTTCGCTCCACACATCTTGGCAAGCTGGCTTATCCTCATCACCCCATCGCCGCAGACGTTGTAGGCCCCAGGCTCACCTTTGAGAAGAACGGTGGCAACCGCCGAGGCGAGATCATCCTCATGCACCAAGCTCAACTCGGGATCGCAGCCTAAAGGAAGAGCGAGTATCCTCTTCTTCATGATGCGAAGAAGGATATTATCCAGATGGGGCCCGGCGACCACGCAGGGGCGTAAAAGAGTCACCTGGAGCTGGGGATGAAAACCTTCCAGCCACTTTATATAATGCTCCACTTCAGCCTTGGTGTACGCGTAATAACTGTTGCTGTTCCCCCGGGGAAACATGTCTTCATGAATAATTGGAGGATTGTCGGGATGGCCCCCATACGCGGAGATGCTGGAAAAATGAATTAAACGATTCACTCCAGCACGAACGCAGGAGTCAATGACGTTCTTGGATCCGTTGAAGTTGATATCGTATGTCTTTTTCTTATCCCGTATTTCATCGACGATGAAGGCCATATGTATCATTACATCTATGTTATCTATCGCGGTCTCCAGGTTGGGATCACGCACGTCTATCAGGTGCATGGTGAGTTTGGTGGAGGGGATGGGACAAGGTTTCAGATCGATACCAACGATACGCTTAACCTCATCGAGTTCATCCAGAATCTCCGTTACCCTGGAGCCCAGGTATCCCGATATTCCCGTGATGGCCACTTGCATAGGACACTCCTTTCAACCTCTTTAAAATAATATTTTACATTATGAAACTTTGTCATTATCTAAAACTTCATTTGCATTGGGTACTCGGTGTTTTAAAGACGATGAAGGATTATGCCCGGTGTCAGGTATCTAGATTTGTATCATCACTCTATAAATCATTCCCAGACTCTTTGCATTATCCATCATACCGTTCTTGTCGGCGACTTTTTGGCCGCGTGTATTCAAACCATTCCCAGACTGCTGCATTATCCATCGTACCTGGCGGCGAAGATAGGCGGCATGGAAAGATGAGTTATGGAAAAATCTTCGCCCAAGGTATCGGCAGCCATACGCAAGGCTTCATTCAGAGATCCAGCCCCTTCCAAACCAAGACGCTGTAGAACCCGCTCATCCTTTGCTCCCACCACTAAGATACGTCCAAGGTGCTTGAAGGCGGGGCAGCACCAGTACCAGACATAAAAGGGGTGAACGCCATGGTAAGCATATCTATTTCTGTATTTATGGATATACTCCTCCCTTCTGGCGAAATCTTCCTCGAACTTTTCCTCTATCTCCAGGGGGTTCTTGGTATTCTTCAGGACATTGCGGTAAAACTCTATGTACGAGGGATGGTGCTGCCTGTGGAAGCCGGGAATGAAGGGTTGGAGAAGAACCAGCACCCCCCCGGGTTTAACCGCAGGCTTACCTAGATGCAGATTGAACACATATCCCAGAGAAGTGTTTAGGGCAAGCAGGGGGTTTATGCGAGAAAAGACGGAATAGGGGGAGATATTGGGAAGGGAGAGCACCAGTAGGTCGCTTTGATCTTCTAACACAACGTTTTGTTGTTTAAAAAGGGTTTTCAGCGTAATCTTGTGCACATCATCTGGGTTACCGGAATAGACGGCTACTGGAGCATAATGGCTGCGTAGGCTCGCGGAGAAGAGGGATTTTATGGACTGAGGCAACCTGCGGGAGAGGCGAAATGGCAAGGGTAACGCTTCACGGTCCAAAGATAGGAATCTCTGCCCTAAGGGCGACCATATTCGGTTGTTCAGAACCGTTTCCACGCTGAGAAGCCTGGCATGTCTTGCCAGCACTCTTCCCTGGGAGGAGAGAATGCGATGGAAATCGCTGGAGGGATCCATGATAGTTCCCCCTTCCATAAGGGTCCTTGGGTTATGATGGGCCCTTATGGTGTTGTAGGTGCCCAGTCCCACCAGGTATGATTTCCAACCCCCATTCATGCTGCTCCAGCTGATATTAACATATATGACCAGGTCGGAATCGACCAATGCGCGATTGACCTCAACCTCATAGCCCTCTTCCGTGTGGCCTAGATGGACCAGGCTGATGGGGTCCTCGGCGTCGTGATTCACTATGCGCGCGGGGCCAAACTCAGTCCATACCTTCTTCCCGACCAGGTGTTCCAGCTCGCGGTGGTTCAGTTTGCGATGCAGCCCAATAGCGCAGATTAATTTTATTTGATTTCTAGATAGACCTAGACTATACAACTCTTCGCAAATAGTCTCGATGGCTTGGCCGCGAATGTCCCGTCTCATCAACGGTAAGGGAAGAGCGGCGTCGTCGAACGCTATAGTCACCCGGGAATTACCATCCAACATTTGGTGTAACGGGGGGCTACCCACCGGTTCACGCAATGCGCTGCGCACCGCTTCCCGGTAATCCGGCAGGGGAGCCAGTGGTTCAGGAGGCTTTACTATCCTGGTTTTATCCGGCAGCTCTAACTGAATGAGATCGTCTCCGAAGAATGCCAACCTTTTTATCATCTCACGCTCCCCAGTTATAGTGAGATTTTCATTACCGATCTGGCAAATTAGGGACTTGCGCAATTCCCTATGGTTAAGTCTTTTCGTCATAAAATCGAATAAAAGCTCTGGAAGTGAGGTGGCGATATTTCGCGAGAAAATCCGGTTAGAAGTAAGCAGCTGCCCTCTCTAATTTATTTTGGGAAAAGCTTTTTGATAACGGAGGGTGAGTTTCGATTTCTTGTTAGCGGCGTTGTTTTTATGGATAATGCCGTCGCTCGCCGCCTTATCCAGAGCTTTAATGCTTTTCATCAGATAGGTCTGGCATAACTCGCGGTTACCTTCTTCCAAGGAAGCGTGAAACTTTTTGATATAGGTCTTTATCTCGCTCTTCCTTGACTTGTTGCGCAACCTGCGTCTTTCGGCTTGCCTCATTCTCTTTTCTTGCTGTTTGATGTTGGGCACTTGCTACCTCCTTAAACCTGAAACAAAATGGATTTTAGCATAATCCGCTTGGAAATCAAAGACATATCTATCACTTACATATCGCCAGAGAAATTTATGCACCCCTTTTTACAATCATTGGAATCAAGCTTGCGTGTTTAAAGTTTGATAGTTTATCGAAGAATGCTGGGACTGGCATGGAATTGTAGGGACGGTCATAAGAGCATGAAAATTCCTAGGCTAGATCGCAAGGGTTTCAAATGAATGCGTGTGATATCCAGCCCGACAATCTCCCTTTGTTGGTGTTATAATCCTTAATTATGGAAGAATTGAAACAGGAACGGATCAGGAACTTTTGCATCATTGCCCATATCGATCACGGAAAATCAACACTGGCGGACCGTTTTCTGGAAATCACAGGAACCGTACCCGCCCAGCAACTCTCCGAGCAATATTTGGATCGCATGGAATTGGAAAGGGAGAGGGGCATCACCATCAAGGCCCAAGCCGTGAGGATGTACCATCAAGCTAGAGATGGGCGGAATTATTTACTCAATCTAATCGATACCCCAGGACACGTTGATTTCTCCTACGAGGTATCCCGGAGCCTCTATGCCTGCGAAGGTGCTATTTTGTTAGTTGATGCCGCTCAAGGGGTAGAAGCGCAGACAGTGGGAAACGCTTACCTAGCTATAGAGGCGGGGTTAAAGATAATACCTGTGGTGAACAAGATAGATCTACCCAATGCGGACCCGGAAACGGTATCGCTGGAAATACAGGAATTGCTAGGCTGCGACCCTCAAGAGGTTCTCTTCGTCTCGGCAAAGACGGGGGAAGGGGTAAGAGAGGTGATTGAGGCCGTGGTTGAGCGGGTGCCACCGCCTCAGGGTGAGAGCTCAGCGCCTTTGAAAGCCCTGATCTTCGACTCCACCTATGACCAATACCGGGGAGTGGTAGTCTTTGTGAGGTTGATGGAGGGTGAGGTTAGTAAGGGAATGAAGGTTGCGATGTTGGCTACGGGTAAAGTGACCGAAGTTGAGGAAGTGGGAATCTTCTCCCCGGATATGGTGGCGGTTACAAAACTTCAGGCAGGACAAGTGGGGTACCTGATAACAGGAATTAAGAATCTCTCATTAACCAAAGTGGGCGACACCGTAACCGACGCCTCCACACAAAATACCCAACCGCTGCCTGGATATCGAGAGCCCAAACCCATGGTGTTTGCAGGGATTTACCCAGTGGATCCCGATGATTATAACGAGTTGCGAGTGGCGCTGGAGAAGTTACAGTTGAATGATGCCTCCCTATCCTTCGAGCCTGAGACTAGTAAAGCGCTGGGATTCGGGTTTCGTTGCGGTTTTCTGGGACTCCTACATATGGAGATAGTACAAGAACGTCTGGAACGGGAATATAAGCTAGACCTGATCACCACCGCTCCCAATGTAGTGTATGAAACGGAGTTAACCGATGGTTCGGTGAAATACATTAATAATCCCTCGGAACTAGAGAATATGGCGAAAGTGAAGGAGATAAGGGAACCTTACGTAAAGGTCACCATCATGGTGCCCTCCGATTTCGTGGGGGCAATCATGGAGCTGGCCCAAGAGAGAAGGGGGATATTCGTGGATATGCAGTACCGGATAGGGGATAGGGTGGAAATCAGGTATAAACTTCCATTGGCGGAGATGGTCCTGGATTTTTACGATCAACTTAAATCCAGGACGCGTGGATATGCCTCCATGGATTATGAGCCCTTAGGATTTGTCCGGGGCAACCTGGTGAAGGTAGATATATTGATTAAAGGGGAACAGGTAGACGCCTTTTCCGCTATCGTGGAGAAATCAAGGGCTTATCAATACGGTAAGGAGATGGCCAAGCGCTTACGCGAGGTTATACCCCGACAGCTTTTCGAGGTGCCTATTCAGGCGGCGGTGGGTGGAAGGATAATCGCCAGAGAGACGCTCAAGGCAAAGAGAAAAGACGTGCTGGCGAAATGCTATGGGGGAGACGTTACCCGTAAAAGAAAACTTTTAGAGAAGCAAAAAGAGGGGAAGAAGCGCATGAAAATGGTGGGGAAGGTGGAGATCCCCCAGGAGGCTTTTATTTCCGCCCTCAGATTAGGGAGAGAGGGAAAGGGAACATGAGGTTATACCTGCACATACCGTTTTGCGTGAGAAAGTGCCCTTACTGCGATTTTCACTCAGTGGTGGCGGATGAGGAAACCAAGTCTCTTTATATCAATGCCTTGATGAATGAAATAGATCTGCTAAAAAGGGTTTTCAAATCTATGGGCGAGGAGATCTTATCTTTATATTTTGGGGGCGGAACCCCCTCCATCTACCCACCCGCGGAGTTGGGAAGAATCATAAGATTCTGTAAGAGGGAGTTGACGGTGGCGCGAGAGGCGGAGATCACTGTTGAAATCAACCCCGGCAGTTGGAAGAAGAAGGAACTGATCGAAGCTGCGCGAATGGGCTTTAACCGATTGAGCATCGGAGCTCAATCCTTTGACCCGGAGACTTTAAGGATTTTGGGGAGAAATCATACTCACCTCGATGTCCTGCGATTGGCGAAAAGCGCCATGGATTTGGACCGTTTCGATGTGAACCTAGACCTTATCTACGGAGTCCCCCAGCAGACCTTGGCGACCTGGCGGCAAACACTAGAGATGGCGGTGGGGGTAAAGCCACATCACCTTTCCATTTATGCGCTAAATATCCCCGAGGGGTCCGAGATGGATAGAAAAGCGGAAGAGGGAGCATGGAGAATGCCGGCGGAGGACGAAATCGCGGATATGTACGATTTGGCGTGCCGTTTATTAGGCAAGGCCGGTTATCATCATTACGAAATATCCAATTTTGCCCTCCCTGGGAAGGAATGCGCGCATAATATCGCTTATTGGGAAAGATCGGCCTATATAGGGATAGGGTCAGGATCGCATTCTTTTCTCCCTAGCCGTCTTCGCTGGAGTAATCTTAAGAACATTTCCACTTACATAAATACGGTAAATGGAGACATGCTTCCCGTGGAGCATCTGGAGTTTTTGACCCGCGAGGAAGCTTGGGAGGAGGAAGTGATGCTCTCCTTGAGGATGTCGCGGGGGTTGGACCTTTGCGCGCTGGAGGAATTTAAAAATATGCGCGTTTTATCCGATACAATCGATGGTTGGCAAAGGGAAGGGTTGGTTTGGAGAAAGGGCGGTAGGTTGGGGTTATCTGAGAGGGGCATGCTGGTGTCCAATCAAATAATCGCCAGTCTGCTCGGAGGTTGACTACCCCGCCCCCGCTCTGCTAATTTGATATTAAGGTTAGCACTCATGAAAGGAGAGTGCTAAAGGAGATGCTAGACAAGAGAAAGAGCGCTATCCTTAAAGAAGTGGTATATCGCTATATCACCACCGGAACCCCGGTAAGTTCTAACGCGGTGGCTCGCGCGCTGAACATAGGGATAAGCCCGGCGACCATAAGGAACGAAATGAGCAGGCTGGAGGAGATGGGGTATCTTTACCATCCTCATACCTCCGCGGGCAAGATTCCCACCCACCAGGGATATAGATTTTACGTGGACTCCTTAATGGGGCGAGCGCGCTTGAGAAAGGAAGAAAAGGAGGCTATACAGACACTCTTCTCCAATCAAGCCAAAGAACTAGAAAATCTGATGCAGGAGACAAGTGAGCTGCTTTCCCGTTTGACTCAAGCTCTCTCTCTGGTGGTCTCCCCACGTCTGCGCAGGAGCACCCTCAAGCACCTTGATCTGCTGTCCATGCATGACCGCCTGATACTTATGGTGATCATTACCAACACCGGAAGGGTGGAGAAGAAAGTGTTGGAGATGAACACTTCTTTAAGTGATGAGGAATTGATTAAGATTCAGAATTGGCTAAACCATAATCTCAACGGCCAGAGCTTAAGCGAAATAGATGTCTCCGCGGCGCAAAAGCTAAAGGCTCCCAGAAAAATCAGGGAAGCGGCGAAATCCATTATCAAGGAGATAAAAGATCTGTTGGTGAGGGACGAATATGAAGGCGTCTATGTGGGCGGGAAGGCCAACCTAATCAGGCTTAAGGAGCCGGAGACCTTCAGGCGGATAGAGGCCCTTTTAGAAGCTCTGGAACAACAGTACTTTATACTTAACGTGGTAAACGAGCTCCTGGTGGAAAACCAGTTGCTGATCAAGATCGGGAATGAGAACCCATCGGAGGAGCTTCAGGATTTCAGCTTGGTGGCCACTCCCTACGCTATAGGCGAGCAGCAAATGGGCTCGGTAGGGGTAATAGGGCCCATGAGGATGGATTACGCGCGCATTATCCCCATGGTCGACCTGGTAGCAAAATCATTGAGCAAATCCCTGGAGATCTTAAGAGGATAATCATCCTTGATTGGGAGCGTGTGCTCAAATGAAGGATTACTACAGCATACTGGGGATATCTAGAAACGCATCTGAGGAAGATATCAAAAAAGCCTATCGAAGACTCGCGAGGCGATATCATCCCGATATTAACCCCCACGATGGTGAAGCGGAGCAGAAATTCAAGGAGATCAGCAAAGCTTACGAGGTCTTGAGCGATCCGGTAAAACGGAGAAACTACGACGTCTATGGAAGCGAGGACGCCCCTACCCTGCTCGGAAGGGATTTTATGGATTTTGGGTCGCCCTTTGGGGATATCTTTGACGTTTTTTTTGGAAGGGGCAGGGAAAGAGCCTCCAGAAGACCCCAGAAGGGCGATGACCTAGCTTACCGCCTGACTATCACTCTTGAAGAAGCTTATGCGGGCGCGAGCAAGGAGATAGAAGTGCCGCGACATGAGTTATGCGAGAGATGCGAGGGGAAAGGGATCGAGCCAGGTTACGACCTTGATCTCTGTCCGGTATGCGGAGGGGAGGGCAGGGTGACCAGTTCAAGAAGGACGGTCTTCGGATCTTTCACCTCCTCCAGCACATGTTCCCGCTGTGGCGGGAGGGGAGGGATAAACAGCCATCCATGCAATATCTGCGGGGGGAGGGGAATCCAAGAGATAAGGGAGACGATTTCCATTCAGGTGCCCCCGGGGATCAATCATGGCGATCGTGTAAGAGTTGCGGGAAAAGGGGAAATGGGATATTACGGTGGGCCTCCTGGAGATCTCTATGTGATGGTGGAAATAAAGGAACACGAGTTGTTCGAGAGACATGGGGACGAGCTCTGGGGAACCGTTCGAGTTGACATGGTGGATGCGGCCCTGGGGAAAGAGGTGAAGATTACCACCCTGGATGGGGAGGAGGTGCTGAAGATCCCAGCTGGCTCCCAACCTGGGGATGTCTTTCATCTAAAAAAGAAAGGCATGCCGGTTCTTCATTCCAATAGGAGGGGAGATCTCTACCTGCGTCTGGAAGTGGAGATTCCTAGGAATTTGACGCTGGAGGAAAAAAAGCTGCTGAAGCAGTTCGATCGCTTGAGAGGTAAGAGATAAGGATATGACCAACCCCTCCAGAAAGGCCTCGGCGAAAAAGCGGGAATATCATCAATCAATGCTTGACCATATTT
>JACVIX010000042.1 GCA_015711725.1 Candidatus Geothermincola primus | reverse complement strand
CTCACCGTTGGGACAAACATAATGGATCAAATGCCTATTTCCAGCCATTTAACCGATTTGAAAGCATAAGCAAGATTAACAAGGGTAAATAACCATAATTAAATAACCACAATATAATACAGCTATATATTACAGCTTACAGCTATCCAGACCTCATCTTGCTTTTAAGGAATAAAAGAACCATCAAAGACCTTAGGATATCGCGTTGCTCCCATCTCTTGCCCAATAGAGCCTCACCGATTTACCCAAAGAAAGCCACGGAAAGAAGTCGAGAGTTCGTAATTATACCCATTATGTAGTATGTAAAAAATATTTTTATATCAATATATTGACAAATACAATATGTATGTTAAAATTATCATTAAAATATACAAAATATTGTATACTTTAGGAGGTGGTGTCTGTTTGCCAGTCAAGGAAAAGGTCCGTCCGTCCGTGCGTCATATCAATTATGAATGTTTGAGCGACGATGACCTGGTGGAATGTGCTCGAAACGGCGATCTAAAAGCGGAAACTTACCTTATCAATAAGTATCAGTACCTGGTGCATGTGAAAGCGAAGTCCTACTTTCTGGAAGGCGCGGAGCACGACGACACCATCCAGGAGGGGCTCATCGGCTTGTATAAAGCTATCCGCGACTATAAATTCAACGACGCCTGTTCCTTCCGCTCCTTCGCGGTTCTCTGCATCACCAGGCAGATTATCACGGCGGTGAAGACCCATACCCGCAAGAAACATAACCCACTGTCCTGTTATCGTCCCCTGGAAGCTCAACTGTTTGACGAAAGCAGCGAAACCAACTTCTATCCATATAACGAACTGCACGCCAAAGTAAGGGATCCCCTGGAGCTATTTATCTTCGAGGACGAATTCTCCAGGATAGTGTCGATTCTCCGTGAAAAACTAAGCGAGCTGGAATGGAGAGTGCTTCTCTCCTATCTGGAGGGCAAGAGTTACAAGGAGATCGCGGGGGAGATACGGAGGGACACCAAAGTGGTGGACAACGCACTCTGCCGAATCAAAATCAAAATAAAGAACTATGTGGAGCCTTTACTGAACTAGGTATCGCTCTTCTCCGACGCACGCTCCCGCGCGATCTCTTCCATCGCCCAGGTAGGTCAAATTTCAGCTTCCCGTTATATTAAGGTTTCCCCGTGTGCCTAGTGATGGGCCCGCACCAAGTAATGGGCTTTGCCTTTTGCGGGGGAACTTTTCGTTTGGAGGAGAACCAAAGACTTTTCTTACTTTTTCTTTTTATGAGGGCTGGGGGAACCTTTGGCCGATTGCTTTTTCTTGTCGCCTTTCTTCGATTTTTTTCTGGCGCGCTCCTCCTCGATTATTTCCTCATATAAGGCGTTGAACCCTGCCGCTATAAAGGCGGTTCTCCCCCCTTCCGCCAGGGACATGAGAATGAGTAGGGGAATAAAAGTCCTGACGTTTTGCGGAAAGTATCGGCTTGCCATAATCAAGCCTAAAATAATAGTTCTGGCCGCCAATTCAGGAATCATGTACAACCCAACCGCTCTCCGGTATCTCTTCTTTATCAGGTTATAACTTACCCCCAGAACGCCCATGGCGTTATCGGTCCCTGGAAACTCGGAGGTTTCCAATCCAGCTAACTGCGGGGCAAGGGAGAAGAAGGTCATCACAAGTGCCAATGACAAGTATGGAACATAATAGCTGATAATGTAGATGGTTATTCCCAGGGAAACGGATTCACCGCTCCTCATGAAAATCGCAAGGAGTAAAGTGGTTAAGATATTGCCGACTATAAATCCAGCTATAAAAAACCCGAAACTTATTATCAGACCCATAAGTATAGAGAGGTTGAGAAATCGGTTCCATTGAGAACATAACTTCTGCTTAGCCACCGCAAAAGCCTGAGCCGAGCTAGAAGGGTTATCATCCCAGTAGATATAAGAGGCTAGACACCAGAAGAGAAATACCAAAGCGAAAGCGATGGCCAATCCCAGCAGGCTGATGAGGAGGGATGGATAATCATAATAACCTATAAAAAAAGTGAAGGTGAAGGGGACGCAGGCTAGCGCGAGAAAAAGCCAAGCCGCCAACCTGGAACGGAAAGAAATCCATGCGCTCGAAAGCAGTTTTTTATCCATCGCTCTCCTCACCCTATCGTCTCTGATAACATAAAACCTGGAAGTTGGACCGTCAAGAGCGGGCGATTCCCACAAGTTGGCTAATTCAACCCATCTCCATCCAGAGGTCAATAATTGTTTTACCAAGAGACCGCAAAAGGAGAGGGATTATCATCCCGTCCTTCAAATTAAATCTACAAGTCAATAATTGTTTTACCAAGAGACATTAAATTTGTTGCTTGGCGCAAATAAAAAGGTTGACGAACTGGAAAGGCTTTTTTCTTTAAAACTTGTGCCATAAGGCTCGAGGTGGTAATTGAGCTCCGGGGCTCTGGGTTGGGGAAGACACGCTAGAACTGCGCTTTTATCATTTTGGCACTCACGGCAACAGCCACGCAAATTAGTGAGATGCCGGCGGGAATAAATAAGTGGGCTCCAGCCACGACAAAGAGGGGTAATGTGAGGGAGAGAGCTAAAAAGATCAAGGCCAAAACCGAGGAAACACAACTTATGAACCTGAAACGGGACTTCAAATCTCGTATCGCTTCTTCCAGCTCCTCTTCCGAGATCTCCTCTCCCAGGATCCTTCTCGCCACCCTATAGAGGGAAGGCTTTCCCAGGTATGCCATTCTCCTGGTGAATATAGAGGCATACACCATCACGCACACGCTCAGTATCACGCAGGCTGATAGAAAAAATCCTTCCATCTTTTTCCATCTCCAAAATCTATTCTAACATTTCAAAGAAGATTCAGGAGGTTCTGGATAAGAAAAGCTAATAATAACAATATGTAAATTATTAGAATTAATGCCAATCCTTACACTTGCAAAACCCGAGCGCGGGGAAATCACTCTATTAAAATTATCTTATCATCAATTAAAGAATCGGAATATTAAAGTCATACTTCGGTAAAAGGTCCAAGCTAAAAGGCGGGTATTTTCATGTGATAAAATTTAACCTTGAAAAGATAGGGGTTAATGGAACGCGCCGGACCGCTGCGAGGTGTAAAATGCTGGACAGCATATTTCCCAAGAGCCTGGCGGAAGTCGCGCTTGAACTGGTAAAAAGTTACCTCGAGTTCGCCGGGGAAAAAGAGCGGGCTAAATATCAGAAGGCGGAAGATTACTTCCGCCTTTATGAACAAGCTTTCCGTATGATCTTGGAAACTTCGGATAAGGAAAAGCCCAAGGCTGGATTCTGAGCCTCTCAGACGCCCTCGCGCTCAGACGCCTCTGCCTCAACCTTGGGCTTAACTAGCCTTCTGGCGAAGCGTCGTTCCGCCAGCAACTCTTCCGCCTCTGCCTTCCTTTTAGCGATAAGCCTTTCCATCCCCATGAGTATCAGAAATCTTACCACCGGATTCTTTATCCATCTTTTACCCTTTTTCCACCTCTTTTCCCGTTTCCGCCGCTCTTCTTCCCTCATCCGCCTCTCTTCAGCCTCCCTAGCAAGACGGGCAGCTTTCTCTCTCTCCATCTTTTTCCGCTTTCTTCTGCGCCTCAGGCAACAAATTGAGAACATAGCCGCCAGAAATATTCCCAATTTCGCGCCCGACCCTTGCTGTTCCATTTCTCCTCCTCTCTTTCGGGAATTCATCCCAAAGAAAAATTAGCCTGCGCACCCATTATACCCGATAAGAAGAGAAGGCGTGCTCCCCCTCTGATCGGCGAGGGTTGAATAGCTCTCTAGATTGGATGCCTTGGTCTCAAACTTCCCTTACTACTTTAGAGATTTATCCTTTATAAGCGGCTTTGGTTGCCGATTTAGAAGGGATATGTCCCCGATGCGGGGTATAATTCATTGGAGCTAGAAAAAGGAGGAGATGCCTTGAAGAGAAAGAACGTCTTATTCTTATACTTGTGTTTCCTCCCTCACCTTGCCTTCTGGACTATCTCCTATTTCGGCAGGGTCAGAGTGGCCTGTTACGCGGGTTTCTTTCTCTCCACCCTACTTCTGATCCTCGCCGTTTGGAAGAGCGACACCCAACCCATATTCTACTTCAATATCCTATTCTTCTCGGTGGCAAGCATCGCTTCTTTATTTATCGGGAAGGACCTGGAGGAGCGACTACCCAATCTAATGACCGGAGAGTTCGCGGCCCTCTTAATCATGGCCGGCTACTGCCTGTTGGAGAAGCGTCCTTTTTACCTAGAGGTTGCGTCCCGCGATTATCCGGAGAGTATGCGTTTCAACCCCGTCTTCAGAAAAACTTACCGGTCCATCTCACACCTGTGGAGCCTTTATTTCCTGTCTGGATTAATCCTATCCATCATCACCATTTTTTTATTGAAAGGAGAAACCGCTAGACGATTTCCTCCGGTTATGGCGGGGGGACTGCTCTTTCTTAATGTTGTCGCAACCATCCTCACCGCTTGGCGCATGCCTCGAATCATAGGGAAGAGAACGCTAGAAAAAAACCCTTTGAGCGGGAATTGGGTATTTTCCATCCACCCTCATCAAGATTTGAGGAAGAATCAGTTCGAGGTAGCGGTAATAGGGGGTGGATTGGGAGGGCTTTCCTGCGCCGCGTTGTTGTCTAAATCGGGTTTAAAGGTTTTTCTAGCGGAGCAGAGCAACCAGGTGGGCGGATATTGTTCCTCCTTGCAAAGAGATGGATATGCCTTAAACCTTGGGCCCACCATTTTCACCGGCATAAGCGAAGGAGGGGCTCTAGATACGTTACTTCGCAAACTTGGAATAAGGGAAAAGGTGCGATTCATCCGATCCAGCCTAGGGGTAATCGCCGGAGGCAACGCCTTACTTATACCTGATGACGCGGACGCGTGTATGGAAAAACTCTGTTCCAAGTTCCCCGCCACTCGGGAAGATATAGAAAGATTCTTTTCCGACATCAAAGCTTTCCGAGGGGAACTGAGAGATGTAGATGAACCTGGTCTGCCTTCCCTGATAGAGAACCTCAATCAGATGATGGAACAGGTTTATACCCATCCTCTCTCTTCCAACTGGCACTACCTCTCAGAGAAAGACCTACTAGACGAATATTTTAAAGAGCCCGCCTTGAGGTCTATCCTCGCCGCTTTGATATATTCTTTCAACTGTGAGGTTGGCGGCCTCTCCGCCTATCATGCCGCCTACCTTATAAAAGAATTGCTTATAGACGGATGTGGTTTCCCCCAGGGAGGCTTGCAAAACTTCAGTCGCCTGCTTGCCGACACGGTCGTGGGGAACGGGGGGATCCTGGTCACCAACAATAAAGTGGAAACGATTATCCTGCAGGATTCACCGATGGGTCAGCGGGTAGTCGGATTGAAGATGGAGGACGGTTCGCAGGTGAGAGCCCAGGCGGTAGTTATGGCTGCCGATCCCCATCAATTGATTGACCATCTTCTACCCCCAGGTTCCTTCCCCACACGATACTCCAAAAGGATTGGCAATTACACTCTTTCGCCATCTGCTATGGTCATATTTCTGGGTGTTAGGGGAGAGCTGGACATGCCCGAGCGGGTCTTTCTGCTTCCGGAAAACCCGCCCAGAATCAGGACAGGCAGCACTTTCCTGGAGATCGGGCAGATGACTATCAGCCATCTCTCCGGAAGGGATTGCTCTCAAGCTCCTCCCGGCGTCAACCTATTGAACATAAAAGTGCTTATCCCTCAGAGATGTTTTGATTCCTTCGAGGGGGAGGCTACCAGGCAAGATTTAGAACAAGCGATTGTCCAAGCGGTAAAAAAAGAGCTGCGGTTAATCATTCCTGACCTGGAAAAACGCTTGGTTTTCACAGGTAAAGTTACGCCTTTCCAGTTCCTAAAGAAGACCCTCAACAGCCGGGGGGCCATTCTGGGGTTTCAGCCTTCCCCCTCACAGCACCTCTTTAATCGCCCCGATGTGCGCACGCCATTTCCACAAATCTATCTTGCCAGCTGCTGGTCTCGTTTCGGTCTGGGCGCGGAAGGAGCGATATTGAATGGCATGCTAGCAGCCAGGGATATTCTTAATGGGGCGAAGATAGCCCCCAGCGTCCTTTCCAGGGAAAAGGCGGAACGGAGAGAGTCCACTGCCGCTGAACCAATAGAATTCATAAGAGAAAAAGCGTAAATCGCGGAATCACCGTTTCCTTAATCCGGAGAAGGAACTTTGATAGGGGTATTTTATATTCCCTTAATCAACGATACGTAGCCGATTCGATTGTCGGTGTGGGTTGAATTTTGAAAACCTCTGCCTTCTAATCGGCAGGCATATGTTTTTTTACCTTGTCCAGGAGATCAGCGAAGACGAAGGGCTTGCTAATATAATCCACCGCCCCCATTTTCAAGCCTTTTTCCACGTCCTCCTGGCTCCCTTTAACCGAGGATATAATCACTGGTATGGATCTGGTGGCTTCATCCAGCTTCAACTCCTCTAGCACTTCCCAGCCGCTCTTGTCCGGCATGAGAATGTCCAAGATAATCAGGTCAGGTTTTTGGGAAGCGCAGATTTCCTTGAATTCACGGGCGTTATTACAACCCACCACTTTGTAGCCCGCCCTACCCAAATTCCTATCCATTAGCTCAATGATGACCGCGTTGTCCTCGATAACCATTATGGTCTTCTGCTCTTGGCTCTTCATCCATATCGCCCCTGTCGATTATCCCGCATAAATAGAGTAAATCCCCTTTATTATTCCGTCAATAAAAATTTTTATGGGCAAAACCAATCGTTACTATTATAATATGAATAAAGGGAAGGCATTACTGGAGATAAAAATATCCCTCCAGAAGATATCCCCATGTGCCATTAGGGCATATTTACCAAAGGTAAGGAAAAATATATTATAATTGATAAAAGTCGAAGGTAGTATCAACTTTTTTATTTGCTGACAGGGGATCTTCCATCTTCTGTGTTAGATAAGATTGAATTGCGATGGGAAAAGAGAAAGTGTTGAAATGAAAAGAATTATTCTGATAGAACCCCGCTCGCCAGGGATCCATGTATTCGTGAAGTTCAAGCTCCCCCGCTTGGGATTGCCTCTTCTAGGAGCTCTCATTAATAGAGAGCTGGGTATACCCACCAAAATATTTTTCCAGGAGATCTCTAAGATTCAATGGGGTGAGATACTCCAAGCCGACTTAGTGGGCATCTCTACCATCACCTCCACCGCCCCGGAAGCTTACAACCTGATCCAAAAGATAAAAAAGCTAAAGGATGTACCAGTGGTTATGGGAGGTCCCCACGTCACTTTCTTGCCCGAGGAAGCTTTGGAAAAGGGCGCTGACTTCGTGGTACGCGGCGAGGGGGAAGAGACCTTCATACAATTAATTAAGTACCTCGAACGGGGCGAAGGAAAATTATCGCAGATTCTGGGCCTATCCTATAGGGAAAATGGCGAGATTCACCATAACCCGGACCGCCCTCTGGTGAAATCTCTCTCGTCTCTGCCTTGGCCGGATCTAACCCTTATCGAAGGTTTTGAGAAGATGCGCATCGTGCCGGTGGTCACCTCACGGGGTTGCCCTTACAACTGCAAGTTCTGCTCGGTCACTGGAATGTTCGGCCACCGTTATCGCTTCCGGGAGACAGATGACGTCATCGCCGAATTGGAAACGCTGCAAGCCCGCAATCCCAAAAGTATCTTCTTCTTCTACGACGACAACTTCACCGCCTACCCGGCTCGCACCAAGGAACTGCTCCGTAAGATGAAGGAAAAGGGGATTAAGATACGCTGGACTGCCCAAGCTCGCGTAGACGTAGTCAAGGATTTAGAGCTCATGCAGCTGATGCAGGAGACTGGATGCCTCTTTCTTTACCTGGGCTTGGAATCCATCAATCCAGCGACATTGGAGGCTTATAAGAAAGCTCAGACGGTGGAAGATATTATTCAAGCGGTAAAAATTATTCACGATTACAAAATCAAGGTACATGGGATGTTCGTTTTGGGATCCGATGAGGACGACCGTTCCACCATCAAGGAAACGGTCAAATTTGCCAAGAAGACGGGCATCGACACCGTTCAGTTCATGATACTAACCCCCCTACCCGGATCGGAAATCTACAAGGAGATGTGCGAGCAGAAGCGCATCTTCATCAATGATTGGAGCAAATATTCCGGCCACCACGTGGTCTTTATCCCTAAAAACATGTCCCCCTTCCAGCTGCAGAAGGAAGGAGGTTACCGGGCTATGCGCAAGTTCTATTCATTTTGGCAATGCTGGAAACTGGGGATGAGATTTCGCTGGAAGGATATGTTTTTGCGTATCTATGCTCATCGAGCCATCGCTCGTTGGAAAACCTTGAATCGCGAATTTATGGAGGAACTGAGAAAACTTTACAAAAGGGATAAGTTAAAGAAGAAAGAGGAGGAGAGACATACGGAGCGTAAATCAAGGAAAAAGGCTGCTTGACTGTCTCCCGCAAACGGGAATAAGCGCGCAAAATTCCACATAGCTAGCGTTTAACATGATGTCCTACCGGAAAAAATATTAATTTAGCCTTAAGATTTCCTAAGACACCTTACGTTTCCAGAAAATCCAATTTTTCTATCCACTTCGCGAGAACGTACCCATATCTTTTTCTCCGCCCCTCTGGATACCTCACCCTTAACCACTTCCTGGCTTAAAAATCGCTCTCCATCACGAGAAAGATTTCTTCCAATCGCAAAAGGGCAATACCTTAGTGATAATGCTTGCGCATGCGCACCAAAGCCTTCGTATATAAGATTGACGTCAGAATTAATTGTCCCCCTTTATAAGCAATTTCCATTTTAAGTTTTCGCCAGTGGAATAGCCTTCTTCAGGCACCGAGAATAGGTAAAAGTTAACTATGCGCCGAGTCTCCGCCGTCAACAGTTGCGTGGCATAGTATAATATTTAAAGAGGAAGGAAAATCTCTTCGCTTCTTTTTTAATATTTGTTTAAAATGTATACACAAGGAGAACTTCCTGTAACTCCGAGGTAGAAGCTTGCAGGTTCACATCGGTTGTTGTGGTTTTCCGCAGGCCAAGAAGAAATACTACCAGCACTTTGGGGTGGTGGAGCTCCAAAGGACCTTTTATCAGCTGCCCCGGGAAAAGACGGCCCTTTCCTGGAGAGCGGAGGCGCCGGCATCTTTCGAATTCACCTTAAAAGCCTGGCAGCTCATAACCCATCGACCTTCAAGTTCCACCTACCGCCGCCTTACCACTAAGCTCGACGAAAACAAGAGGGAAAACTATGGTTCTTTCCGCCCGACTGATGAGGTATTTGAGGCATGGATGAAGAATTTGGAGATCGCCCATGCGCTTGATTCGGAGTTCGTCATATTTCAGACCCCACCATCTTTCGGTCCCACCCAAAAAAATATCTCCAACCTCAGGGCATTCTTCGGAAAATGCCAACGAGACGGGCTTCACCTGGGATGGGAACCTCGAGGGGAATGGGAGCCTAAAGAGGTGGGCCGGATCTGCCGGGAGCTTGACCTCATCCACGTAGTTGACCCCTTCGTCTGCCGGGAAAAGGCAGGGGATATCATCTACTGGAGACTGCACGGTATTGGGGGCTACCGGCACCAGTACAGCGACCAAGAACTTAAAAAACTCGTCAACATACTCTCCAAATCCAAGAAGGAAAAGGCTTATGTACTCTTCAACAACATCTATATGTGGGACGACGCCTCTCGCTTTCAAGATCTATGGGAGGCGTTGACCTAACTGGAAACGTTTTTATAGTTATCCGTTGTTTTTACATAAAACCTTTTTTGAAATATCTCTCCATGGTTTCCAGGAATCGTAGGCTCTATTAAATTGGATATACTCAAATTTTTTCTCACACGTTACCTTCGTGAAAACAATATTTAAAAGGACAAGCGTTTCTTCCCAAATCAAAGGTCTAAATCAGAGGTCGAACTTGTAAAGGTTACCCTCTTGAACTCATATCGAGGGGGACCAGGGATCTCCCTGGGGATAGAGAACTTTCCCCGGATCAACCAGCATGTGGGTGAACTTCTGCAGATTATCAATTCTTTTGTCCACCCGGGGCTGTAAGTCAAACACCCATTTATCTTCAAAACGTACCACTTTGATGGGAGCAAAGAAAACTCCTTTAAGGAAACTCAACCTAGCCGCGGTACAGTGGTTCTCAGTCTTGCGCAATGCGCTGGCCAAAGCTTCGGGGTTCATAGTCCACTCCACAGCCAGCTCATCGGCGAGAAACTCCCTGTAGGGGTCGATCAATCTCTGGAGAACCAAGCTAATTATGGATATTAAGAGCATGTTCATGGCTATCAAGATAATTAGAGAAAAGATGATTCGATAAACTTCTGAGACATTTTTCGCAAACACCAGGAAAATTACGGGAATTGCCGCCAATGCGATCCAGATAAAAGGTGCAATGAATCTCTCCACCATGGCGCCAATCAGGGGATTTTGTATGGTTTTTCCGGTAAGTCTGTCCCAGAGTAATCTCCAGAGCAGAGAAAAGCCCCGCAGCGATGCGATGAAAGTGTTTAAGGTGGTGTCCTCATTGTAAAGATGGGCCATCTCATGTGCTATAGTCGCACGCAACTCCTCGCGGTTCAGTCTTCTTAACAAGCCGTGGGTGAAGATAATTACCCTTCTCTCCCCCTCCTTCAGGGAGAAGATATTGGCGAAATCTTCGTCGATGTACATGACTTCGGGCATAGGAACGCCAGTCGCTATAGATAAATCATTTACTAAGTCCTTCACCTCCCGGAAACCACCGGGATAGACGGGAGTGGCACGGCTCACCCAGCGCACCACCGCCAATCCGCAATGTCCAGCGTTGTAGATGACCAACAGGTCCAAAACGACAAAAAACGCGGTTGCCACCCAGCCCCAGGTTTTGGGATAGCTGGAGAGAATCCAGTAAGCCAGCACGCCGGTTATACATAGCAGAGTGAAGAGATATAAAGCTTCAGCAACGTATATTTTTCTTCGGTTGGACCTAATCTTCTCCTCCATCGTCTCCTTTACCCTCCGCTTGCTCCTTCCCCAATATCCTCCGTAGCTCGCCAACGAATTGAGAGGCATCGCTCATGCAAGCTTTCGCGGTTAAAGGATCGGCCTCTTCATCGGTATCATTATCGACCTTCTCAACAAGAGACTTCACAACCTTAAGGGCCCTCTGGTTCTCCTTAGTCAGGTCAAGAGAAGGCAAAATCTCCCTGATAAATATCTCTGAGATTTCCCATTCAGAATCCCATCTCCTGCCCCTTAAATCCAATATGCTCCTTGCCGCCATAAGCATTGCACGGTAACTCAACGCGATGGTCTCCGCAGGAAAGGGTATGGAGAGAGTAAGCTCAGCCGCTTTTAAACTTGCCAGAGCTCTTCTCATATACACAACCGCGCTCATCTGGTTCTCTTCCAAGGCAACTCTCCTTCCCATCAGCGCCTCCATAGTTTTCGTTAACGATTATGGTACTCCTTCTATTTCCGGTCAAACCGGAAATAAAATAAATTGGTTCAATCCTTCAATGACTCTCTGTAAAAAGTTAAAAGCGCCGGGGAAATTCCGCGAACATAGGATCCAACAGTTTCAAGAGTTGAAAATTCAAAAACCATTTCAACCGCTTGTGAAGAGAAGTAATTACAGGTCCGAAAAAGGATCCGCCAGCTCAAGACCCTTTTTCCATTTCCCGTTGACCGCTCTAATTTTTCACGTTAAAAAATTAGGCGGAAATAATCTGCCGTTAATTTCTCCGATAATTGGTTGCATCGGTGGCAAACCGATTCAGCAGAAAATTTACGTGTATATCCCGTGTATGTTAACTTCAGCTAGCTTTCATCCCCCATTTCCTTTATAAAGAGGACTCGCTTTCTGGACGATAACTTATTTCGGAATTTACGCAATCTATTGGGAGATCTATCATGGATGGCAATTCAGTTTTAATTGTTGTGGCGCCATCAACTCGAGTAGATATTAACAACAGTCCAGTTGAATTTCTAGGAGGTCAAACCTATGAAATGCGCGGAATGTGGGATTCCCAAGGGAATAGGCAGAGCTAACCTATGGAAGCCGTACGGGGTCATTGTAGGCAAACATTCCTCGGACATACGAGCCATGTTATGCGATGTGTCAGAGCTGGACTATTTATATTCACGCTTGTCGCAACATATCGGCTACGACGTCACCCGTCTAGTCACCGAGGCTAAAAGGAAAGACCATCTATATTTCACTCGCAACTTTTTAAGACACCTCGAGGAAAAAGGCATGAAACCAGATCCAGAGAGTTTCTTGCGAACGCTAGCCAGCTTCTATCCCATTGTGGGCTTAGGTAAAATCAATATCAAGAATGTCCAGGAGGGATTGAGTGTCGATCTGGAAGCGGAGGATATATACAACCTCCCCATGTGCCAGGGCCAGATCGCGGGAGCCCTAGAGGCGGTCTTTAACAAGACAGCGATAGTCTCTTGGACAGGTGATGCCCATCAAGGTAAGGTAAAAGTCGAGGCAGTGGGAGAAGAACACGAGATGGGTGAGCGTATGGAACAGGAGATTGAGATAACCGCTCCCTTAGTTGAAATTGGAAATAGGGAATATCAGCTGTGTTCGGGGTGTGGAGCCCCCTTGGAGCTCTCCCGGGATTTCGAGTGGGATGTCGATAAAGCGTTGATAAAGGAGAGGCGTTCCCTTAAAAGGTTTATCTTCGATAACGCCAAGGGCATCGTGGCGGTTATGCGGGTGCTCAGCGATGAATTGGGCGAGGAAGTGGAGCTTACCATGGAGGGAATCCTGCGCGATTATTCTCGAGGCTATTATCAATCCCTTACAGGTTCCACTTCAACGGAGGAAGAGCTGGCTAGATTCCCATTGTGGGGCCTAGGTTTGGTTCAACTACTCGAGAAAAACAATGGGAATTACCGGTTTCAAGTGATAAACCCAGTTTACCCCGCTCTAGTAGCGGGAAGACTATGGGGAATGCTGGAAACCCTGGAATCCAAAGAATTCCAATTGGAGATGAAGAAAGAGGAGGAAGGCATAATTGGGCTTACCTTCTCCAGATGAGACTTAGCTCCTCCTATCAAGTCACATCAAATAATTGAGACAACAAGAATTTCCTGGATAAAAACTGGAAATATATTATCCTAGATACGCATCATCCCCGTAAGTTGCAACCAGCAGAGTATAGGCGTTAAACTACCAACTGCCCTCTCTACTGTCGATAGATTAGATTTCTTGGAGGAGATTCATGAGGTTTTCTAAATACCATGGGGCGGGAAATGACTTCATAATCCTGGACGCCATGGAAAAGACTATCAACCTTACCCCAGAGATGATCCGCGCATTATGCCATCGCAATTTGGGAATAGGTGCGGACGGAATCATAGTATTCTCGCCGTCCCGTAAAGGGGTTTGCAGGATGGTAAACTACAACCCGGACGCAAGCGAAGCTCTTTTTAGCGGTAATGGCATCCGCTGCTTGGCTAAACATCTCTACGAAAAAGGCATCAACGACGAGAGGGAGATGCTCATAGAGACAGCTTCCGGTATCAGCAAGGTCTTCCTGCTAGTGGTAGGAGGGCAGGTGAGGGAAGTGCAAGTGGAAATGGGAAAAGCTGATTTCCGTAGAGCTTCCATTCCCATGGGGGGAGAAGGTATAGAGGCCGTGGATGAAACCTTGAAAATCGATGGCCGAGTTTTTCAAGTCACCTGTCTTTCCTTGGGAAATCCCCATTGCGTAATTTTCCTTGACTCCTTATCCCCTTCTCTGGTACAGGAACTAGGACCGCGCATTGAGAACCATCCCCTTTTTCCTTTGAGGATAAACGTGGAGTTCGTAGAAGTGCTCAATATGTCTGAATTGAACCAGCGGAGCTGGGAGAGGGGAGCCGGCGAGACCCTCTCCAGCGCCACAGGAGCCTGTGCGGCGGTGGCGGCGGCCATACGTACCGGAAAAGGCAAGGAGAAGATGTACGTACGCCAGCCAGGTGGGCTTTTGGAGGTGAATATGTCCAGTGAAGGTACTTTCTACCTACGGGGACCAGTGCGTAGGGTCTTCGACGGTCAGTTGGACCGCGATTGGTGGGAGAAGGGCCGCCTAAAATTCTGACAAATCATCAAAAAGGCAATGACCATCATTTGATTATTCATAAAAGAATCTTTTCCTTTCACTGATTTCCTGGTTTTTCCTATATTAAGTGGCATCATTACCGTGAAAATTCAAATTTATTGCTGACAACACTTGAACGCATTCGGCCATTTAAAGAGCGCAATGCTTTAATAGGGATTAACAATTGTTAATTCACTCGCATTCGATTGTTTTGCTCCAGCTGCTGGAAAATTTAGACTGGTTTTCTTAACTAAACTAGCATAAAAGTTCGCTTAAACTATTTGATCGTTTTACTTTATTTACATATAACGTCTAGACTGTTTGCCTGGTTGTGGAAAGTGGTTGCTCTCCTTAGATCTCCTTAGAATTAGAGGTTTAAGAGCGATATGATTGACACAACAATTCGAGATAATTATTCTCATAGATTTCAATCTAATCTTTTCCTTTAAACCGTAAAAACCTGCGTGTCATTGATCCGTAAAAGCACTCGAATTATTCATAAGAGAATTTCGAGAATGACTTATCAACCCGTAGACTGATATATATCCGATAACCAAAATACGGTAATGAAAAACGTAAAATATCCCGATGCTGAGATTGGCACAGATATCACCTAAAAAGACCATCCAGTTACGCCACTGGCCGGCAGAGTATATAATATTCCCATCCATAACTAATTCAGCGATCGCAAAGAAAGAGCCCGATAAGAGCTTGTGAAGGTAACGGGGGATGAAATGGAAGAAGAATTGGAGATAGCCATCATTGGAGGGGGGCCGGCTGGCCTTTCCGCGGGGATATATGCCGCTCGCGCTCGCATGAAAGTGGCTCTTTTTGAGGAGAGCACTACCGGTGGCATGCCCGCCTTTACCGAGAGAATTGAGAATTATCCCGGTTTTCCCGGTGGAATCGCCGGGAGGGAGCTGGTGGAGCGCATGAGAGAACAGGCGGAGTCCTTTGGCCTAAAAATACATACCTTTAACCCGGTGCGCAATGTGAAGCTTGCCGAAGAGCGATTCCTGCTTCTGACCGATGAAGGAGATTTTAAAGCCATGGCCCTGGTAATCGCCACGGGTATGAGCCCGGCGAAACTAGGTATCCCCGGGGAGGAAGAACTGCTGGGCCGGGGAGTTTCCTACTGCGCCACCTGCGACGGCGCTTTCTTCAAGGAAAAGGAAGTGGCGGTGGTGGGAGGAGGAGATGCCGCTGTGGAAGAGGCTCTCTATCTTACCCGTTTCGCTTCCAAGGTCCACATCATTCACCGCCGTGATCGCTTGCGCGCCAGCAGAATACTGCAGGAGCGAGCCCTGGCTAATCCCAAAATCGAAGTGCTGTGGAGGCGCGTGCCCGTGGAGGTGGCAGGCGAGTCCAAGGTCGCTGCGGTGAAACTGAGGAACCTGGACTCGAACGAAGTGGAGGAGCTCCCCGTGGAGGGTATATTCTTTTACGTAGGGAACATCCCCAACTCCGCGCCATTCCAGGAGATAGTGCGTTTGGACGAACAGGGATATATTATTACCGACGCCAGATTGGAGACTTCCACCAAGGGAATCTTTGCCGCTGGCGACGTGCGCAGCGGAAACATAAAACAGGTGGCCGTGGCCGTGGGGGAAGGGGTTACCGCCGCGTTGCAAGCCCAACGACACGTGGAAAGGCTGAAAGGCACCGAGTACGTATGAAGCCCATGCGGAAACCATGTCCTTTCCCGCATTAATTAAGCGTTTAAGGCAATTGTGTGTTCCAAGGTAAAGAGTTTTGTCGTATTATTATCAGTAAGTAAATGCATAGATACCCGGAGGTGGGCAAATGGCAGGCAAGGTGGTAGAACTCTCAGACGATATCTTTGAGGAAGAAGTATTAAAAAGCGATTCTCATGTGCTAGTGGACTTCTGGGCGCCCTGGTGTGAGCCATGTCGCAAGATGGCCCCCATCCTTGAAGAGGTAGCGGAAGAATGGTCCGGAAAAGTCAAGGTATGCAAATTAAATGTGGATGATCACCAAGCCGCTGCCAGAAAATACGAAGTGCAGTCCATTCCCACCATGATACTCTTCAAAGATGGCAATATAGTGAAAAGACTGGTGGGCGCGCGACCGAAGAAAGACTTTCTGGCGGAGTTCGAGGGAATTATATAAATATGGTAATCGCGGTAGTGGATGGAATGGGTGGCTCTATTGGGCATCAGATTATTCTCTCTCTAAGAAGGGAATTGCCCGAGGATACCGAGATAATCGCCCTGGGAACCAACTCCATAGCCACCATGAACATGATGAAAGCCAGAGCCAATCGCGGTGGCACCGGCACCAACTCCATCAAAGTGTGCGTCCGGAACGTGGACGTGATTATGGGTAGCCTTTCCATAACCATACCCAATTCCATGATGGGCGAGCTTACGCCGGCCATGGCCACCTCCATTGCCGATTCCAGGGCGAGAAAGATTCTTCTTCCTCTCACCAACCCCAGGATTGACTTGGTAGGTTTAAGGGACATTCCCATCCCCCAATTGATCGAGGAGGCGGTATCCATTCTGAAAGAGTCATTTGCCGAGGAAGAAAAGGAAGGGGACTGAAGATGTGCGAGGCAGTGGTGTACATAGAAAGAGGAGAGGGCCAGGAACTGCTGATGGACGACGTGGTGGAGATCAAACCCGAAGGTAAAAAGATACTCCTAATCGACGTCTTTGGCGAGCAAAAATTGGTAAGTGCCAGGATTAAAGAGGTCCGTTTGATGGACCATGAAATCTATTTACGAAGCAGCGAAGCGTAAAAATACTCCCTAGAACAGGGTTAAGACCCTATGACAGATAGATAAAACAATCTAAGCTACACTCATTTCTAAAGATTCTTCCATAAACCATTTGATACCTTCAAATTGCGTTCGCGTGAAAGTGCCTCTTGCGAATACAACGCTCACCTAAGGTAAAAGTTGCCTACTGATAGCTCCATTGCGAAGTCGTGGACGATAGAAGCCATTTACGATTGCACGAGCCACCGCCCTTAACCCTCTTCGGCAGGCACTCACATAGGGGCTCTTTATATGAGCTATTGGGATGATATTGGATAATAATATATAAAGTAATTAATTGGCCTGGAGTGCGGATGGTCTACCTCTTACCCGCTTTTTCCTTAACCTTACCCTCACGTTCCACTTCCCACTTGCCGCAACGGCCGCCCCATCGCGCCAGCACTTCGCCTTCGAGGGTAATCTTGACTACCTCGCAGGTATTGGAACATCCATTGCAGTGAAAGCTGGAGGTTCGGAAGTCGTATTGAGATACTTCGAATCCCTTGAAACTGCTGGTAATAGGAGGTGATTCCTGGACGAGAAGCGCTGCCCCAATCGCTCCCATCACGTTATAATGCTCGGGCACGATAATCTCCATCTGGAGGGCTTCCTCGAAGGCGCGTTTCATCCCTACATTAGCGGCCACTCCACCCTGGAAAACCACATAGGGCTCGATACGCTTGCCTTTCGCCAGATTGTTGAGATAATTACGAACCAAAGCCTGGCAGAGACCATAAATAATATTTTCGATGGAGTGGCCGATCTGCTGTTTGTGGATCATGTCCGACTCGGCGAAGACGGAACATCTACCAGCAATCTGCACTCCGCTTTCCGCCTTCAAGGCATAGCTTCCGAAATCTTCAATGGGAATGCCCAGCCTCGCCGCCTGGTGATCCAGAAAGGATCCCGTACCAGCCGCGCACACAGTGTTCATAGCGAAGTCCACCACCACTCCATCCTGAAGAAGAATAATCTTGGAATCCTGTCCGCCGATCTCCAGCACCGTCCTCACTTCGGGCACCACGTGAAGGGCGGCAAGCGCATGGGCGGTAATCTCGTTCTTTATCATATCCGCTCCCACGATCACTCCCGTGAGATACCTGGCGCTGCCGGTGGTTCCAGCTCCCGCTATCTCTATATCGGAGGGGAGCATTTCCCCCAGTTCCCTCATGCCTTCTTGGACGGCGCGAATGGGATTGCCTCTGGTGCGATGATATACCGACGCCAGAACTTCTCCCGCATCGTCGATCACCACCAAGTTGGTGCTCACTGAACCCACGTCCACTCCAAGATAACCTTTCAAGATTCCCTCCAAACGCTCAATACTTTATTGCTCTTAAATGTATAATGGGCCTGATTTATATATCTTACCACAGGGATAAAGAGTATTACGAAAACGGTTTTATAGTCCGTTGGTCAATAACTGCCTTCTTTAGACAAGCGCCTCCAATGGATTTCGAGCTTTGAGAAGAAACGGGGTCTTTGTGGCAAGACAAAGATCGAGCGGTGGGATCATAACGATTTCTGTAATACGTAAAAGGTTTTGGGGCCGCTCGCTTTAGCTTCGCTAGGTCCCTCTGCCTTATAAGTCACTACTATGTACTCTGACAATTCATCAACGATTCAAACTCTGGCAATGCATCAGTTTTGATAGTAAATGCGCCTGTTAAAGCATCTGGATATAGTAAAAACCGCAATCTTCTGTAGATTTCCGCCGTCCAAAACAAAGGCTTCCTTCTTATATCCGTAGGTGAGGCAAGAAGAAGCATGGTGATAAATAATGTCTTAAACTATCCTTATCAAGGACTAAGGTAGCATGACACAAATGCGGGATCATCGGGTAGCGCCTTTGGCAAAAACGCTATTGAGCGAGGATAATTCTCAGAATCCCAGAGACGCGCGTCTCCCAGCAAACACTATAAATGGCAGCTCACCACTTCGATCTCGCATGGCAATCGCTATTCAGTGAGAGATGACGAAGGCATGGAATCAAAACGAGTGTATTCCTTCTGGAAAGTGAGAGAACATTTCCCCGTGGGGCCATGGCGGTTTTTCGCGATGATCAACTCCGCCAGCCCTTTAACGTCGTCGTTATCCGGTTCATAGAGCTCTTCGCGGAATATGAATATGATCAGGTCCGCGTCCTGCTCAATGGCTCCAGATTCCCTCAAGTCGGAAAGAATGGGCCTGCGGTCCTCCCCCTTTCTCTTCTCCGGCTCACGGGAAAGCTGGCTGACCGCTAGCACCGGAATGTCGAAGTCTCTACCGATGATCTTCAAAGACCGACTGATAGCCGATATCTCCTGCTGCCGGTTTTCCATCCTGCGATCGTAACTCATCAGCTGGATGTAATCGATTATCACTAGTCCCAGATTATACTTGGACTTAAGCCTTCTAATCTTGGAGCGTAACTCCATGATGGTGATCCCAGCATTGTCATCCACAAAGATTGGAGCTTCGGCCAACCGGTTCACCGCCATGGTCAGTTTTCGCCAGTCATTTTCCTCCAGACGGCCGGTGCGTAAATCTTGGCTGTTTATCCTCGCCTGAGAACAGAGCATGCGTTGGACTAGTTCCTTCGCGCTCATTTCCAGGCTGAAGATCGCCACTGGTTTTTTTTCTTCCAGAGCCACGTGCTCGGCGATATTTAAGGCCAAGCTGGTTTTACCCACCGAAGGCCGGGCGGCCACAATGATTAAGCTAGAGGCGTGTAAACCTGTGGTCTTGCGATCCAGATCGGGAAATCCGGTGGAGAGACCCGTGATGGGTTTTCCCACATTATAAAGGTGAATAATCTCATCGTAGGCGGGTTCAATCAGGGATTTAAGACTGGACATCTTCTCGTCCCGTCCCGTTTTAGAGACCTGGTAGATGAGGTTTTCGGCGCGGTCCAGAGCCTCGGTCACATCCTCGGGAACCTCATATCCCAACGCGATGATTTGATTGGCCGCGTCTATAAGACGCCTTAAGGTTGCCATTTTTTCCACGATCTGCGCGTAGTAAAGGGCATTGGCGGTGGTAGGCACGCTTGATACCAGCGTATGGAGGTAAGGGCGGTCTCCCACGCTCTCCAGTTGACCTTTCGCGCGCAACGCTTCCGCCATGGTTAGGGGATCCACAGGCTCGCCCATGGCATAAAGCGAATAAGCAGTCTCGAAAATCTTCCGGTGCGCATCTTTGTAAAAATCTTCAGGTCGTAATATTTCTGTTATCTCTGCGATGGCTTTGTTGGAGAGCATCATCGCTCCCAGCACCGATTGCTCCGCCTCAATGCTATGGGGCGGTAGTCTATCGTAAACGCCAGTCTGCAGGACACCGCTGGTCATTTTGGTTCTCCAACCTCTCCAATAACATATTTTATTCGGAGGCAACGACAAGTTGGTTCAGAAGCTACCCAAACGAAATTCCAAACAGTTATTCCAGCCTTCCGTCCTAGCCCGAATTCCTTCGATCTCCGACGCCCCGTTACCCGACAGCCAACGTTCCAGCCAGTTCCGGCAAGGCGTTACTTTTCCGGAACCACCTTTATATGTATGATGGTTTCCACCTCTGGGTGCAATTTCAAGGTGGCTTCGTACAAGCCCATGTATTTGATATGTTCATCTAGGTGGATCTTTTTTCGGTCCACCTGAATGCCAAGCTCTTTTTGGATGTAGTCTGAGATCTCCTTCGATGTAATAGTGCCGAAAAGTTTGCCCTCCGCTCCCACTTTAGCGGGAATCTCGAAACTGTGTTCGGCGATCTTCGCCGCCGCTTCTGCGGCCCGGTCCCGCTCACGGCTTGCCCTAAGTATCTTCACGCGAGCCAGTTGCTCCACTTCCTTAGTCTTTCCCTTGGTTGCCCTCAAGGCTAAGCCCCTGGGGATAAGATAGTTATTGGCGTATCCGTCCTTCACCTCGACGATCTGACCTTTGCTTCCCAAACCTTGCACATCGCTTATGAGAATTACTTTCAAGGCTCGACCCCTTCAATCTCCGGTGGAATTAAACAATCTCAGTATAGCAGAATCGAATTCCCCATGGCATACAGCGGGGGGTATATTATCCTGAATTTCCATACCTAAATCTTCCCCTTTCGATTTCCCTTCCGCGCCAGCTTAAGCCATCCATCCCGCGGCCAGGTTCTTCCTAACTCTTAACGCTTATATCCATAAGCCACAGGCGGCCCCCAGATTTTTTATTTTCATCTGCAACCGCATTTTCGACTGATCAAGAACGCTTACCCATGCCCTTTCTCCCTCTAGGCATACTCATCACGGGTTTGCCCTTTTATCCCTAAGAAATCGTAGACCAGGCGCCGCTTTCCCCGCAATCGACAATTCATAAGGCAGACATAACGAAGCTGATGTTTTCAACATAGTAATTAAATCGCCACCCCCACCGCTATCCAGCGCTTAAGAAAGACCATCCACTGCCCAATCACTTTCCTCTCACATAAAATCCCGGTATAGATGACTGTATATGAAAGGTTGGGTTTCTCCACTTATGCGTATGATTGGCCGCAAGACGCCTTCGATCCTTCGTATTGATGAGTTGAGCTCTTTTCTTCTTTCTATTTTTTAAACTGCAGACTATTGAGATTTTTCCCCTTGACGGGCGGTATAAGGTATAAGCGCTAACTCCCGGGCGTTCTTGATAGCTTTGGCCAATCTTTTCTGGTGCTGCGTGCAGTTGCCTGTCACCCTTCGGGGCTTGATCTTCCCCTTCTCCGATATATACCTTTTCAAGGTATTTAGGTCTTTGTAGTCAATATATTCCATCTTCTCCTTGCAGAAAGCGCACACCTTGCGCCTTGGTTTTTTCGCGAAAATGGCGCTCATTCAAACCTCCATTTCTTTATTGTCCGACACAACCATACCGAGGGCGGGTAGCTTTCGCTCTCTCCAGGTACCACGCCCGCGTTGACCATCCATCGTCGCCCACAGATTAGAAATTGATCTCATCGTCTACATCGGGTAGATGATTCTCTTCTATCACGGGTTCCTCAAAATCCTCATATCCAGCTTCAAGGAACTCATCCTCAGCCCTTTCTCGGCGTCCCAGGAAGACGACACGATCGGCTATAACGTCCACAGCGTATCTGCGCTGCCCGTCAGGACCTTCCCAGTCTCTGGTCTGCAGCCTACCTTCCACAGCGATGGATCTTCCCTTGCTTAAGTATTCGGCGCACTTTTCCGCCTGTTTTCTCCATACCACCACGTTGAGAAAATCGGTTTTGCGCTCACCCTGCTGGTTGAGATAGGGTCGGTTCACCGCCAACCTCAGTGTGCAAACGGGCGTGCCCCCCGGGGTGTATCTCAACTCGGGGTCACGTGTGAGATTGCCTATAAGGATCACCCGGTTATAACTGGACATCTCCTATTCCTTTCTTTTCACATCCGACGATTTCATCATATCGGTTAGAAGAGACAATTTCGGATTAGTCCGCGCCCGGGCGTATAATCTTGAACCTGAGGATTTCATCGGTGATGGACATCACCCGGTTAAGTTCTGTGATCGCGGAATTGTCCGCCTTGAAATAAAGAATCACATAGTATCCTTCCGATTGGTGCTTGATGGGGTAAGCCAGTTTGCGTTTTCCCCATACGTCGGCTTTTACCAACTCGCCACCAAATTTGGCGATCAGATTGTCGAGACGGGTCTGCAACGCTTCCTGTTGCTCCGCCTCCATATCCGCACGGGAGATGTACATAAGCTCATATTCGCGCATCTTTCACCTCCTTTGGTCTAAGCGGCTCCCTGGTACCCCGGGAGCAGGAGATTCGCGAACTGGTGTATTATAGCATCAGCAGAAAACATTGGCAATTTCCTACCTATATTTCCTACCGACAATATCAGACTCATTTTATCATCACAGCGAGATATTTCATCGGCTTGGGGGGAACTTTTTTTCCTCATCGTCTTTATTGCTCGGTCGATCGCTCAAACCCGACATTTCTTCAACCCGCATCGAGGGTTTCTTATGCAACCAATGTCTTTTCCGGGAAAGGCCATACTTTCCTTGCCATCATACTGATGAGGTGC
>JACVIX010000041.1 GCA_015711725.1 Candidatus Geothermincola primus | reverse complement strand
CAATGGAGAAAACAGCTCGCCTTCCCAAACATCTCTTTTTTTTCAACCCCTTCAAGCGCATAAGAAGCGTAATCATCACTGGAGACGAAAACACGTCGCCAATTTCTTATAACATTTTTTTACAACATTTTTATAACATTATAATTTATAGCTCGTAGATTCATTTTTCCCCATGCGGCCCCGTTACTGAAAGAATCGCTCAATGGAGAAAACGGCTCGCCTTCCCAAACATCTCTTTTTTTTCTACCCCTTCAAGCGCATAAGAAGCGTAATCATCACTGGAGACGAAAACACGTCGCCAATTTCTTATAACATTTTCATAACATTATAAATTTATAGATATTATGCTATCGATAAAATTTATTATTGTCCCGCATTTCCCTTCTTATTTCTAAAATTTGTTTTAATATTTAGAGAATATTTTTCATAATTAACTATTGACAATAAGAGAATATATGCTTATAATGTATAAAAGATTAAATGCGCAAGCGATATCCATGAAGGGAGGTGGGAATATGTTTTTCGGCAAGGAAGATGAAGGAGCAAACCTTGGAGGACCTTGGCGGATTTGGCTCGACGGATCTACCCGCGCCAAGCGATTTTTCGGTAGTGAAGGCGGCGCCAACAAAGAGAAGGAAGGAGAGAACTCTCGACCCCATTGGCAGCCCTTTGGCTTCGGAACATGGCATGCCCAACGCTTCTTAGGCGGGGAAGGTAGGGTGAACTGGCGTTTTCTCCAGCCGATGCTTTTACTGCTGTTGGCGGAAGAGCCCTGTCACGGTTACGAGCTTATCGGCAAGTTAAAGGAGTTCGGAATCGACCCCGGCCAGATGCATCCCTCAATTCTCTACCGCTGGTTGCGACAGCTGGAGGTAGGGGGCTTGGCGGAGAGCTCCTTGGACGACAGTGGATCCGGGCCCGCTCGCAAGGTCTATAAACTCACCCCCGAGGGAAGGGAATTGCTGGATCTCTGGGTGGTGAGCATGGACGGCCTCTCCGCGTTCATCAAATCTTTCAAGGAACGTTACCAGAAGCTTAAGGGCTAGGAATATCTTACCGGGGGAGCGTGACTGAATCATCCCTTTTGTTCTTTCGGCGGGCATGCCCAATCCGAGGCATCCGGTATCTAGGGTTTATCGCTCAGGTGATTGGCGATACAAGGAATGATAGGAGGGCGCGCTTGGAGCCAAGTGGTAACCCATTGAATATCCCGGCTGCTCCTTGTCGTTTGAGAGTGGTACGGCATAAAGACTATGGTTTGGATTCCACATGGGGATGCACCATGGTGTCAACCCCCGCGAATTTTCCATTGGTGAAGGTGACTATGCCCTTCTCATAGATAAGCAGGATGGCGTCTTCGCCTGGGGAGGCCTGGAAACTCCTACTGTTGACCAGCCTTCCTAACAAGTTACCCGCCTCGGTCAAGGTAAGTGCAGGCCCGAAATCCTCCGGCTTTAGGTTGGTTCTGGGATATTCCCGAGCCTGGTCCTCGGCTTCCTGCTTGCGCAATTTGCGGCCGTTTTTAAAGGTGTATTCCGCGCGCTGAGAGAAATAGGTCCAGGTCTCTATCCGGTCCGAGGTGCGAGGATCGATGCTGATGAAGAAATGGTCTGGATAGCCATACTCTTTTATTATCTTGGTCTGGTCGGAGGATAGAATGACCCGGCTTCCTTGGTTGATCAGGGGCTCGAAGCTCTCCTGGGGCATGCTGTAAGGCTGCTGATTCTCCCCACAGCCAACCACCGTTATGAGGGATGTAGCTAAAACCACCGCCAAGAATACCGATATCGCTGGAAATTCTAATAGTCTATAAAATCTAATGGTCATCGGTGGTTGCACTCTCTTCGCCAAACGCTATCTAACATTCCCGTCGAACCAAGTGCTTCTTCCTTTCTTAAAATATAATCTTTAAAGCCACCATAATACAAACGACGCGAAAGATACAATCGCCATCCCAGTTTATGTTGCTAATTTGACGCTCTCCTCAACTTTCTCCCGTTGGATAATCCGCGCTTTCATGGCAACATTTATATTTTATGGCGGCACCGTCCGATGCGTTGCTGTCTTATATGGCGTCCATTTTCCACTCATAGCGTAACCAATCAAGCCAACTATTTGAGAAAGGTCCAAGGGCTGTGGTTGAAGGCGTATACCTGGGTACCGGCCATTTATTCGCTTGCGTCAAGCCGATGACTGGGTCGGAGCACAGTCTTTGCTTAATCTCCCAAATTCAAGGTCCTCTTCGTTCTTATCCTCGGCTATTCGCGGAGCGATTGGCTCGTTTTCACGGAGGCGCGAGCGGGAAAAGCTAATGACTGGCAACTGATGGATGGGGAGAGGGAGGTGAAAAACGTGATTACGCAGTAGAAAACGGGTTGTTGATTGCGATCATGTGGGGATATCGACGGATGCGGCATAACCGAAAAAGAAGGAAGAACTTGCCAGCTTTTCGGGACTTGCTTCTTAGGATATTCGTTTCTAAAATAATAATTAAATAATTTAATTATTAAATTATTTAATTATGTTCGCCTTTGCGGTTTTGGATCTTAAATTCGGGTCTTTCTATAATGCAAAATTTTATTTTCTGAGTTTAAATGAGTAGAAGCGTCGCATCACGACTTATCGAGGAGAACATCCTCGCCGCCTCCAGGATCATGGTAAACGTCCTGGCGGAGGCGCTCATGAAGGAGTCCACTGAACAGATAACCGTTCCCCAATTCCGCATCCTGGATATGATTCAAAATTATTCCAACAAACCCGTGGAGATCGCGAGGATGCTCGGAGTCTCGCCACCCGCAATCTCCTTCCTGCTGGAGAGGCTGGAGGGAAAGGGATTGATAGAGAGAAATTTCAGTAAAGCGGACCGCAGAAGGGTAGAGCTCCAACTAACCAGAAAAGGAGCGGAACTGGTGCAGAGGGTAAACGTGCGCAGAAAGAGATACCTAAGAAGGGTGCTTCACAATATAGATGAGACCACTCGAGTGCAGCTGGAAAATTCCCTGGAAGCCTTCAACCAGAGTTACTTCCGGCTCAAGAGAGAGGGATGGGCGGAAGATGCTTAAGGAAATCATTCCCTCCAGTCCCCATTTTGCCCTGGCCATGTTAGGGCTGGCGCTGCTGGTGGGGTGGGGGATGGGGCTGTTCTGCCGCCGCATAAAGATTCCCATGGTGGTTGGCTATATCGTTACGGGAATCATCATGGGGAAATCGATGTTAGCTATCTTCAATGACGACAACTTTCGTGGATTGGTCTACTTCACCTATATCGCTTTAGCCTGCATAGGTTTTGATATTGGAGGCGAGTTAGCGTTCAGAAAACTAAAGCACTTGAGCAAGTCCATACTGTGGATATCCATCCTAGAGGCTCTGGGGGCTACCCTGCTGGTTACCCTGGCCATTTATCTATACACCCGGAAGCTCTACGTGGCGTTGGTGTTCGGAGCATTTGCATCCGCTACGGCTCCCGCCGCCACTGTGGATGTGCTTCGGGAGTACCAAGCCTCGGGCCCTCTCACCACCACTGTTTTCGCAGTGGTAGGGATCGATGATGGTCTGGCCATAGTTATCTACGCCTTTGCCATCTTCTTCTCTAAGATGCTGCTATCCAGGGGCGAGGTCCGGATGTTGGAGATCATTGTCAGACCTTCTATGGAGATCGCCGGCGCTCTTTTCCTGGGGTTCTCCATAGGAGTAATTTTTCTCTATCTGGTCAGAAACTACACGGCGAAAAGAGGACTTTTGGTGCTAACCTGGGGCGCCATTGCCTTAGTCACCGGGCTGGCTAACTTGTTTCACCTTTCTTTGATACTATCCAATATGGCTCTAGGGATGACCATAGTTAATTTACCCAGATGGAGACGGGAGGATCTTTTCGAAACCATACGGGACACCACCCCTCCCATCTTCGTGATTTTTTTCGTGCTGGTGGGTTCGCAGTTGCAGGCAGGTAAACTCCTCGAGTTGGGCTGGATTGGCTTGCTTTATATATTTTTTAGGTCGGTGGGCAAGCACGTGGGATCAATGGCAGGGGGAATCATAGGCGAGGCACCCTCTACCGTGCGCAGGTACCTGGGCCTATGCTTATTCTCCCAAGCGGGGGTGGCCATTGGGCTCTCCATCCAGACCATGATCGAGTTGGGGAGCGGAAGATTCGGGGAGGCCGGCACCGAACTGGGGTTCATGGCTATCAGCGTGATCGCCGCCACCACCCTCTTTTTCCAGCTCATTGGCCCTCCTTGCACGCGCTATGCCATAATAAAATCAGGGGAAGCCACGGTTTAAAGGAGCGATAGATGCAAGGCGAAAAAGGTTACCTCCATCTGGAGGGCAAGGTGGAGGATGTGATGACCAGGGAACCAGTCGTAGTCCATGAAAACGATAGTCTTGGCCGCCTCATCCATATGTTCAAGACCTACAATTTCCACGGTTTTCCTGTAGTGGACGAGGAAAGGAGGTTGGTGGGGATCGTGCGTGACACGGATGTTATATCCATCTTTGCCCGCAGGGACCCCGCCTTCTTCGTTTACGAAAAAGTGAAGGATATAATGCTCACGCCTCCCTTGGTGATCGATGGAGTAGAGACCGTTCAGAAGGCCATCATGAGAATGTTCACAGATCAAACCCGTTTTCTGGTGGTTGTGGACAAGCATAAGAGGATCATAGGGGTAGTGACCAGCTTCGACCTGATCAAGGGGATTCACCTGGAAGATCCCTCCTCGGGATAGTTCCCTTGAAGACGGCTAAGGTAGCATCGCCTCGCGAAAAGGCTTTCTGGCGATTAAATGTTGAGAAGCATATCTTAACACTCCAAAGATTTTTCACTTTATGTTCCCGAAATTCTCTCGAGTGTATATTTTGGAGGAAATGGGACGGCTATGGTGGTCATCGGTTTTCAGGTATCCTTCGCTTGAATTAGATGTTCGTTTAGCTTTAAAATGACAAAATGTAAAATTATCCACAATGTGGCTAGAAGCCTAACGTTAAAGTCGCTCCGTTTCTTGTGTGTAGTAAAAAAATTGCAGATTACTTATTCAAACTTTTTTAAAACAATCGGAGGCGAAACTACAGATTCCGCGCTAACAAAAGATTTATCATTGTCGGCTGGGCGAAGGGGATAAGGGTTTTGACGATGGTGATTTGCTCTGGTCTATACGATCCGACTTACCAATGGTAACCCACTTCGGATATGTTTGGGAGCGGGGTCGCCGCCATGCTGGATGTAAATTCTTGCATGGTTTATCTGAAATGAAATATTGGTTCCTCTTCGCTCGGCGACGATGAGAAAGGCAAGCTCCTATTTCATATATATGATGTCGCAATGTTCTCACCAAAATCGACTACGATTTGCGTGATAAATAACGTTCGACCTCAACGCATCGGTATATTGGCGCTGATTTAAAACAAAACCGACGGGGTATAAAATAAAAATAGAGATTTTTATTTGCGGCTGCTGCCTCGCATCACCTGTCCTCTGAAATGGAGGGGGCCGTGAAGGGCGGTAACAAAAAAGGTGGAAAACACCATAGAGAGCGCGAGGAGCGTGAGGAACTACTCCAACGCATCACCTCTTTGGAACGCCGCCTGGTCGAGATCTCCAAGGAAAACGAGTCGCTTCGAAAATCAGAGGAAAAATACCGCTTTCTAGTGGAAAATATAAATGACGTGATCTTCGACCTGGATGTCCAGGGAAGAATCACCTATATAAGCCCCTCTATCGAGCGCATGTCCCTCTATAAAGCGGAGGAGATTCAGGGTCACAACTTCGCCGATTTTATACACCCCCAGGATCTGCCCATGTTGGAAAATAGCTTCAGAGAGACCCTCTCCGGGGTGATGGAGCCAGCCGAGTTTCGAGTGTTGGACAAGGATGGAAGAGAGATAAGCGTGCGCACTTTCAGCCGACCTCGGTTTCAGGATGACCAGCCCGCTGGCCTGACCGGCGTCCTCATTGATGTTACGGAACGTAAAAAGATGTACGAGGAGTTAGAGTGGCAGACCAAGGAGCTCCAGGAGAAAACCATAGAGCTGGAAGCAAGCCGCGCGAGCTTCCTCAATGTGGTGGAGAGGAACATGGACGGCATGGTGGTGGTGGACAGGAGAGGCATAGTGCGTTTCGCCAACGCTTCCGCCTGTTGCTTCTTGGAACGAAGCAGGGACGAGTTGGTGGGCGGGCAACTAGGGATCTCCATCGAGCCGGGCGACGCGTTGGAGTTGGATATTCTTCGTCTCAATGGGGAGCGGGGGTTGGCGGAGATGAGGGTGGAGGAGACGGAGTGGGAAGGGCAGAAGGCTTTCCTGGCTATCTTGCGCGACATCACCGAGCGCAAGCGGGCGGAGGAATTAATTAAGCAATCCGAAGCCAGCTACCGCGCCATCTTCGACGCTGCCGCCGAGGCTATCTTCGTCAACGATATACAAACCGGAGAGTTGCTGGATGTTAATCGCCGGGCCTCTGAGTTTTACGGATATACCCGCGAGGAATTGATGCGCCTGGATGTGAGGCGGGACCTTAGCATAGAGAAAGAGCCTTATATTCGGAAGAATCTCTTGGGGAAAGTAAAAAAGGCGGCGAGGGGAGAACCCCAAATCTTCGAATGGATGGCTAAAGACAAGAGCGGCGGCGCTTTTTGGGTGGAGATCAGCTTGAAGAGAGCGTCGATAATGGGCAGGGATTGCATGCTCTCCATCGTGCGAGACATAAGCGAGCGCAAGCGGGCGGAAGAGGCACTGCGCGCCAGCGAGGTGAAGTACAGGCTGCTCTATGAGTATGCGGGAGATGCCATCTATATCTTTGACAAAAATATGCTGATTACCGAGATGAATCGTAGAGCCTGCGAGCTTGCCGGGTATTCCAGGGAGGAGCTACTTGGAAGAAACATCATGGAGATAGGCCTGATCCACCCCGATGATTACAGGTATGTGGAGGCGGGAGTGAAGCGGCTAATGGCGGGGGAGCCATATGTTCACGGAACTTTCAGAGGAGTAAAGAGGGATGGTTCTGTCATTTTTTTGGAGGTGACTGCTGCTCCGCTCTTGGACAAATCAGGCAATATCGAGGCGATAATAAACGTGGGTCGGGACATCACCGAGCGCAAGCGGGCGGAAGAGGCACTGCGCGCGAGCGAGGAGAAGTTCCGCAGGATGGCGGAGTCCACGGCGGTTGCTATATATATTTTATCGGGAGATAAGCTCATCTACGTGAATCCCGCATGCGAAAGGCTCACCGGCTATTCCAAGGAGGAACTACTCCAGATGAACTTCTGGGAGCTGGTCCACCCGGATTTCCGAGAGCTGGTCACTCAGAGGGCCCTGGCACGCATGAGGGGGGAGGAGGTGCCCACCCGGTACGAGTTCAAAATCCTCACCAAAGACGGGGAGGAGCGTTGGGGCGATTTTTCCCCCATCCCTATCCAGTTTGAAGGAAGGTTGGCGGTGCTTGGCACCGCCATCGACATCACCGAGCGCAAGCGGGCGGAAGAGGCACTGCGCGCGAGCGAGGAGAAGTTCCGCAGTCTGGCTGAATCGGCCAATGCAGCCGTCTTCATCGTCTCCGGCAACCGCCTCGCTTACGCCAATCCGTACACGGAAGAGCAAACTGGATACACCCGGGAGGAACTACTCCAGATGAACTTCTGGGATCTGCTCCACCCGGATTTCCGAGAGCTGGTCACCCAGAGGGCCCTGGCACGCATGAGGGGGGAGGAGGTGCCCAACCGGTACGAGTTCAAAATCCTCACCAAAGACGGGGAAGAGCGTTGGGCGGACTTCGCCGCCACCCTGATAGAGTATGAGGGAAGCCCGGCTATAATCGGCATCGCCTATGACGTAACCGAGCGCAAATTGGCGGAGGAGAGGTTGGAGAAGCTCAACCGGTGCTTCCTTGGTCTGGGCGTGGATCCCTCCCAGAACATCCGAAAGATATTGCATGCGGGAAAGGATATTTTGGGCGGGACCTTTATGCAGTACGCCAGGTTGGAGAAGGGGCAACTGCATATCTTCTGCTCCCTCCAGGAGATGGAGGAGATCATGCCCCTGGAACTAACCATGAAAAGCGTCTGCTACAAAGTCGTCTCCGAAGGTGGGTCGGAACCCCTGGTGGTGGAGGATTTCGACCGGTCAGATTTCGCCGACAACGCCTGGCTTAAGAGGCGGGGCCTGAAGTCCTGTATGAGTTATCCAGTAAGGATTATGGGCAAGGCGGTAGGCTGTCTTACCCTGTACGACATCAGGGCAAGAAGTTACCCCGCGGACGAGTTGGACATCCTGGGGACGCTGGCAAGGGCTATCGCCATTGAGGAGGAGAGATGGGCTCATGAGGAGAGCATCAAGGACTTTATCGATGTGGCCTCTCATGAGCTTTACCACCCCATCACCATCATCAAGGGTTATCTGGAAGTCCTTGATACCCTGGGGGAGAGGATGGACGAAGAGGCTAGAAGGGTTTCCCTAGAGTCCATCCATCGGGGTTGTCTGCGCATGGAGAAACTGGTTTACAGGCTCCTGGACGTCACCAGCATAGAAAGAGGTCGCCTCACGCTAAAGAAGGTGAAGACTGAGATAAAGCCGCTTCTAGAAAAGGCGGTTATGGAGATGAGGGAGAGGGGGGTAAACAATCCCATCACCCTCGCCCTCGCGGATGACCTCCCAGAGGTGGAGGTGGACGAGGAAAGGATAGAGGAACTTTTAGTGCAACTTCTAGACAATGCCGCCATATACTCTCCCCCGAATGAGGAGATAGAGTTGAAGGCAGAGAGGGGAGAGGGCGAGCTAGTCTTTTCCGTTCTGGATAGGGGCGAGGGAGTTCCCGAGGAATACCGGGAGGTCATTTTCGAACGCCTCTACCGGGTGGAGGAAGCTAAACACCATTCCAAGCCGGGGATGGGGCTTGGGCTCTATATCGCCAGGGAGATCGTGGACAGTCATGGAGGGAAGATATGGCACGAGCACAGGGAAGGAGGGGGCTCCATATTCCGGTTCACCATCCCCTTTTCTTGAGGCGTAAAGAGTCTAAAACCTATAGATTGGCGAAACAGAATTTTAAAAAATTTCGAGAATCCATTGATGCACGTGCTATCATCGTAAAGAAAATCCCTAAAACCTTGGAAATCTCAATTCATCTGAACGACGAGGGTATCAATAAAAAATCTCAATTCATCTGAACGACGAGATTATCAGTAAAATATTACATAATGTAATAAAAAACTCTTACTCAGTGAGAGCTAACGACCTTCTATTTTAGTTTCTGGCGAAGTCCGGAGAACGATAAGATAATAAAAGGCGGTGTGCAATCTACGAGAAGGCAAAGAAGCATATCCAATGGATTTTCTTCGCGAAACCCTAACCGGTTGGCTTCGATAAATTTCCATCCTTCAGCGAAAGGTTTTTACCAAAGCTGACTCCGAGCATAGATGATCAGGAACGTTCGACGCTTCATCCACGGGGCAGTTTGAGATTACAATAACAAAGGTGATCGATAAGGGTGATTGTCTCGCAAAACGGTAATTGTCTCGTTTAAGACATAGGAGTTCTTTATCATGGCTTATCGTCCAGTGGTGTTTCGCCAGAGGAAGTCTTTCACATCGCTCAAAGGATTCTTATTCAAGTTTATAGCCCTAATTACCGTGATGGTTCTGTTTCCGTTGATGGGACCGGTGGGTTGTGGGGAGCGGAGGTTGACCAGCGTGCGCCTGGAAGAGCTTAAAGAACCCGCGGCATTCAGCCTTTACTACCCCTTGAGCGCTGAAGCGAAGCCTTCCGTCCCCCCATACCAAATCAGGCCCGACCTCGCTAACGTGAAGGTGGGAGAGGGCCAAGCGATTCCCCCCACGGCGCGGACCATGTTGGCGAACTCCGGCTTCGCCCTCACCCATGGCGGAGGGGAAAGGCTGCAGGATTTCTATATGAGCTCGCCCGGGCCTCTCTTTATCACTATGGACGCTCTCGCCCATACCTCCCAGGTGTTGTTCCGGTACATCCTAGGGGAGCTGGAAAGGAATCATCTCCAGCCCCTCCTCGTCTCCCTTACCTCGTCCATGATTCAGGCCTGCCATTCCTTGAGAGGAGCGGGGGGAAGCAGGTTAGCGAAGGCAGCGGTGAGGAACGAGGCATTTTTTGGCGTGGCGGGAAGGCTACTGGGAATCGAGTCTTCTTTATCCAAGGAGGCTGAGGAGATGGCGAACGGGGAATTGAGCTTGATAGAGCGCCATAGTGGTTCCGCCGTATCACCCATCTTCGGCCGTATCCTGAATTACGACAGGTTCAGTCCTCCAGGACATTACCGGGAAAGCGAGGTTATGGAGGGGTATTATAAAGCCACCACCTGGTACGAAACGCTTCCCTTTCGTCTGCGGCTCGGGGATTCCCTGGAGCTGAGGGAGCGGGGAAGAATGGAGACCCGTCAAGCCCTGCTGCTAGTGGCGAGCTTACACAAATCCCGAGTGGATGGAGAACCTGCTTGGAAAATCTGGGAGCTGATCTATCAGACCAACAGGTTCTTCCTGGGATACGGAGAAGGCTTGAACATATACGATTATAGCAGGTTGATGCGGGAGGTCTTCGGGGAATGGCTGGATGTGTCCAGGCTGGAGGATGATCGAGAGATCGACCTGTTCATCGATAAAGCCTTGGAACTCCCACCCCCTAGCTTTCAGTCCCAACCGGCTTCCGAAGAGGGAGGGGAATATTACCCGGGATTGAGATTTCTAGGTCCGCGCTTCACCCCGGACTCCTACATTTTCAGGCGACTGACCTCCGATGAAGTCAAGGGAAGGGAGCTGCCCCGGGGGATGGACCTTCCCGCGGTGCTGGGCTCTAACCGCGCAGAGGAGATCTGTTTGGAAGTATATCATGAAGGCAGGTATGAAGGGTATCAGCGTGAGTTGGAGACGCTGCGCAACATCTTTGCCGGATTGGGAGTGCAGGTGACCGCAAGCGATCTCTTCTGGAATAACATTTACACAATGAAAAATCTTTTCGCGACAGCGGGGAAAGGATACCCATCCTTTATGCAGTCCTCCGCCTGGATCGATCGGGGACTCTATTCCTTTTTGGGGGCGTGGGCTGATTCCAGGCGTGACATCTCCTTCACTACGGTGGGAATCCAGACGGGCACTTCATCCGCTGCGGGGAGAAAGGGGTTCCCCGGTTACGTTGAGCCCAACCAGGGAGCTCTGGCGCGCTTGGCTTCCATCGTGGATATGGCGAGAAGGGGCTTGGAGGAACGAGAGATGCTCGCGGAGGAGGCGGAGGAGCGGCTTTCCGCTCTCTACGATCTGTTAATCGTTTTGAGGAAAATAGCGGAAAGGGAGCTGCTTAACCAGCCTTTCAGCTCCGAAGAAGAACAGGTGATCAGGGAGATAGGTGAGAGGATGAGGTATATCTGCACGTTTCCCCGGAATGGACATAGCGTCTTGGCGGAAGAGAGCCTTGCGGGCGTTGTGGAAATCCATGAAGACCGAAAGTCCGGGCTCGAGCTAGAGGTGGGAGTGGGCAATCCCGTTCGCTATCACGTGATAGTGCCCTACCAAGGATCGCTATATTACGCGGTGGGAGCTGGTTACAGTTACTACGAGTTCACCCTTTCCATGGGAGAGACCCTGGACGACGAGTCGTGGAAGGGAAAACTCAGCAAAGGCGATATTCCTTCAGATCCCGCTTGGACTCTATCTTTCCTAAAGTAACGAGGGGTTTGAAACTGCGGCGTATTCCAGCATATAACCCCCTTTCTCTCCCAAAAGGGTTTCCCTTCCTTGGAAAACTGGTTCTCTCCACCCTATCCCTTGATATCACCCCTTTATCTCCCAAAGGGGTTTCCCTTCCCTCGGAATTGATGTAGGAATTAACGCTTAGAGCATTGCAAGAGGGAAAGACCTCATCCCTGGAATGAAGGGAAATGGTTAGTGCAGATAAGTCTGTGGATTTATGACTTTAACTATACGCTTGTACTCTCCCCAAAAAGCCATAAATTTAACATCATATATATTTAACCTATCGAGCGAGACGCTGTTTTTGGGGAAAGCTTACAGAGGAATGGATTTAGATTCCGGAAAATTGGCTTGTCGCTCAAAACTCACTCCCAAAATCTTTGGTTATGGGGACTCGGGTGGGTCGCCCTGCGGAAATAGACTGAGGGATCAAGCCTGTGGGGAGCCGTCTTCTCCAGAAGAAGCGGTCGAGAGGACCAAAAGCGGAGTGCAACACCTTCCCTTCATCCCTTCAAAGCAAGCATGAGTTGGGGCCGCTTTTCCTCCCCTCTTCACGTCTTTTGAGGGAAGAAAAAAGTCAGAGGTTGGCGAAGGTTATCTCAAGCTGAGGCAGAGCCTGGTCTTTTCCGGCTCCATCCCCTCTGGCAAGTCGTAGGGAAAGGAGAAGGCGATGGCAAGAATAAAAAAGAACATATCCAAAAAACCTGCCTATACCCGTTTTATCCGAAGAAACCCTCTTCTGAAGTAGACCCTATCTTCCCCTATCTATCCCATAGAAGAAGAGGTGGAAGGAAAGGAGAAGAAACGGTGGCAAGAATAAAAAAGCCCCTATCTAAAAAGACTTGCGTATATCCCTTTTGTCTGAAAAGAACCATATCGTTCTTGGTCCTTTTGTCCATCTTATCCCTCATCATCCCGGGAGGATTCTCTTCCCCTCCCCCCACTCAGGCGCAAGGGGAAGGAACCTATAAGTGGGAGTGGCAGAACCCCTTGCCCCAAGGAAACCCGCTCACGAGCGTCTCCGCCCTCGATTCCACCCATGTCTGGGCGGTAGGGGATTTGGGCACCATCCTCTTCGCCATTATGTTGTTTACACCTGGTACCTGGCGGAGGGTTCAACCTACGGAGGGATGCTCACCTGCATCGTGGTCCAGAACCCGGGCGGGGAGTCCGCCCACATAAAGCTCACCTTCCAGACTGGATCCGGGGAGGTTCTGGGACCGGAGGCCGACCTTCCCGCAGGAAGCAGAACCACCTTCCTCGCCAACAACTACGTCCCCGGAAACCCCAACGTCTCCACCAAGGTGGAGTCCGACAAGCCGGTGGTCTGCGAGCGGCCCGTCTACGGCGCTGGGTTCTCCTGGGCCACCGCCTCCATCGGATACTCCCAATAGAGCGGGAAGAGGCAACGGAGAAACATAAAAGGAGCCCTGCGGGGCCCTTATTTTCATTTTATAACGCCTTTCCGCTAGAAGCTCTATCCGATGATTTATGGATTGAATAACAACAATCAGCGCTCGACGATGAACTAAAAATTATTGAGATAGAAGTTCATAAGATGAGATATGATTTGAATATAGGCCACAACCATGCGGAAGATCACCCTGTTGGTACCCAACACTTACCTGAGACGAATGAAATCAAGAGGAGACAAATAAAAAGATTGAACATTGCCCTAAAGGGTGTAAAACTACACTTTCCAGAAGGAACTCGATTTGCTATATTTGTGTGAGATAACCGGCGATTTCGTTTTTATAATTGCCAAGAGCAAGGAAATATTTTCGCGGGGAGGTGAGGTCTCAATCCAGCATTATTCCTATCCCCAAATTATATCAACAATATGTAAAAATAATAAAGGAGGTAGTTATGGTCGGAATTAAATCCTATGGCGCGTATATACCCAAGCTCCGACTGAACCGCGAACTGATCGCCAAAGGTTGGGATATTCCTGGTGCCCCAGGTACCATAGCGGTGGCCAACTATGACGAAGACAGCCTGACCATGGGGGTAGAGGCAGCGGCGGATTGTCTGATCGGCTTCGACCCCGCGGAAGTGGGTGGCGTCTTCTTCGCCAGTACCTCGGCTCCCTACGCGGAGAAATCCGCGGCCACCCTCATCGCCACCGTGTTGGACACAAAGCCGGATATCTACACCGTCGATTTTGCCAATAGCTTGAGAGCTTCTACCCAGGCATTGGGGGCGGCGCTAGACGCGGCTCAGGTGGGCAAGGCGGAAAACATCATCGTCACCTCCGGCGAGACACGGGTGGCGGAGCCTATCAGCACCTGGGAGCAGACCCTGGGTGACGGAGCCGGAGCGGTGATGGTGGGGTCAGGTGAAGGGGTAATCGCTGAGTACTTGGGATCGTTGTCTATAAAGGACGAGATCATCTACACCTGGAGGAGGTCGGAAAAGGACCATATGGTGAGGGAGTTCAATCCGAGGGTGGCCCAAAGTTTCGGTTACCAAAAACATATGGTAGCTGGCATCAAAGCGGCTATGGAGAAGTTTGACTTGACTCCGGACAAGGTCGCTCGTGCGGTCTACTCCGCTCCCGATTTTCGCAGTCACGGAGGCGTCGCCAAGCGCTGCGGCTTTGATCCCGCATCCGGGCAGGTGCAGGATGCCCTCTTCGCCTTCGTAGGGGGCACGGGAACCGCCCAGCCCTTGATGATGCTGGCGGGTGCGCTGCAGAGCGGACTAAAAGAAGGGGATATCATCCTTCTGGCTCACTACGCGGATGGGGTGGACGTGTTGGTCTTCAGAGCCACCGCCGCCTTGGAGAAACTACCTTCCCGTAGAGCGATATCCGGTTTTTTGGCTTCCCAAATTCCTCTGGAGAGCTTCGCCAGGTTTCTACGCTACCGGGGAATCGCCGAAGTGCCCATGCCAGAGGATACAGGCACCCCGGTGCAGATGTGGAGGGACTCCAGAGAGGTATATTCCTTGCATGGCTCCAAATGCAACCAATGCGGGCTGGTGCGCTTCCCCATGGAGAGGGTATGCTCCCGGTGCAAGTCCAGGGACGACTTCACTGAGATACCTCTTACCAGGAAGGGTAAGGTATTCACCTACATCCATGACAACCTCTACGTAAACGCGGAGATGCCCACCACTTTGGCGGTGGTTGATTTGGAGGGAGGAGGCAGGGTCTTTTTAATGATGACCGACCGAAAGGTAGACGAGGTGGATATCGGCATGGAGGTGGAGCTCACCTTCCGCAAGATCCACGAGGGAAACCATTATAACAACTACTTCTGGAAGTGCAGGCCGGTGAGATGAGGAGCTGATGAAGATGTCACTTAGCATTCACGATATCGCTATCCTAGGCGTAGGCACCTCCAAAAAATTCGGGGAGCAGTTCGATAAGGGGGTGGACGATCTCCTATTCGAGGCGGGATTTGAGGCCATCGATGACGCGGGGATAAAGCCGGAGCAGATTGAGGCTGGATGGGTGGGGATCGCCTATCCATTTACCGGGCTCTCCGGCGCCGCCATGGCCGATCCTTTGAAGATTTACGACATTCCCATCACCCATGTGGAGAATTATTGCTGTTCGGGCATGGACGCCTTCCGCAACGCCTGCTTGGCGGTGGCTTCGGGAATGTACGATATGGTGATGGCCTGCGGAGTGGAGAAGATCACCGACCAGGGAGGAAGAGGACTTCCTGGGCTCAACGTGGGCCACACCGTGCTCATGCGGGGAATCACCGCCCCCAGCGCTTTCGGATTGGCTTTCGCGCGGCATAACCGGGAGTTCGGGCTGACCAAAGAAGACCTCGCTCATGTGGCGGTAAAGAACCATTACAACGGGGCGGCACATCCACGGGCGCATTTCCGTCGAGAGGTCACCCTGGAGCAAGTGATGAAGGCACCCATCATCTCCGGGCCCCTGGGGCTTTTGGATTGCTGTCCTATCTCCGACGGGGCGGCGGCGGTGGTGGTTACCCGCAAGGATATCGCCAAGAAGTACCGAGATGACTTCGTCATGGTGCGCGCCCTGGGACTTTCGGTCTACACCAACCAACTACCCTTCGACCCAGAATTCGACTACCTGGCTTGGCGACCCACGGTGAAAGCGGCGGAGATGGCTTATCAACAGGCGGGAATCGAAAACCCTCTCCAGGAGATCGACTTGGCGGAGTGCCACGACTGCTTCACCATCACCGAGATTTTAAACATCGAGGACCTAGGCTTCTGTAAGAAAGGCGAGGGAGGTAAATTCGTGCGCGAGGGCCGGGCTAATATCGACGGAGACGTGGCCATCAACCCCTCGGGCGGGCTGAAATGTTTCGGCCATCCCATCGGCGCCACCGGATGCCGCATGATATGGGAAGTCACCCGTCAACTCCAGGGAAGGGCCGAGGGAAGGCAGCGCGAGGGCGCCAAGATCGGCCTCGCCCATAACCTGGGTGGACTGGGTGGAGTGGTCTGCGGCGTGACCATTTTAAGCTCGGACGACAAGCACAAGTAAAAACCGAGATTTAATCAAAAAGAGAGTGGGATAAAAGTGAAAACCCAGTGACTGTGCCTTGGCGTATCTTTACGTTTTCGTCCGACTAGTTTTAGGTTAAATTAGAATAGCCGATAAAAGTATTTCGATAAAAGTATTTCTCGGGATGGGCCGCAAGGAGAGGGTAAGTGGAAGAGGAGACCTTTCGGCTCGAGGACTTTTTCGATATAGGAAGTTGCGAGGCCTGCGGCACATGTCTTTATCGCTGTCCTACCCTGGGCCTAAATCAAAAGGAAGCCAAGGAAGAGATAGAGAGGCTCATCGCCGGCGAGCCTGCCAGACGCGTTTTTAGACGCTGCGCCAGCTGTTATTCCTGCGATACCTGGTGTCCCCATGACTGCCACCCCTATGGGCTAATCCTCTACCGCTGGTACGAGCGCTACTTGAGGAGGGGGATGCCCGTCCGCGCTTTGCTGGCAATGCCCCTGGAGGACTTCAATTTCACCCACATCGCCCGCGAAAATTACACTCCCCGGGAGCGGGAGATGGTGGGCGAGTGGGAGAGGAACGCCGCGGATGAGGTGAGGATTCGGGAAAGCGAAGGAGAGGTCCTCTTCGCCGGCTGTAACGCTCGCATCTTCCCCGCCCTGCTGGACACCTCGGTGATCGGGGACCTTCCCATTATCGGGGGTCAGGAGCTCTGCTGCGCGGAGATGTATTACCGAGTGGGGGTATTCCCGCCGGTGAGGAGGCAGATGAGAGCTCTTGAAGAGCGATACCGGCGCCTGGGAGTGCGGAAGATGATCTTCTTCTGCGCCGCCTGTTACAACATGCTCACCAACGTCCTTCCCGTCCGTTTTGGCGCTGATTTTTCGTTCGAGACCGAGTACTTGGGGGACTGGCTGCATCGGAGAATCGAGCGTGGTGAGTTGAGCCTCTCCCCTCTAGAACCGAAAAAGGTCACCATTCAGGAGCCCTGCCACGCCAAGGTGCTGGGCAGGGAATTCATGGACATACCCCGGCGGCTGCTGAAAGAGATGGGGCAAGGGGTGGTGGAGATGAAATACTCGAAAGAATATTCAATCTGCTGCGGCGCCGCCTGCGGGGCTCGGGGGTTCAATCCCCTAGATATGGGCGCCCAAGCCATGGAGGAGTGGAGGATGGCGCGTCGCAGCGGGGCGGATGCGCTGGTCGCCTATTGCGCCACCTGCCTGCTCATGCTGCACATCGGGAAGATGTTTCGCCCCACCTCCATGCCCCTTTACCACCTGATGGAACTGATCATGCAGGCGGTAGGAGAAGAAACGCCCCACGATTTAATCCAGAGAAGAGCCCGTTACTTGGCCTTGCACATCCTGGCAAAGGGATTCCCCCGTATGCTCTCTCCCAAGAGGGTAAAGGCATGAAGGCTTAAGATCTATAAATGTTGCCTCAAGGGAGATGTAAAAAGCGTTTTCATCCTTCTGGCATGGTGAGAGGAAAGATTTCATTTAAATATTTTTATGGAAATATGGGAAGGAAGTATGATCTACCGCTGCCAGGCGAGAACATAAAAGCGTTTGAGAAAGACGCGCGCTAGCGTGGGAAGGATGCCATATCGATTCTTTCACAATTTGTCGAATTTCATTCGCCAATTAGGGATTGCCTCGGGATTACCGCCACTAATCGATGAAAGAATATCGTCTGAGGGAACAAGAACGAGAAGTAATATTTACATAGTGTAAATTAATTATTACTTGCAATCCCTTAAGTGATATTCGCGTTTATATCGGAGGATAGATGAGGTTTAGAGTGGGTATGGAACTTGTGCGGGAAAGCGCTGAGGATATCAAAAGGCCTGTGATTAAATGTGCAGTCAGGTTATATGGTTTAGCCATGCTCCGCATAGCCACACTTCCTATAGTTTCGTTGGTGACATAAAAGGGGTTTGCCCGCCAGACAAAGTGGTTAGAATATTCTTGTCGGTGCCGATCGCAAGAGTGAGGAGGTAGGTAAGATGCGCCTATTTGAGCCGCTGGAACGCTGGGCGACTGAGAGTCCCACCAGAGAAGCAATCGTCTTCGGGGATAGGAGAATCTCCTATGCCGAGTACAACCGGGAGGCCAATCGAGCCGCCTGCGGCCTGCTCAACCTGGGAGTGGAGCGGGGCGACAAGGTGGCGGTATGGATTCCCAACCATCCCGAGTTCCTCTTCATCTATCTTGGGTGCGCCAAGATAGGCGCCACCTTCGTGCCGGTGTCCATCCGCTTCGCCGCGCCGGAGGCCTTTTACATCATGCATCACTCCGAATCAAGCGTGCTGATCATGGAGCCGGGTTTTGAGCCATATGGAGCCGACTTTATCGGGATGTTCAACAATATCAGAGCCGATCTTCCCAATATTAAACAGGTGGTAGTAATCGGGAGCGAAGAGGATGCCTCTAGGATTGAGGGGGCCATCACCTATGAGGAGTTCCTGCAACGAGGGGAAGGTCATGGAGAGGAGCTTAGAGAGCGCGAGGAAAGGGTGGACGAAGACGACACCATGCTCATGCTCTTCACTTCGGGGACCACGGGAAAGCCCAAGGCTCCGGAGCTCACCCATCGCAACATCACCCGCTATATAGGGGGACAGGTGGAGGCTTCCGACGTGAACCAAGAAGACCGCCTACTCCTCAATATCCCCAACAATCACGTGGGAGGGGCGGTGATGGGCATGGCGGCTATGGTCTACGTGGGGGCAACCTTGGTGATGCAGGACACCTTCGTCCCGGCGGAGGTGCTCAAAGCCATCGAGAAAGAGCGCATTACCATCATCGGACAGGTTCCCGCCCAGTTTATCCTGGAGTTCATGCTCCCAGATTTCGACCAGTACGACCTCTCCAGCCTGCGCATCGCGGTAATCAGCGGGGCGCCGGTGCCCCCCGAGCTGGTGGCGCAGATCGAGGAGAAGATGAAGGTGACCACCTATATCGGTTATGGCTTGACCGAGACCAGCGGCGCCATCACCTTCACCAAGGAGGACGACACCCTGGAGAAGAAATCCACCTCCATCGGGGTTCCCAACCAGGGCATCGAGATAAAGATCAAGGACGCCGAGAACCGGGAGGTTCCCCAGGGGGAGGCGGGGGAGATCTGTATCCGGGGGGAAGCGGTGATGAAGGGCTATTACAAGCAGCCCGAAGCCAATGCGGAAGCCTTCGATGACGAGGGGTTCTTCCACTCCGGGGACATGGGCTTCATCGACCAGGATGGGTACCTGCACATTCTAGGAAGGAAGAAGGAGATGTACATCCGGGGCGGGGAGAACGTCTACCCGCCTGAGGTGGAGGAAGTGCTCTATAAGCACCCCAAGGTGCTCTTCGCTGCGGTTCTGGGATATCCCGATCCGGTGATGGGGGAGAAGGGAAGGGCTTATATTGTGCCCCAACCTGGAGCGGAGGTGACCGAGGAGGAGATCAAGGAATTCTGCCGCCAGTACCTGGCGGATTACAAGGTGCCAGACCAGGTGGTCTTCCGATCGGAGCTGCCCCTCACCCCACTGGGCAAAGTCCATAAATTTTTACTCTATGAAGAAATAAAAGAGGAGGGCTAGCGGTTGGCTGAAGGCGCCTCGGAGGCTGGTGCGGAATAAAGACTTATATCTATCGGGGAGCACCTCTTCGTGAATATGCGCCTATCCTTGAAGTGGAAGCGAGACTGAGCGTCCATGAGAGGATGTAATTGGCAAAGGGGAAAAGCGGGCGACACCGGTTTTCGCAATTCGCTTTCCTAAATTATTATTTGCTATGCGCAAATCCGATCCCCCTAACTGACCGAGCCCTTTCAACCTTTTTACCCATCTTCCTCTTCCTCTTCCTCCTCCTCCTCGTCTTCCGCCACTGGCACGGCGGATGCTCGGGGCCTCAGCGCGTAGGGCTCCAGCAGGAAAGGAAGGGCGAAGACCAGCAGCAGGGCAAGAATGAAAATGACCAGGTTAAACCGGCTTTTCGGTGGTCCCGGGGAAGCCTTCGCCTCCTCCTCCCCGGTTTCTCCGGTTATCCTGAGCTGGGAGAAATAAGAGGGAGGAATGTTATTTTTCCCCTGGATATACTGATCAAAGAACCAACGGTAATCCACTCCGGCGATCTCCTCAAGAGCCTCCTCAACCGCGCGGTTGGTGATGGTGGCTCCAATTTCCTCCTCCTGCCGCTGTGTGAGATAACGGAAGAGGTCGTCCACGCCCTTGCCCCTCTCGGAAATGAGACTATCCAGAGAGGCCAACGCGATTGCCCCTCCTTGGCTAAGCAACTGGGCCTCTTCTTCGAGTCCCGAGGAAAGATTGCCGCATTCCGCCATGGTGCGCTGGGTGCTCCCATTTGCTTGTATATATTGAAAGTTGATCTCGCTGATCTGGTCCCAGAAAGCGCTTGCCCCCAAAAGCCCCGCCCGGAAGGGCAAGAGGGATCGGTAGTATTGGATCGCCCCCTCGCGCAACCAAAGGGCTTGGGGGTTGTATTTCAGCCTCCCCAGCTGCGCCCTCAAAAGCTCGCCTATAGCCTCTTTTATGAAATCCTCGGATAGGATATTCTCTCCTTTGCATATGGTAAGGAAAACGGAGTTGAGCAGAGGCTGGCGAGGAAAAAAGGAGTGACGGTCATGAGCAGCCCTATCTTCCGTGGTGGCTAGAGCGATGAGTAACCGACTCTCACCAGGGATTATATTCCCCCAGGCTTCCCGGGCCTCATCTATGACTCGCCGCATTATGGCGGAGAATTCTTCCTGGCTATTGAGGTTCACTTGGTCACTGTTCCCGGTCTGAGCCACCGTCAGACGGGGATCTCCGCCTGTTTCTAGAATAGAAAGGTTTCCCCCGAAGAATCCGTTGGCTAGGGCGGATATACCGGGTACGGCTCCTTCCCCCCAGGGCAATGTAAGCCGCCAGCTCGGGGGAAGCGAGAAGGAGATGTCGAAAAGGAAGTTCTCCAGTTGATTCCGGGGGTAAAGAAGGAGGAAAAAACCGGGAATGAAGAAATAGTCCCCGCTGAGGCGGGGAAGATATGGGGATATGCCGGGATCCACCTTTATCCATTCATTGGCGATAGATTGTTTCAAGATTTCCATATCAATCTCATATCTAATATGGATATTGCCTAAGTAGCCAGCGACTCTCACCTCCCATCCACCCTCCACCGGGACGATTTCCAGCTTTTCCTCCCCGGGTCCGGTGGCCTCGATTATCCGAAAATACCCCGGGGGGTAAATGATTTCGGCATCTCCCAGATGGGAGAGGGCGGTGATTTGGGCTTCATGTCCTTGCTCAATAGGAAAGTCCAGCGTCACCGAGAACTTGCTCTCCTCTTTTATGACGGATACTTGATAGCGAAGGGTGGGGGAAGAGACGCTCGCCGTTTGAGCGGGTGGAAATGCCGCTGCCGGCGTCGCTATGAGGGCTAAAACCAGCGCTATCCGGAAAAATCTAATCTTCAAGACTCATCATCCTACGGCTGATCACTTCACTTGGTGCAGTAGATAGTATACAGCATGAAAATACTCGTTTCCAAAAGACGAGTGCGCGCGACAGAGTGTAAAATTCTTGAAGGGTGCTTCCATCTTAAGTCGCGCTGGGGAAGAGCTTTCATGGATCGGTTTTAAGCTTGTCGATTCCCGCGCACGATCCCTTCGCAGTGGCGGAAGTGCACGAAGGGACGCTGGCAAAGGATTACCTTGTTCAAATCACAAGTTTGATAAACATAGAAGAAAGGGGAGAAGATTATCTCCCCACAATAGGCGCTTAAACACAACGATTATTGGGCGGATTGAATTTGACGGATAAAAGGCATGAAAATATATAAACTTCTGATGAAAAATGGTTAATTTTAAATCTGTTGGAATAGGTTGGCTTCCGGAAGATTAGATAATTACGCTTTGCCGCCACTTTTATAGCGACTTTCCCGGAAAACGGCTGATAAACAAGTTTTATTACTTGTTGCGGCGCTGCCAACGGGTACGTTTCAAGAGCTTCTTGTGCTTCTTCTTCCTCATCTTCTTTCTGCGTTTCTTGACGACACTGCTCATCGGTCCGTTTACCTCTCGTTTTCTCTTCTAAACAACGCATACAATTGGTGTTGATTATACAACAGTATCACCTCGGTGTTAAATATTTCATAAAATTCGCCAAGATGATCATCAATCATTTCCAGCGGTCCCGATCGCTTTAAAGCTTCTGGACCGCTAGCGAAAGGCTTGGCTCGACACAGCCGACTTAATGACGATAAGTACATTTTCTCAGGAAGAACCAGGTTATGGTTTTCCCGGCACGACGGCACCATAACATATCGGGTACGAGCCCCAACGCTTGAGCAGATGGGATAATCTTTAACTTAATTTGACATATTCCTTCTCTTCTCGTACCTGCTTTCTATCCTTTCCCATCCAACCCAAAACCGCCCTATCCTATTAAATACAATCCTGATTATCTTGTCCCATGCTGCGCTATATCTTCCCTGCCGGAGTTTCGCCTCAAACGTCGACGCCTCTTTCCACTGATTGATATTAACATAACGTAATTTTGAAATATGGCGATCTCATTGAGCCGGTGAGTATTAATCCGGGACATCGGTCCACCTATCAAGCTACTGTGATGGCGAAAACATTCTTTCCAGGATCATTTCCTCGCTATGTGGCGGAAAGTCCGCTTTGAAAGCAGCATGACGCCTTATGATACAAGAGCGCGCTTTTCAGGTTGAGGAGGCTGGGATACCATCTTTTCGTCCCGATAAAAAGGAAAGACTAAATAAGATAAAGGCAAGATAAAAACAGATAATTGATACATTATGCCAACGGTCATAATGCCACCCTTCGTATCCAAGCGCTGTTTTAAAAATCGCTGTAATGTTCTACGCTTATAGGGAAAGGGTTGAAAGGCGCAGTTGGTCGATAAAAAGGAAAGCTGCAGCCGGATATATGCCGCATATATTCACGGAGAGAAACCCAGGTTGCGCCCGAGGATGATCGAAGCGAAGCC
>JACVIX010000040.1 GCA_015711725.1 Candidatus Geothermincola primus | reverse complement strand
ATTGAGACAATCCGCCCTCACCTGGTAAGAACAAATCCAAAAGCTAAAATGTATCTTGATGAAGACTCATCACCATGCGTATGAGCCCCCTCGCAGCAGGTATCGAATGCAACTCAGCATTGAGACAATCCGCCCTCACCTGGTAAGAACAAATCCAAAAGCTAAAATGTATCTTGATGAAGACTCATCACCATGCGTATGAGCCCCCTCGCAGCAGGTATCGAATGCAACTCAGCATTGAGACAATCCGCCCTCACCTGGTAAGAACAAATCCAAAAGCTAAAATGTATCTTGATGAAGACTCATCACCATGCGTATGAGCCCCCTCGCAGCAGGTATCGAGTTTGGCTTTGCGCAAACCACATTTCTCATCTCGTCCGCTAGCCACTTCTACCAGCTGCGTTTCCCATCCCCGAGATGGACGGCTTTCGCCTTTTATCCTCGTATAAAAGCAAATTGATTGGTATATTCTCGTTTCATTATTGCCTCTGTTTTTTCTTTTTCGTTGCTTTTGCTAATGCTTTCGCCTTCAGTCCAAGATAGCCTTTCTCTTTGTTTGGTCGCTCTCCTTTCCTTCCAAGAGGAAGGCTATTTATTATCGCCTTAGAGTCCAGACATAAATTCTTATACACTACCTCTGTATTTTATAAAGAAGAAAATGAAATCCTAAAAAGATAAGATAGAATAGAGGATAAAGGTCGTTTAAATTGTCTTCTCTATCGAGCTTGTTTTGGCGTTCGATTTCTAAATATTTATATATGATAATTAATATATATTGCACCAAACTTGGCGGTGAGGAACATTAGAAAAACATCTTTACATGGGGGCGAGATAATCAGATAATATAATTTGACCATGGTCAGTAAATGAGCGGGGTCATTAAATTATATAGGGGAAGGTGCATGCGATCTGACTTACGGAGGGGAAATGGCTTATGAAACTAAAGAAATCCACCAAGAACATAATAAAGATGCATGGATGGAGGTTGGACAGAGCCATCCACAATTTCGTCTATTTCGCTTACTATGATATCTATATCAGGTATTTTCTTGCAGCTGGGCGGCTGGTGGTAAAATACCTTCGAAAAGTCCCCTATATCGTTAAACCCTGGGAGATGATCTTCAATCGTTATCATGGCAAGGTGATCACACAGGAAGACGCTAAGAAGATCCTTACCTTGAAAGAGGATGTAGTTCTAGGACCTGATCGCACCGAGCGAATTATCCCCTTCAAATATGCGAATCAAATTATCCTGAAAGAGCCGGAATATATAGCGGTGATGGATTGCGCCTGTCGTATGAGCAGGGAAAACCCCTGTCAGCCGGTCAATACCTGCATAGCGGTAGGAAGAATGACTGCCGAGTTCTGGTTAGAGCATGGAGAGAAGTTTCATGCGCGAAAAATTACCCAGGAAGAGGCGCTGAAAATCATGAGCGACGCCCATGAAAAGGGCATGATCACCACGGCTTGGTTTAAAGTGGCAACAGGCGGGCGCACCGGTGTAATCTGCCAATGCTGCTCATGCTGCTGCGGAGCCATTGAGGCTGATCGCATGGTCAAGCAGCTCGAGGGAAGTGAAGATGTGGGAATCATCATTCCATCCGGATATACCGTGGAGATTGACTACGATAAATGCACCGCTTGTGGCACCTGCGTGGAGGTTTGCAATATTTATCACGCCATGTCACTTAAAGAGGGAGAGAAGCCCGTTTATAATGTTGATCTCTGCAAAGGCTGCGGGGTCTGCGTGGAGAAGTGCGAGCAGCAGGCGAGAAAATTGGTGATGGATGGGAGCAAAGGATATCCACTGGACATCGACTTTGCCAAGGAACTGTTGGGTTAAAGGAGGGAGGAACCCGTGCCTAAAGTGAAGACGGAATATCTGATTGTAGGGTCAGGAGCGGGAGGAGGCACTCTTGCCAAAGAGCTTAGCAGCAGGGGCAAAGAGGTAATGGTATTGGAAAGGGGTCCGGATATCAAATGGGTAGGAAACCACGCTTTCGCTGTGGCGGTGCTGGACCACCATGGATTTCTCACTTCTCAGGAAGGAACCGGAGTGGCCAGGGCACTGGTGACGGGAGGTTCAACGGTTATTTCCTGCGGTACTTCGGCGCGTGCGCCTAAAGGTATCTTTGAAAAACATGGCATCGATCTCAATCCTTACTACCAGATGGCGGAAGAGGAACTCAAAGTAACCACGCTCCCGGATGAGACCTGTGGCGAGGCCACCATGCGCATTCTGGAAGCTGGAAATAACCTAGGGATGGAATGGGTAAAATTAGAGAAGTTTATAGATCCCAATAAATGTGAGCCCCGTTTCTGCAACTGCATGTTGGGATGTCCCAAAGATGCGAAATGGACCTCCCGAAGATATCTAGATCAAGCCAAAGCCTTGGGGGCGCAACTTATCCCTTCAGTTAAAGTCGAAGAAGTGATCGTGCAGAACGGTGAGGCTACTGGGGTGAAAGCCTGGAAGAGAGGAGAGGGAGAGATCCAAGTGGAAGCCGATGTAGTCATTTTGGCTGGCGGTGGCCTGGGCACCCCGGTAATTCTCCAGAAATCGGGAATCTATGATGCCGGGAAAGGTTTCTTCTGCGATCCCCTTTGCTTCACCGTGGGCGTGCATCCCACTCTGAAAGGCGGCTTCGATCCCCCTATGGTAGTGGGATGTTTCGATTTTTGGGAGAGCGACGGCTTTCTCCTCTCGCCAGTGATAGATCCCTGGGTATCTATGGCACTGGAGATGATAAAGGCTAAGCCTACCAAGCTGGCACAGTGGCCTAAGTATCGCAGAACCATGGGGATAATGACCAAAGCCAAAGATGAGCTGGCAGGAAGGATCAACGTGGATGAGACCTTTTCCAAGGTCCTCACCCATAAAGATCGCGCGGTAATGGATAAAGGAGTTTCCATCTCCCGCAAGGTTCTCATTGAGGCTGGATGCGATCCCAATTCCATTTGGGTGACCAAAGTAAGGGGGGCTCACCCTGGGGGAACCTGCCGCATCGGAGAGGTTGTGGACACCGATCTACAGACGGAGATAAAGAACCTTTATGTATGTGACGCCTCGGTGATTCCCGATTCCCTCGCAGCACCGGTTATCCTGACCTTGGTGGCTCTGGGGAAGAGGTTGGTGGATCACTTGGCTCCCCGGGAAGCCGAGAAAGAAGAAGTCCTGGAAGCGAGCGCAACGAGTTAGAAATGCGAATTCGTAAAAAAGAATGGGGCGCGTCGCCAGCGCCCATTTATTTTACATATTGTTATTTAAAGCTCATTATCTTATAGGTGGTTCCCTCGCGATTTAACGGGATAGGAAATCCCTTATTACTTGAGTGCGGTCTCTCAATCTATTAATAAGTAAAAAGTGGCACAAGAGTGTGCCTTGCAAATATTTATGGGGGGACCTTGTGTTTTTCTTTTTTTCCTCCAATCGATGGCTATAGGGATATAGCATTGCTTATTTACAATGAATGACGCTCTTGGCATCCACCTCCGTTGGTTTCTAAGTAAAAGATACCTTTATCTTCCCCATATTGCTTTTAAGTTCAAAATTTATATTCCTGCACTTCTTCCGCGGCTTCTTGCGTTTATAAATTTACTCTCGCTCATCTCCGCTTGGGGAGACCGTGAAAGTTATAGTAATCCGATGAATTAACTTAATATGGACTCTGGTAAAAGATAGCGTATGTTCATGGTAGAAACTTATTAACTATCTTTTGCAACTCTTTCAAGCTTGGGATCGAATCATCGTCAAGCGTAGAGCTTACGCAGTTCCTTTTTCAAAATTTTACCAGTCAATGTCCTGGGAATGGCTTCCACGAAAGTGATTTTCTTGGGAATCTTATATCGAGCCAGTTTGCCTTCGCAGAAGGATTCCATCTCCTCGAGGGTTAATGGGTCGTCGGGATTTTTTAGCATCACCAGCGCGTGACCCACTTCACCCCACTTCTCGTCGGGAGCTCCGATGATTGCCACGTCCTGTATCTTGGGATGTTCAGCGAGCACCTTTTCCACCTCTGCGGGATAGATGTTTTCACCGCCGCTTATGATCATGTCTTTCTTCCGATCCACTATGTAGACATAACCGTCCTCATCCACCGTGGCCAGGTCCCCGTAATGGAACCAGCCATCCTTCATAGCCTCCGCGGTCTCCTCAGGCATGTTCCAGTAACCGAGCATCACGTAGGGACCCCGGGAACAGACTTCCCCCACCTCGCCTGATCCAGGCTCTACTTCCGTGCCATCCTCCTTTAACACTTTCACCTCGGCGTGGAACATGGGAATTCCCGCGCTTCCAATCTTCTCCATGTTGGAGCAAGAAAGAACGATGGAGGTCTCCGTGCAACCGAAAACTTGAACTAGGAGAGGAACTTTCATCTGGTCGACGATGCGGTCAAGCAACTCCTTGGAAGCTGGCGCACCGCCTATACCCACACCTCTGAGGGAACTTAAGTCGTACTGGGAGAAGTTAGGCACGTCCAGCATCATCTGAAGCATGGTGGGAACTGCACCGAAGTGCGTTACCCGGTGGTCATTGATAATCTTCAAGGCTTCTTCCGGGTTCCAGAATTTTTGAAGGATGATGGTTCCACCTATATAAAAGGTGGGCATGGTAATGATGTTTAGCCCTCCGGAATGGAAGATGGGTATGGAGACCAGAGAGATAGCATCGATGTCAAAGAGAAGTTCAAGAGAATCGTTGAAGGTGTTCCAGAAAGTTTTACGGTGTGGGAGCACCGCCCCCTTTGCCCTTCCCGTTGTCCCCGAGGTGTACATGATCATCTGGGGGTCCTCCATATCAGGTGGTTCCGGAATTTCAGGCTCATTCTCCTCGAACCCGGAGATCCATTCCTCGTAGGGGGTGGCGAACTCGGGAACCGGTTCTCCCACTGTGGCTAGGGTTCCAATGGGCTCCTTGTAAAGATTGAGTAGTTCCCCTATGGTTCCTCCAAATTCAGAGTGGAAGAAGAGAGCTTTGGGGTTGGTTTCCGAGAAGATACTTTCCAGCTCAGCCGGTGTTAAACGGAAGTTGAGCGGAATGAAAATGAAACCCGTTTTGGCGCAGGCGAAATATACTTCCATGAATTCGATGCAGTTGAAAAAGAGTACGGCCACTCGGTCTTCTTTTTTCAGCCCTTGCTTTATCAGGCCATTAGCCACTTGGTTGACCCTACGATTAAATTCTGTGTAGGTATAACTTTTATCCCCACTGATAAAAGCGGTTTTGTCTTTGGTAAGGGGGAAAAGCGCTCTTTTTAACGCCCAGTTGCCAACATTCATGTCACTGACCTCCTTCTTTAAATCGTATTTCTTTCATGATGAAATAAGGGTTATCTGATGCATTAAGCTGGATAGAGGTTATCCTGTATCCAATAGAGAATTCCCCTGTTATTGAAAGTCGCATTGTTTTTTACAAAATGTTTGGAAGCAGCCATGAGCCTATGATGAAATAATATATTAAATAATCTCGTTACTGTAAAGAAGTTTTACGCAATTAGCGGATAAATTTAGAAAAATTTTACACTTTCCTCCAGAATGACTGTCGGTCTTGATTAAGGAACGCGCTTTTCCGCTCGTTCAGCGGGATTCAAATTAGACAAAACCTTTCATACTTATCTACATCGTCTCAATTAAACTAGACATACAATACTTATTATGTCTACCTCAATAAACCTTGATCGTAATCGTGCTTAAGAAAAGGTCGATCGGGTAGGATAAAAAAATTCCGCTTGCCCAGAGAGATGCAACAATAAAAACCTCCATACTTATCTACATCGTCTCAATTAAACTAGACATAGTGGGCCATATTTGTCCGTTATGTTGGCTTTTAATGAAATTGTTTGGATTGTAAGGAAGATTTATGGGAAGGAGTAAAGTGTAAAAAATTCAATAAGTATTCGAAAAATTTGGGAGTAAAAAGTTCGGATAGCTAATGTCCAAAATCTCCTCAACAGTTTTTCCTTTGAGCCTCATGAAAGATGGCAAAAGGAGGTCTAACTAATTTAGAATTTTTCTCTTTTCGAATAATTTTCCGCGTGTGGATTGCCTATTCGCGAACCTATATGAATTATAGTCTTTGTGGGGTAATACCCTCCCCCTCGAACGCATTACCCAGATGACTATTTCAAAAACCATACATGGATTATGTTCTTTTTGGGATAAAACCCTCCCTTGCGTACGCATGATCCAGATGCCTATTTCTTAAACCATACATGGATTATAAACGTCGCATTAATTCACCATAGCTAGAAGAAGGTTATCAAGCCAGGGCAACATTGAAAAGGATAATCGCTTAAAATGATGTCGCCCGCTAATAAAACAACTTCGCTAACTCGTAGAGTTCCAGGTCGACTTTTTTAATGCCTTGTAACGCTTCCGCGTAAGGCACTGCTTTTACCTGATTCTGGCATAGGCAGGCCATATGGTCGAAAAGCCCTTGCTTGATCATCTCCACGGCATATGCTCCCAGCCGGGTAGCCAGCACCCGATCGAACACGGTGGGAATTCCGCCTCGCTGCAAATGCCCTAGATGAGTTACCCTGGTCTCGTAGCCGGTTTTTTCTTCCAATTCTTTAGCCAGCCACTCACCTATACCGCCCAAGCGAACATGGCCGAAAGGATCTTTCTTTTGATCTGCGATGAATTGTTCCTCTCTTCCCTCAGGTTTGGCTCCCTCAGAAGCCACGATAATGGAAAAGTCCTTGTTCATCCTGCGTCGTTTCTCGATACGATCGATGATCTCCTCCAGGGTAAAGGGGACTTCAGGAATGAGAATGGTATCGGCGCCTCCAGCGATGCCTGCGATGAGAGCGATCCAGCCGGCGTCTCGGCCCATCACTTCCAACACCATGATGCGGTGGTGGGAGAAAGCGGTGGTATGCAGTTTGTCCAGGGCATCACAGGCTACCGAGACAGCGGTATCGAATCCGATAGAGTAATCTGTACCGGGTAGATCGTTATCTATGGTTTGGGGAATGCCCACACACTTCACTTGGTAATCGGCGAGGCGGTGAGCCACCCCGTTGGTGTCGTCTCCACCGATAGCCACAATGGCGCCTATGCCGTGTTTCCGCAGGTTAGTCAGTATGTTGTCCACTCCGTTTTCCACCTTGAAGGGATTAGTTCTGGAGGTTCCCAGGATGGTGCCACCCCGTTGGATGATGCCGGAGACCGATCCTAAGAAAAGCGGCTCCAGCTCATCATAGATGAGGCCTCTCCATCCCCGCTTTACCCCGATTACCTCGAACCCCTCACTGATGGATTTACGCACCACGGCCCGGATAGCCGCGTTAATGGCGGAAGAGTCGCCGCCACCGGTGAGTAGAGCTATTCTCATCACACCCATCTCCTTTTATGCCTTTCCCGCGCTTCCGAAGAGGCGGATTTTACGTGCCACAACTTCTCGCATCGCTTCCCGTGCGGGCGTCAGTATCTTTCTAGGGTCTATCTCTTCTGGGTGCTCCTGTACGAAACGGGCCACCGCTTGTCGAAAGGCGTCTCGTACCTCGGTGTCGATGTTTATCTTGTCCACCCCGATAGCGCACGCTTCCCGAATCATTTTATCCGGGATGCCGCTCGCTCCGTGGAGAACCAGTGGGATTCCGACTTTCGATCTTATCGCTCGGAGGCGGTTGAAATCTAGTTGAGGCTCGCCCTTATACCAGCCGTGAGCGTTGCCGATGGAGACCGCCAAGGCATCAATACCTGTCTTTTCGGCGAAAGAGGCCGCTTCGTCCGGGTCGGTCATGGAGGCCTCGCGTTCAGATACTGAGATATTATCCTCTGTTCCCACCAAACGTCCCAATTCCGCCTCAATGGAAGCTCCCCGAGCCCGTGCCATCTCCACCGCCTTTTTGGTTATGGCCACGTTCTCCTCAAAAGGGAGCTTGCTTCCGTCGATCATCACGCTTGAAAAACCATGGTCTAGCGCGGACTGCACTTCCTCCAAGGTGGTCCCATGGTCGAGGTGAAGTGAGATGGGGATGTCCACTGATTCGGCGGCCACCCGCGCTATTGCCGCCAGATAAGCAACGCCAGCGTATTTCATGGCACCTGGGGAAACCGCGAGTATCAAAGGGGATTTCTCGCTAGTCGCCGCTTCCACGATGGATAAGGTGATCTCCAGATTGTTAGTGTTGAAAGCACCAACCGCATACCCCTCGTTCATTGCGCGGTTGAGCAGTTCGGCATTGGTCACGAATAGCATTTCAACCTCCTGAGACGAAACTCTATGCGTATATTTTCTGCCTACGCTTTCTTTAAACTAATTTTTCTTGTAATCGTTACTTAGTTAATAGTTATATCCTAAAAATTTTAAAACATCTCGTTTGAAGAAAGAAAGAAGCGCTGTGTAATTTTTCAAAATTCTTAAGTTTTGACTAATTTTCCCGTGAGGGGTAGGGTCACGTAAAGTTTCCACCGGCGGGCGTTATTGAGAATGGGTTGAGGCCACTATTGCGGATCATGTCTTGCGACAAGTCCCTGGAGCGTGGGTAAGAACATTTAAATATAATCAATGTAATGAATAAGTCGCTGTGTTATCCTGTAACTCATGAAAAAGAAAATGATGAAACTGATCTCGGTTTTCCTGTTGGCTTTGCTGCTGGCAGCTATTTTATGTTCCTGTCAAGTGAGAGAAGAGAGCAGAACTCAGGAGCTCGAAGTAAGAGATGAATCCAACTTCACTTTCGCGGTGTGCGGCGATCCGCATGGGAATTACCAGATTTTCGGAAAGATTGTAGAGGCGGCTAAACAGCTACAGTTCTTGGTGGTGGTGGGTGATCTCACAAAGTCGGGCAGTGAGATGGAATATAGGAAACTCCACGATTTCCTGGAAGGAAGCGGGGTGAGTTATTATCTGATCAGAGGCGATAATGACCGGGAAAAAGACCCACAGGGCATCAACTTCATTAAATACTTCGGCCCCCTTTATCGCTCCTTTAACTATCAGAATTCACACTTTCTTCTGCTGGACAATTCGGATGGCTTTAACGGGTTTAGTGATGAGGAGTTGAGGTGGATAGAGGATGATTTGGGGGAAAACTCATCGCGGCATATCTTTGCCTTCGCGCATATCCCTCCCGGTGCGCCCCCAGGACTGGGAGTTCCTTATAATATGTGGGAAAAAGCTAGAATATCTGGGGAGAGGGCTTTAGAAATCCTTCAGAGATTTCAGGTGGAGCTGATGTTCTGTGGACATATTCATGGCTATGAAGAATACCAAGCGGAAAGTCCTCGTATACTAGTCACAGGTGGGGCGGGAGCGACATTACATCTCCCCGAACAGATAGGCGGGTATTATCACTACCTCAAAGCCCATGTCAAGGGAGAAGTGGTGGAGGTAGAAGTGGTTAGGATTTGAGATTCATTCGATTGAAACTGCTTTTATAATTGATACTAGAGCTTTTCTTTAAAATTTCTTCTAAAATTTCTCATGGCAAGAAATTTATCTATTTCATGCTAACAAACAAGTGGAGCCGATAGCATTGTTCTTTATTATTTCATTACTATGCTCAAGCAATCGAAAAAAGATGGTCTAGTGTTAATCGCCATTCTTTGGTCGCTGACACTGGAAAGCGGTCCCGATAGAAAAATCAAGGTAATATATCCGAAGAACATCTATTCTTTTCATCTTATCTGAGCCGGATTTTCAAGTATGTTGTTTCTTGAGATTTACATTCGGTGTTACCAAGAAAATTTAAAATTTTCATTATGAGAATCACGGTTCTTGAGAATAGAGCGGGCGGGATAAGATATGAGAATTGGTTTTTGTATGCAAAATGGCGAACGCTAAACAGGGTAAGCTGGTATGCCTAGTTTTTACATGGTCCTACTGGAAAAAATCTAGAGGATGAGTATAAGTATGCGTGAGGAGAAAACAAAGAAGATGGGGCGTGCGGATTCCTAAGTGATGAAAAGCTTGTAAAAATTCCCCTGAAACAGGTTTATATTTCCCATTTTGAGAAGGGAGGCTATCAGGACATTCCTTGAAGCATCCGATAGCCGCTTGACCATCTCTCCACTCGCCCTTGTTTATCTCAAACCCTTTTCTTGCGTTAATTATTGCCCTCTCAGGGAAGGACTGGATTCATGCCTGATAGGGAGAATGAGCCCAGAAGAGAGGCGCGGGTAACCACCCCCTCGCCGTATTTGTTGTAGAGGTCGTCCAGCACTCGGGTGAGTTTCTCCTCCCGCGGGTCTAGGTATTCCCAGATGGAAAGCTGCCTGCCCTCCTCCGCCCTTTTGAGTTGTGAGACGGAGACCCCTATGGTGGTGATCTTGTCCTCCCACACCCCGAGAGACGCTTCCCGTTCCAGCAGGGAGCGGGCGTTCTCGAAGATGGGTCTGGGTAGGCAGGTGTACTCTTTCAAGGTGATAGAGCGGGCGTATCCCCTAGAGTATCCCACCCTCAGGCGCAGGTTCACGGTTCTACCCAGGTAACCTTCCCTGCGCATCCTGCGGGTCACTGCGTCGGTGAGCCCCAGTAGGGTATTGCTGAGAAGATCCAGGTCGTCGCTTCCCCCTCGGAGGGAGAGGCTGTGCCCGAAGGATTTTACCAGGTCTTCTGCCCTTCCTTCTCCCACCGGGCTGTAGTCCTTTCCCTCTGCCGCCAGGCGTAGTATTTTTCCCAGGATTCCGAATCTTCTCTCCAGCACTTTCACCGGGGTCGAGGCCAAATCCCCGATGCGCTCGATACCAAGAGAGCGGAGGCGGAGGAGCATGCGGGGGCCCACCCCCACCAGCTTGTTCACCGGCATGGGAGAGAAAATTGCGGAAAACTCTTCCGGGCGGACCAGGGTGAGACCATCTGGTTTCTGCAGCTCGGAAGCCATCTTAGCCACCAGTTTGTTGGGGCCCAGGCCCACTGAGGCAGTGAGTCCCAGCTCCTCCCTTATCTTTTCCTTCAGGTGCCTGGCGATTTGCAAGGCTTGTTTCCAGTCACCGGGCTTCACCTGAGAGGTGAGATCGAGAAAGACCTCATCTATGGAGAATACCTCGATTTTGGGGGTGTAGCTCTCGCAGAGCCTTACCAGGCGACGGGTGTTGTACAAGTATTTAGGGATGTTAGCGTGAATGAAATGGGCATGGGGACATAGAGAGCGGGCCTCCCATACCGACATCCCCGCCTTTATGCCCCAGTGGCGGGCTTCATAAGACGCAGTGGCCACCACCCCGTGGATGCAGAAATCGCTGGAGGTATGGCATACCACCAAGGGTATGCCCCGGTAGATGGGAAGATCCCTCTGTTCCACCGCGGCGAAGTAGGCGTCCATGTCCAGATGGAGGACGCAACGCTCGGCCCGGGGAGGCGAGGCGAGCATCTGATCGGAGGCTTTTTGAAGACATCTCATGGAAAAATTGCCCATTTCCGATCCCTTCCCTTTGGCTCTCCGCTAGGCAGCCCCGTTCTTAAGTTCCTATTTGTACGGATGTTTATACGGAATTTATACGGAATGTATGCGGAAAAGGATGTTCGCTGCGCATCCGCAGATTTTTCCCGACTTCCCGTCAGGTGACTCTCTCCCATAACCGCCGCTCCCTCGCTGCCCTCTGGGTCATCTCGGGATGGACAAAGCCTGTTCACAGGGTATTCTCTGATGCTCTGATGACTTGCGCCCGCAGCGTCCTTTTTAGGTTTCTAACTGAATCAACGGGCAAGTCGCTTCCCTCTGATGTGGACTTAGGTTTTACCATCATCCCATGGAGGATTTATATCCTTTCTGTTTCTCGTTTCAATTGACCGCTTTCCCCTTCCGGCTTGTTATCCTCCTTTCCTCGCCTGGGCCGTGGTATAGTTCTTCGCAAGTTCTTGCGCGAGCTTCCCCTTCCAGCTTGTTACATCCCTCCCTCAACCCTGGCTGTGAATGCGCACCAAAGACCAGCCCATACTATCAGTGGAGAAACATAGCTCGTAGATCTCGGGTCCCTCTGAGATAACTGAGTAATACACCTCTATGTATTGTCCCTTTCTCTGACGGTGTGCGCCTACGATCCGGGAGATGCGGTACTTGCGGTCCCTCCAGAGGAAAGCCACCGGCCTTATCCTCCTCCGGCCGAATATCGCCGAGACCTCTATGGGCTCTTCTATCAGGGTGACCAAGTTCACCAACTCCCGAATACAATCCATGCAAAGACAATCCATTCACCGGCGTGTTCATCCGCGCTACCCCGCCGCGGTGAAGCTGTCGAGACGCCAGTTACCGTCTCTCCGTCTCATCGCTGTCGACCGCAGATTATCACCTTAGGCGGACTTGCCTTCTTTCCGCCGGGATTTTCCCCCAGTCTCCTTGCTTCTCCCAATGGTCCCGCCCTGATAGCTCCTGGCGGGCGGAGCCCGAACATGTGTGCGGGGCACGAACGGTGGCGCCGCGGACCAATGCATCCATGCGCTGTCTCCATACGTTGCCTCTCTCTGACATGTCTCTCTGGCCTATCTTTGTCTCTTCTCCGAATCCCTCTCGCCTGTCGTGCGGAGGGTGCCTTGAGAATTTTAGATGACCTTCTCTCGTAGCAGAGCCACCACTCTTCCCAGCAACCTCACCTCTTCGCCTCCTTCTTTCAGGGGTATGGGGGGGTAGGCGGGGTTGGAGGCCCGCAGCTCCGCTTCATTTCCCTTCCGATAGAGACGCTTCACCGTGGCTTCTTCCCCAACCAGTGCCACCACTATCTCCCCTTGATTCCCCGAGAGCTGGGGATCCACCACCACCAGGTCCCCCTCTTGGATATGATCTCCGATCATGCTATCCCCCCTCACCCTCAGGATGAAGCGGCCTTCCTTGCCCCAGTTTGCCGGGACGGAGATCCACTCTTCCGCCTCCTCGAAAACGTAGCGCAGGGGGCCCGCGGGGACCTCCCCCAAGATAGGGAGATATGCCTTGCTGTAGCGTTCCCTCTCTTCCAGGCGCAGGGCCCGCGCTCCCGAGGCACGGGATATGTAACCTTTTCTCTCCAACGCCTCCAGATGGCGCAGAGCTCCACGGGTGGAGGATATACCCATCTCCTCGCACAGCTCCCGCACGCTCGGGGGGTAGCCCCTCTCCTCTATCATGCGAGCCACGAATTCCAGGGCTTCTCTCTGGCGCTCGGTCAGTTTCTCCATCTACTTCTCCTCTCCACAACCCTATAATAGTAAACAAATGTTTACCTGTCAAGTTTTGAGGAAAATCTCCCCGAACGCCCCCGAGTGCTATGAGGATATTGTCTCAGGAAGGGTTTTCCCTTATGGACAGTTGGGGTTGAGGAAACGGACCGGAAAAGGGAAAATGGAGACAGCCGACAAACCCCCAAAGCTGTTTCATAGCGTCGGCGAAAATCCACCCACTCCGGCGTTGCGTATCCCATATATTTTTACAGTTTGAAAGAAAATAGGAGGACGCCCAAAGGTTTTCTAGAACGGTGGGGAATTTGAGAGTATATATTTCCGTGCCGGAAATGATGGCGCCATAAGTGGTGTAAGATGCAGAAAGGCGTACTCAGCATCTGTTTGATAGGATTTTTTGGTTGAAAAGATTGAAGAGCCACTTTTTCATCCTGAAGGAATTAAGCTGGAGCCGGATTGTTTACATGTTCCTTGAGGAATTAAGCTGGATGCCGGATTGTTTACATGTTCCTTGAGGAATTAAGCTGGATGCCGGATTGTTTACATGTTCCTTGAGGAATTAAGCTGGATGCCGGATTGTTTACTTGCTCGCTTTCGGGGCAAAAAGGATTTGAGAAACCACGTTTTCCTATGGAAAGACAAGACAGTGATGAGCTTTGATCTTCCGCCCCGATGGTTTAGAATCTATCTCATGGAAAACGGTTATGTGAATCGTATAAGCCTCACTATGCTGCTATCTCTGTTCTTAGTCTTCCTGCAGCTCGCCCTAGCTTCCTGTGGAGGAGGAGGGTTTGCCGGAGGAAGAGACATAGCCTTCTCCACCTTGGACAAGGGGGTTTTCTGTTACTACGCTTTAGAGATCACGGGAGGGGTAAACAGCCCTCCCATCTTCAAGGTGGTTGTTGACCGGCAGGGATGGGATGAGCTCCGCGAATTTATGTATCCTCCGGAATATGTTAAAGAGATACCCCCGGCTCCCTCGTTTGATCCTTCAAAAGAGCTGGCCATTGCGGCTTTTCAGGGAGTGAAACCCACCGGGGGATATTCTATCGAGATCGTTTCCTTGAAGAAGGAGGACGGAAAGGTCACCGTGGGCTTGAACATCATTGAGCCCCTTCCCAAGGACATGGTTACCCAGGCTTTTACCAGCCCCTACCATATCGTTTCGGTTTCCCGGGATGATTTGGAAAGCAGGGGGGAGACCGATTTCTTGTTCGTGGATAACACTGGGCATCATCTGGCGACCATCACGGTTGATGTTAAATGATTGTGTCCGAACGATTATGTCAGGTGTGAATCTATTGGTTGCGGAGGATACCTCTATCCTAAGAGCGAAGAAAAGCCAAAGAGACTAAAGGCATTGAAGAGGTGGAAGATGCTGGAAATGTCGCTTGTTCAAAAGATTCTGAAGACCTCCCTGCGTAATGGCGGGGATTTCGCCGAGGTCTTCTTGGAGAGTAGGGAGGGTTACTCCCTGCGCTTGGAAGAAGAAAAGGTGGAGGAGAACACCACGGGGAAAGAGAGTGGGGCGGGGATCAGGGTGATAAGAGGGGAGTCCATGGCCTACGCATTCACCAATGACCTGAATGAAAAGTCTCTATTGCGGGCTGCTGAAGTCGCTTCCGCGGCGGCGCGGGCGAAGACGGGGACGGTCACCATAGATTTATCTCTTCCCGGCGAGTGGCGGCAGACGGAAAAGATACATTTTGTAAAAATATCACCTTGGGAAGTGGACAGGGAGAAAAAACTGGAGATCGCAAGGAGAGCAGATGAGGCGGCCAGGGGATCTGGCAATGAAGTGGTTCAGGTGATTGTCCAACTCGGAGACAGTCTCCAAAAAGTTTTTATAGCCAACAGCCACGGCGAAGCCTGGGATGATGAAAGGTTCAGGGTGAGGATCTACGTTCAGGTGGTGGCGGCTCGCGATGGCGTGATCCAGACCGGTTATGAGGCACCGGGCAATCTGGGCGGCTACGAGCTGTTCGAGACTTATTCACCGGAGGAATTGGGGGAAAAGGCCGCCCGCCAGGCATTAACCATGTTGGAAGCTCGTCCCGCCCCCACTGGTCCTTTCACGGTGATAATCGCCAGCGGGACCGGAGGAGTGCTCTTCCACGAAGCCTGCGGGCATGGGCTGGAGGCGGACGCTATCTATAAGAATGCATCTGTTTTCACCGGAAAAATTGGAGAGAAAGTGGCCTCGGAGTTCGTTTCAGCCTATGATGATCCCACCATCCCCAAGCTATGGGGCTCATATCACATGGATGATGAAGGGACTTCCGCTCAGAGAACCCCTCTGATCGAGGAGGGCATCCTCTGCGGTTATCTCAATGATCTAAAGCGGTCGATGCGGGATAAGGTAAAGGCCACCGGGAATGGCCGACGACAGTCCTATCGTCACCTTCCTATTCCCAGAATGTCCAACACTCACATAGCTCCCGGCAAAGCTAGTTTCGAGGAAATCATCTCAGATACCCATAGGGGTATATATGCGAAGAAGTTGGGAGGTGGGGAGGTAAATCCCGTCACTGGAGATTTCATTTTCGCCATAACCGAAGGGTACCTGGTGAAGAACGGCAGGATCGAGGACCCAGTAAGAGGAGCAACCCTGATCGGAAATGGCCCTAGGGTTCTGGAGAATATCGATATGGTGGGTAGCGACCTCGATTTCGACTCGGGCATGTGCGGCAAGGATGGACAATCGGTGCCGGTCTCCACTGGACAGCCCACTTTAAGGGTGCGGGAGATGGTGGTGGGCGGTACTGAGGAGGTGTCCTGATGGTTGCGGAGATGGGCGATTCCGGGATAAAGAATTTGGAAGAATTAGCTTGTCAGTGGGTGGAGGAGGGCAGGAAACTAGGGGCACCCCAAATAGAAATATATATAGAGGATTCCCAGGGGCTCACTTTGAAAGTTTATCAGGGTCAGGTGGAGGAGCTGCGTTCTTCCGCCTCCAAGGGGGTAGGAGTGAGAGCTTTCCACGAGGGCAGGCTCGGTTATGCCTATACCTCTGGTCTTGATGATGACGACGTGCGACGTGCGATTAGGGAAGCCTGTGAAAATGCCCGCTACAGTGCGCCTGATCCGCATAATTGCTTGCCCGCTCGGGCTGAATATAGCCAAGATGATTTAGGGCTTTATTCGCCTGAGGTGGAGGAGACCAGCGTAGATAGGAAAGTGGAGATGGCCCTTGAACTTGAAGATCTCGCCCTGCAAGAGGATCCCCGCATCAAGAACGTGGATACCACTCTGTACGCCGATTCAGTTTACCGCATAGCGTTAGCCAATTCTTTGGGATTTTGCGGAAGTTATATGGGAAGCGACTGTCACTGTTACATATCTCCCATTGCCAGGGAGGGGGAGGAGTCTCAATCCGGATTTTCTTTCGCGGTGGGAAAGAAACCTTCAGATCTCGATTTGCGCTTCACCGCCCGTGAGGCGGTGGAGAAAGCCATCTCCCTGCTGGGAAGCCGCAGCATTCCCTCCCGCAGAACCACTCTCGTGCTGGATAATTTGATCGCGGCTGAATTCCTGGGGGTAATCGCCTCCGCTCTCTCGGCGGAGGCGGTACAGAAAGGACGTTCTCTCTTTGCGGGGAAATTGGGAGAAAAGGTGGGGTCAAGCGTTGTGAATATCTACGATGACGGACTTATGCATTCCGGGTTAGCTACGACTCCATTCGATGATGAGGGAGTGCCATCGCGAAAGAACGAGATTGTCACCGAAGGGTTTTTACGTAGCTACCTTCATACCACTTATACCGCCTCAAGGGGGGAGACGGATAGCACCGGCAACGCGCGGAGAGGATCTTACCGGGAACGCCCCCGAGTTTCGCCTACCAATTTTTATTTATCCACGGGAGAAAAAAGTAAAAAAGAGATAATCGGGGAGATAGACCAGGGAGTACTGGTCCTTTATCTAGTAGGAGTACATGCTGGTGCCAATCCCATAAGCGGGGAGATTTCCCTAGGAGCGATGGGTCAATTGATCAAGAACGGCGAAATCGACATGCCCTTGAGGGAGATCACAATCGCCGGGCACATGCTCGATTTTTTACATAATATAACTTTGATCGGGAACGATCTGCGCTTCATTCCCGCGATGGGGAGTCTCGGCTCTCCTACCCTGGTCATCGACGGGGTCATGGTGGCAGGGAGACCCTGACGGATCTTTCGCGAAAAGGAAACAATAAGTTAATGGCTTGGACGCTTCGCTTCCAGAATCCTGGAGGATCAGATCGTTTCCAGGTTGATCCGAGCACGCGAACTTAGGGTGTCCAGGTCTAGAGAATGTAGGGCGTCGTAAAGTTGCACATGGAAGCTGCCTGGGTGAGGGCCCGCCTTCTCCGCCGCAAGTTCTCCCGCGACGCCGAAATAAGAAAGGCCCGCTGCGGTGGCTTCCAAGTATGGCTCACCGGAGGCGCAAAAACATGCGATAACGGTAGTGGCCATACAGCCTGTTCCGGTCACTTTTCCCAGTAGAGCGTCGCCGTTATGCACGGTTACTACTCGCTCGCCGTCGCTTACGTAATCCACTGGCCCGGTGATAGCCGTCACGCATCCTAGTCTGGCGGCGAGTTCGAGGGAAACCCTGTCCATATCTTCTCCATGGGTTATGGATTCCACCCCTCTGACTTCCGCTTGATATCCCGCAAGAGTGGATACTTCCCCAGCATTGCCGCGCACCACCGCAACATTAACCTGATGGAGTATATTCATGGCCGTTTCCGTTCGATACTTGGTGGCCCCCGCTCCTACCGGATCAAGGATCACGGGGATTCGCCGACGATTAGCTTCTTTCCCCGCCAAAAGCATGCTCTCCACCATCTCTGGATAAAGGGTTCCGATATTGATGACCAGCGCGCTGGCAAGGGAGACCATCTCCTCTACCTCCTCTCGCGCATGGGCCATAACCGGAAGAGCCCCCACGCAAAGAGTCACATTTGCCGTCTCATTCATCACCACGAAGTTGGTAATGTGATGGACCAGCGGCTTATTCTCCTTTATATACTCTAACCTTTTCTTGAACCACTCCATATAATCTTTCTCCCCCATAATCCCTCCTTTGATTGGTTCTTTCTTGGGGTGAACCACCCGCGGGAATTTGTCACGCTATGCACCATCTCATCTTAGCCTCGTTTCCGATCACTCTCCTTTCGGTTACCCTTATGAAAATCAATCGACCACTCGCTTCTTTCCACCGTGGTTTTATGAGAGTGAATATATAAAAAGCCACATGCCTCAACGGAATGCGGCTTATTATCACCCTTGCTTTGTTGACTCTCTCCACCTCCCTACGCTGGCATTATCCAGATCAGGTTCAAAGGGTATAATCTCAGCCTCTCTTCCGAAAAGCACCCCTGGCGACATATTCCCTTTTCAAGTTACGACGCTTATTCAAGATGAGCTTCGTAAAAATATTTTATCCCAGAATCAGCGTTTGTAAAGGTTAAATATCAGGTTTGTCTAGCCCAAGTCAGCATTTTTATATATCGTCCGAAAAGAATCCTTTAGAAGGGAAATTGAGTCATAAGGTTTAACTTAAAAAAGGCTCAAGTGCGGATATTAATGGGGCGATTGTTATTGGGGCGATATAGTAGAATTTGCGCGATATAGAAGATTCTCACCCGAGCTTCATCTAATCCGTTTCAATTCCTATCTAGCAAATGCGCTCATGACGGGAAACATCGCTTTAGGCGCCTCTTTGCGAATAATCGCCCATTGCGAATAACTGCGGCGGATAAAGGTTGTGCTATTCACTCAACCTCGCCTTTGGAGACAGGCTCGGCGATGAGCACCTCGTAAGGGCGCATCCAAGCGCTTCTTAAATCCAGAGTTTCCCCCGCTTTTCTGGATGTTCCCAGCAGAACCTTCCAGGGCCAGGGAGGCCGCAGTTGATGAGCTTCTCCGAGAGAAGAGAGGCTCACCATTGTATTCCTGAAGTTGAGAACGATTAATATTGACTCATTGTTAAATTTACGCATATAAGCTAGATAATCACTGGAGGTGACGGGGATGAACTCCAATGCGCCAAGAGCGAGGGCTTCTCTCTCTTTTCTTAGGCGAATCAGTTTCCGGTAGAAGCTGAGCAGCGAGTAGGGGTCTTGTTCCTGATAGAGCACGTTGCATTCGCTATAAGAAGGGTCTGGCCGCAACCAGGGTTTGGCGGTGCTGAAACCCGCATTACTACTGGGAGACCATTGCATGGGAGTGCGGCTCATATCCCTTCCTTGAAACGCTGGCCAAAATATCTTGCCCGCGGGGTCTTTTACCTCCCAAGGCCAAAGAAAAGAGTTACGCATCCCGATCTCCTCGCCATAGTAGAGAAAAGGTGACCCCCGCAGGGTGAGAAGAAAGGACGCGGCTATCTTTCCTTTTGGAACCGCGTCTTGACTCTCCCCATATACCAAGAAGGATCCAGCGAAACGGCCTATGTGCCTGGGCTGGTCGTGATTGGAGAGAGCCAAGCAGGGCCAGGCTCCCGAGGGGAGGGCGTCATGCCATTCCAGCGCGGTATGAAGAAAAGAGCGGGGTTGGAAGGGGCAGGTGAAGAAATTGAAGTTGAAGACTAGGTGCAGCTCGTCATCCCCTGACCCGTAATAGCTGGCGGCTGCAGAAGTGTCGAAAGTGGCCGCTTCTCCTACCAATACCCTGGAGGAAAAGGAATCTGTAAGTGACCTCAATTCTTTGAGTATTTCATGAGTTTCCGGAAGGTCCCGATCGTAGAGGTGTTTCTGCCATTCATAGGGGAGCATTTCCTGGATGCTGCGGGATGAGTTGAGGGGATTGTTAAAAGGATTTTCTCGGAGAAGCTCGTCTTCCACCAGGTGATTCACTAGGTCGAGTCGGAATCCATCCACCCCCAAATCTAGCCAGTACTTAGCTGCCTCGAACATAGCCTTTTTGACTTCGGGATTGCGCCAGTTCAAATCGGGTTGTTGTTTAAAGAAAGCATGGTAGTAATATTGGCCAGTGTTTTGGTCGAACTCCCAAGCCTTGCCTATCACCCGGCTCATCCAGCGGTTAGGGGGCTTGCCGGGTGACCGCCCATCCCGCCAGATATACCAGTCGCGCTTGGGATTGGTTCTGGAGGAACGGGATTCCAGAAACCAGGGATGTTCCACCGAGGTATGATTGAGCACGAAATCCAGGATTAACTTGATGTTGAGCGCATGAGCCTCCTTCAAGAGTAGCTGGAAGTCGGATATGTTCCCGAAAAGCGGGTTGACTCCAGTATAGTCGGTGACGTCATAGCCGAAGTCGTAGTCGGTGGAGGGATTTATAGGGGTTAGCCAGAGGGCATCCACTCCCAAGGAATGGAGATATTCGAGTTTCTCAATGATCCCGGGCAGATCGCCCACTCCATCCCTGTTGGAATCCTTGAAACTGCGCACATAGATCTCGTAGAATACCGCCCTTTTCCACCAATCGTTTTTCGTTGACTCCCCCATTTTCAGACCTGCCTTTTCTTCTTGGATGATTGACCTATTTAGGTCGTTCTCTCAATCTGACTATATTTGGTTATCAACGTCCGGTTAAATCTTCCCCCTTTAGCTAAAGACCATCCATTATCATTCGAGTATTGTCATCAAGTTTATCAAGAATATTTAAAATATTATGACATATTGTTTAAGGAATTCCGAAAGAATTTTCTTATCCCATAAGGCGGAGAGAATGTCGCCCGAGGGATTGAAAGATAAGGTGCGCGGGGGATATGTCGCGAAGAGCGTGATAAATAAACAGCAGCAACAAACTTCCTTTGCTATGCTAGTTAGAGATAAAAAAGGGATAGCCGGTGTTGAATTTTAGTTTCAACCGTCGCTTCTGACCGGATGGCTGGATCCGCGAATTAGCCTCTCTTCTTTTCCCTTCAGACGTTTCGCATAAACGGTTTGGGTTATACAATAAAATGGTACTGGAGATTCCGGGTATAATTCCGGGTATATTATTTCCCACCTTAAGATGCGAAGATGAGGGGAAGAATTTACGTGGAAAAAGTAAACGAACTCCTTAAATTTTCCGGCATATGAGATATGGAGATAAGTGGAAGATTAGCGGATAGGATAAGGAAAACGAAAGGGATATGCTTATATCTCGCCCTTTTATCGCTGCTTGCTTGCCTTCTCTTCGCCGGTTGCAGGGGAAAGGGCCCTGAGACGCTCAAAGATAAGTTGATCGATTTTACCTTCAACAATATTATTCTCCCCCTTCAGGACCAGCCCAACATGCTAATAGTGCTCTATCGTTACCCACTAGATGGTTCGGATCTGAGTGAGGAGAATCTCTTTGAGAGGATGTGGAAATATGAGCACGGCAAACTCGCAGAGATCGCTCTGGATGAGTTCAACCTTTTAAGAACAGCGCGGGACGATGATAAGAGGTGGGTGTATAGCCAGCATTCCATAACCATACTCCAACTGGAGGAGGAAAAATACGAGGCCGTGGTGGAGGTGGGGTCTTTGTACGGACCCCTAGCGGGGGAAGGAACCCGTTACTGGCTAAAGTATGAGAATGGCGAGTGGAAGATTTTGAATGAGGAGATGGTTTGGAAATAGTGATGCTCGTCGAGTGAGATGGCGTATTGACGCTTATGCGCTCTGCGAAAAATCAAGGGCTGAACCTTTTGGTCAGGTAGACCTGCCCGAAGGAGGCGGCGTTGGCCGATTCCTTGGTGGACCAGTACGCCGGGAAGCTACCCTCGCCGTTGGGCCTCTCCGAGCCGGTGCGAAAAGCTCGCCCGGCCAGCTCCAGCAGGTCGTCCCCTCCTCCATAAAGCCATCCATAGGTTAGCGAATCCGCCGCCAGCAGCTGCCAGTTGCTCATGTTCACCGTGCCGAAAGAGGTGTCGTCGGTGCCATCGTACAACCAGCCGTAGGTGAACCCCTCATAGCCGCTTTCCGCTCTCCAGCAGTGGTCCGCCTCGTGACGGACAAGTCGCACCAGATATTCGGCGGATGTCGAATCGGCTGGCAGCCCGTGCGCGTCCCGCATGTCCAGATAGCGGCCAAGCGCGGTGGTGAACATCTCCAGGGCGAAGTTGTTGGTGCCTCCTTCCATGCCCCGCCGCGGCGCCTCCAGGAAGGGGTCGGATGCGATTCGTGATGTCTCCAACACCCAGAAAGCCGTATCGAGGTACTGGAGGTTCCCGCTGGCCGCATAGGCCTCTGTCAGCACGGAGAGCCCGTTGGCAAAGGGGCGGAAGGAGTAGCTGCCGTAATCGTTGAAAGCCTCAGCGTAACCCTCACCGTTCCCCCGGCCAAAGGAGTTCTCGAAACGCCATACCATGTTCTCGGCCACTTCGAAAGCGGCATCGCGTGCGGGCAAATATCCCGTGATGTGCCAGTAGGCCAGGCAGCCCGCCACTCCAAAGGTGAGGTCGGGATGGGGAGCGCCGTAGTTGCGGTGCGGATTGGAGTTACCGTCCTCGTCGTGGTAGGAATGGCCGAAATAGCCTCCGTCCGCCCAGTGATTCACCCCCCCGATATAGTGCAGCACGTCCTGGTCCGCCAGGTGGCGGCAGGCGGCGTCGGCCAGATTCCACCAGCGGTAATCTCCCGTCCTCAGAAACTGAGATAACATACCGTGGTCGAAATCGTACTTCAGGTTCATCTGGCCACAAGGGGTCTCATAATCCAACGGCACATCGCCGAAGTCGCACCATCCGAAGAAATCGTTTGCCTCGATGGACATGAGCAGAGAGTTGCCCATCTCACCCACCGAGGGGTCGAAAGCAGCCCGATTCTGGGCCTCATAGGCGGCGGTCTCAGGGACGCCGTTCGCTAGTGCCATGCGGCCCAAAGCCCCGGATCCAGCGTACCATTGCGCCGGAGCGAACCCCATCAGCGGCTCCCGGGCCGCCGCCATGGCCTCCTCCACCCCAGCACGCCCGGGGTCGCCGGAGAAGAAGAACATGTCGAACTGATGGGTCTTGTGCTCACCTGGCCGGAAGCTGTAATCGCCGGCATACTCGTCCGGGAAGAGCTCTAGACGCAGCTCGCCATCCTTCCACCCCAGGCCCTTGGGGTGATTCTGCCAGAAGTCCTTCATCCCCAAAGCCACGCCCACGCCATCACCCCAAGCCGCCATCCAAGGACGGGCATGCCTACCGTTCCCCCCAAGCGAG
>JACVIX010000039.1 GCA_015711725.1 Candidatus Geothermincola primus | reverse complement strand
GATATGACCTCCCCCGTGTATTCCAGGGAAAGATAAGTGGCTCCGTCCGCCCCCAGCGATCCAGCTAGATATAGCGCCACATCCTTGGAATAAACCCCGTCCTGAAGCCTTCCTTTAAGCACAATTTTTAAGGATTCGGGTACCTTGAACCAGAGCTTGCCCGTGAGCATACCCGCAGCCAAGTCGGTGGAGCCCACCCCAGTGGAGAACACGTTGATAGCCCCATAGGTCACCGTATGGGAGTCGGCGCCGATAACTAAGTCTCCTGGAACCACATGGCCCCGCTCCGGTAGAAGGCAATGACAAACCCCTTGTCCCACATCATACAATTTAATCCCTTGCTCATCGCAGAAGCTACGCATAGTGGCATGGAGATTGGAGATGCCCTCGAGTGGGCTGGGGGCGCTGTGGTCGATCACCATGGCGATCTTTGAGGGGTCAAAGACCTTTATCCCTCCCATCTCCCGGAAGGCTTCGATTGCAAGGGGGGAGGTTCCGTCCTGGCCCATGAGAAAATCTAGATCGGCAACTACGATATCCCCTGCTTTGACATTACTGCCGCAATGTCTGGAAAGAATCTTTTCTGCGATGGTACTGCCCATAAGAATTCTCCGTTCTTACCCTTTATCTTGGTAAGATATTAAGTCATCTCTTGGTTTGTTAGCAATATACCGGCTCGTTCTTGTATGAATTTTATTTATTTGCGCGTAGGGGCGGCATGGATGCAGCGCCCGTGCACCGCTTCTGCTGCCTCCATTATGGCCTCGGAGAGGGTGGGATGGGCATGGCAAGTAGACCCTATCTGAGCTGCGGTCAAGTTCATCTTTATCGCAAGAGCTGCCTCATGCACCAAATCAGACGCATGAGGGCCCATCACCTGGCAACCCAACACCACGTCGGTCCTGGCATCCACCACCAGTTGAACGAAGCCCTGAGATTTCCCCATAGCCAGGGCTTTTCCCAGCCCGCCGAACATGAAACGACCCACTTTCACTTCAATGCCCTGCTCCTCGGCCTTGGCAGGATTGAGTCCCACACTGCCAATCTCCGGATCGGTGAAGATACACGCCGGCACCACTCTCGAATCCAGATGGGACTCCATCCCCATGGCGTTCTCTGCCGCGCAAATACCCTCAAAGGAAGCCCAATGAGCCAAGAGTATTCCTCCCACGCAATCCCCAATGGCGTAAACGCCTGGGACATTGGTGCGCAAACGGTCATCCACCACGATCTCACCCCTGCTACCTAGCTCTACACCCACTTCCTCTAAACCGATACCCTTGGTGTTCAAGGAGCGACCTATTGAGACCAAAAGCTTCTCCGCCTCCAGCACCTCTCCGTTGGAAAGCCTGGCCTTCAACCCGTCGGGGCGATATTCTACGATCTCCTCAATGGTGGTCTCAGTATAGATTTCAATCCCTTTTTTATTGAGAATTCGCTTCATCTGCTGAGAGATACGCGCGTCTTCGGTAGGAAGGATGCGGTCTAGCAATTCCACCATTGTTACTTTGGTTCCCAAAGCGTTGAATACGGTGGCGAACTCGCTTCCCACCACCCCACTCCCCACGATGATCATACGGGGAGGTATCTCGGTTAACTCCAAGCCGGAGGTGGAGGTAAGAATAGAGGGTTGATTAAAGTCGAAGGTGGGCAGTTGCGCTGGCTCCGAACCGGTGGCAATTACCACCGCTTCCGTATCTATCTCCAACAGTCCTTCTTCCCTCTCTACCACCACTTTATCAGGAGCAGCCAGCCTGCCAAACCCCTGAACCAGTTCGATCTTATTGGCTTTGAGCAGCTGCGCTATCCCTTTACGCAGCGTTTCGGATATAGCGTTCTTGCGCTGAATCATAGCCCCTAGATCGGGTTCCGGCTCACCCACCTTAATGCCGAACTCCTCCGCTTCACGAATGGTCTCCAGCGCCTCAGTGCAGGCAAGGAGCGCCTTGGTGGGTATACAACCCCGGTTAAGGCAGGTTCCTCCCAGCAAGTCCTTCTCCACCAATACCACCCCGGTGCCTAGTTGTGCGGCTCTGATTGCGCAAACATACCCACCGGGACCTCCTCCGATTACTACGACTCTGGCTCGCATGGATTCGGACATTTTTTCCTCCTTCCAATAATATATCTTCTATTTTCCGACATATTCCTATATAACCTTTTAACGCTATCATTCATCGTAGGGCCATTTTGCTAAACTAGCTCTCCAATGAAAATGGACGAGCGCCTGACCTATTATATCATTATCTCGAAACGCCGAGGTCGCTATCGCGTCTTTAAATTACGGGACAGCTCAGGCTGGCATCCCTCTGCCGGTTGTCAATAATAATCGTCCGCTAGAGATAAAAAAAAGCGGGGCTTAGTAAGAGGACTCATACATGTAATAAACTCGTCTTCAACCCTCAGCGAATCTGACTTTACCAGATTAGCAAGGTTTCGATCAGGCTTTTTAGATAGTACGTCGTCGGCCTCGAATCATCGAGATGGAATATATAGCCCGATTAAACTTTTTTTACCTCTTGTCGAAAATTGCCATTAAACCTCGCTGCTCTCACGAGACCCTCTACTTTAACTCATCTTCTTCCCTATACTTCTCGAAAGATGAGATAGCCAGTTTGTGAGCCCAAAAAATTTGCTCGGCATCCCAGAAACTCGCAACTACCATTCCGGGGAAGCCTCGCCATTATCTGACCATAGCTTTTTTCAGAATTGCTATCCCGGGTTGAAATTTATATCGCTTCACCTCCCTTACTTCGCTCCTTAAGGAGATGCCCAATATGAGATTTGTAGATAAATTTTAATTTAATTGAAAGGTTGCACTCCAAGCCGGATTGTGCGAAAATCACTCCAGCCAGGATAATGCTAGCATGAATGCCATACCAGAGGAGGTGGTCTACTTGTACCCAGAGGATTTGAAATACCACGCAGAACACACTTGGGCCAGGATAGAAGGAGACACCGCCACCGTGGGTATCACCTATTATGCGCAGGATCAGCTGGGAGAAATCGTCTTTCTTGAGCTACCTGAGGTAGGAACGGCGGTAGAGGCGGGAAAGCCCTTTGCGGAGATCGAATCGGTCAAGTCGGTGTCCGACGTCTACAGCCCGGTGAATGGCGAGATAGTGGAGTCCAACAAGGAGGTTGTGGAAGCTCCCGAGATAATCAATGAAGACTGCTACGGAGCGGGCTGGATGATCAAGGTTAAATTGGGTGAACCATCCGGCGTGGATGACTTGATGGACGCCGCCGCCTACGAAAAGTTAGTATCCGAATAGATTATTAAAATACTGTAATATGGAGAGGGGGGTTTCTACCTCTCTCCTTCTCTCTCACCCCGGCGAGAAGCTTTATTGTGCTGTGTTTCAAGCCGACGCAGCTATCGCTTATTAGTTTAAAAACCACTCTATGGGATGCCATTATGACATGAAATAATCTATCTTGTAACTATATATTGTCTCATACCCTCAGCTCCACGAGGTATCAGCGTTGATGAGCTTCCCCCCTTCGGCTTGCATTATCTTCTACCAGTGTTCCTTGAGTGTCAACCTTGCCATCTGGACCGGATATTCCCTTACCTTGCTTTTATCAAGGGTAAGAAAATCTCGCTATTATCTCTCTAAAGCCATGTCACTACTTTTTGCTTGTTTTAAATTTAAATCTCGCAACATAAAGAGAGGAAAACATTCTGGTTTCCAGGAGAAAGATTTCATTCTTTATGGTTTGCTAGTTCGCTATGATGGAATCTAGTAAATGGACAAGGCTTGAACATTATAAAAAGTAAGCTCTGTTTTTTAACAATACTTTGCTTTTATCAATTGCCAGCGAGACCTGTTCCTTTTAACGTTCGAAATGAGAAATCGTTCTTCTTTTATCATTATGTTTTACTTTTTAAAGCTAATGCGGTTTATCCACCCAAAATTTCGAATATCCTTCCTTCTTAAGTTCTTCCATGTGTATTTCAACGGCAAGACTGTTGCCGGTCCAACTTCTGGATAACGCTTTGCCAAGAGCCCCAATACTCCTATACATTAAAGGAATACCAATACAAAAAATAATAAGCCCCGCAAGGACCATCATCCACACGGGTTTGGAGTCACCACCCAGGTGTATTGCCAAAACGCCGATAAAACCGGTAATAAATAACAGGATTATCCCCTCTAATAAAAGAGCCAGCCGATGTTTTCTCACGCAAGAATTGCATAAAAAGACATTCTTGGGGCCATATACTGAGTAATTAATCATTTCATCTGAAGATGAGTCTGCGGCTCCTTTTTCATCAACCGCTTTGGGCTTGCCATAGTAAAAATAAAATTCCGCCCCTTCTCTCATCTTGCATTTCTCACATTGCCCGCCCATATATATCACCCTTTCCATTCGTCTCAGAACGAAAATGCCCTATATCCTTCATACAGATGAAGATGATGCATTTTATTAAGAATTACCTTAAGAATTTCAGTAAATTATATTAACCCATCAATGTATTGCCCTAGGAAATTATGATCTCCGTCAACAAACTATTGTTCCCATATTCCTATAGTACTTAGTTATCACTTAAACCTTTAGCGGAGATAATTTCATTTCTCTTTTTTTTCATTATTTTCATTAATATGATGAGGATTACTATAAACACAATAACTATTCCGCCAACAACTAAACCGATGACCAAGGCGAGCGAGAAGGGGCTGGTGGCTTTGAGTCCAAAAGCTTTAACTTTCTCTGCTAATTTAACTAATTTACCGTTGCTTAATTTTACCCTGTTACCTAGGCATGGGTTTCCATCGACTTTTATGTCTTTTACATCGGCAATCTGACCGTCAACATAATTAAGAGTTTTATTACATCATTTTCCATCCAAATTAAATTCTTCCTTTACCGTCGCCCTGCCCTTGGAATGCTCAATATTTTCATATAATCCACCGGTTTTCACTATCTGAAATTCCATACCATCTTCCAGATCAAGCGAAGCCTTAACTTTATCGATTGGCGCCTTTTCCACGCTGCAACCCCACGAACCTGACGCGAGAAACGAAGCCAGGAGAAACAACGCGATTAAAGATTTTAACCCTAATGTGGGCGTGATAGATAAATGCTTACTCTGCTTCACTATCCAATAAACCTATATTCTTTTAAATTAAACGTAACCACAAAAGTTACTGCCTTTTCTCTATCCTTCAAAAGTTTAGTTGTCTCATCAAGTCGCAGCTATGTCAGCCGTTTCCGAACCTAATATAGGTTTCGTGGCGGCCCCCAAGGCGCTTCCGCCCCTCCACAACCCGACAATGGCGATTACCAGAGCCAACAGGGAAAAGATAAGCAGCATAATGGTCCCTGCCCCAGGGCTGAAACCTGCGGTTATCAGCAGGGAGAGGAAGTTGGTGAGCGCCAAACATAATGCCAGTGCGGATAATACCAAAGCCACTATCCAGAGATTCCGATTGCCAGCTAAAAACAGCACTATTCCCAGGCTAGCCAGCATTCCCCCCATTGCCATGGTCACGACGCCGGTAAATAGAGGCAGTCCCCGGTAACTTACCATGATGGGGTTTCCCCAGTCCCCCATGCCTGAGGGGGCCATCTTGCCCACCTGGAGCCAGTCCCAGCCGGAGAAGGACCCCAACGAACCCTTTCCCCAGGAAAGCCAAGTGCAGATTAAGACCAACACTCCCGCCCCTATTATCGCGAGGGAGCAGAAATCCACCAGGCCATACTTTCTATGCACGAACTTTTCCCGCATAAAGCGGCCCCAGGCGGCCACCGCGTTCGCGATGAGGTCGGGCTTTGGCGCTTTTATCTCCAGTGGTGGCGGTGCAAACTCCTCCCCGGGCGATGGCGGTGCCTGCAACCAGGCTCCACACTTAACACAGTATCGAACAGCTGGCTGGTTGAGGTAGTCGCAACGGGGGCACTTTATCCCCTCGGTCTCCTCGGGCGGGGAGACTAGCTCCGATTCCGCCTGGGTGGGCTCAACAGGGAGTTCCTGAGTCACTTTTATTTCATTTCCGCATTTGATACAGAAACGATTATCCCCAGGGTTATCATACCCGCATTGAGAGCACTTAATCTTTTCCATATTCTTCCTCCTTAGATAAATGCGCATAAAAGGGCGCCATGAGGTAGTCTATCCTCCCCACTGGGGCCCGCTTGGCGGCCCGATGGCCTCATGCTCCACAATGATTAACCAAGGGCGCTGTGCCACCCAGTTACGCGCTGCCTGGTCCAGTAGAGCATTGCCACAGTTGAGAAAGGCCTCGGCCATGGGAATGGTGCCGCAGTAAAGCAGCGCTTCCATCAAAATCCACTCGGAACCGTCTATTCCCAGCTCAATCATGGTGCCATAATGGGGAGCCACCGCCGCGATATTTCCACTCTGCAGCACCGGGAGTAACATATCCACCACCCCTGGATTTTTGCTTCTGCATATCCTGAAAAGCACGTAGGTCCCGCAGAAGCGTATGTGCAAGTTCCCGTATTTTATCTTTTCCTTCAAAGGAACAAGGGCGGGGTTGCCGATCCGCACCAGTGCCTCGCTTACCCAGTCATTATGCGCCGACCCTATGAGGTCGATCAGGGGTTGCAACGCTGGGGGTCCGATCTCCGCCAGTGTAGATTCCAGGATTTTGCACTTCTCCCCGCTTAATCCAGGGGTATTGCAGCGCGCCTCTATCAGGGGGGTCACAGCGGAGCTACTGTATTTCACCAGTGCTTCCTCGATGCATGATAACACCTCGGCATCCTCTTCCTCGATCAGCGCTTGAACCAACACCGAGACGCTTCCGGAATCATTTATCTCCCCCAGGGCGTCGGCGGAAGCCTTGCGCACCTCTTTGTCGTCATCTCCGACGAGCGCGGTTTCAATTAAATCGACGCACCCCGGGCTGGGGATCACTTTCAAGCAGAGAATCGCCTTCTGCCGGGTTGATGGGTTCCCCTCCTCGTAGAATTTCGTGTATGTGCGTCTCATCAAATCCAACACTTCCGATTCAACGCCCTTGCCCCTAACGCTGTCCTTAACCTTCACGGTAACTATACTATCGAGTTCACAGGCTAAATTACGAGCTGCCGCCTCTCTTAGGTAGGGATTGCCACTGATGGAAACGGTCTTGAACATTTTGGATTGTTCAGGCTTGTTCCAAACAACAAGCATAAACAACACAAGAAATAATGTCATCAGCCCCCCGGAGACCACGAGCGCCGGGGCCCTGACTTTTCTTCTCCTCGCTTTAGGAAATGATTCGGGCCTCAATAAAGAGAGGATAAATATGGCGAAGAAGAAGGCGAAGAATAAAATAAGTAAGATTGCTCCAGACAATCACGCCACCCCCCTTGAGCCAATTAAGCGGATGAAGATATCACAAGCAGTTTTGCGCTATTGTGTGTCTGAAATGATAGTGAAAGACGATTGGTCTAGTATAACTTTTTCACTATCATTCTACAACATAGTCAATAATTCTACAACATAGTCAATAATTCTGATATCAATTTACAGACATTTTGTGACGTGACCCCACCAAACTCCTGCCATGATCATCTACTCAGAAAAAAAGATATTTTGCTCGCAATGCTATAGACTGAACTATTTAAGCAACAATATTACTTATAAATGAAAAACACATTAAATCAATTACAGGCATATTAAATTCTTCCCTCTATTTCCCTGCGCGATGTTTCGAGGATTTACTAACTCAGTGTAAAAAAATTGCAAATGACAAAGAAGTTATATAGATGGAGACATCTAGAAGTATATATATAATGTTGTTTATATAATGTTGTTTCAAAATTACTGTATAAATTCAGCATTAGAGAAAAGGAGTTATAATGAAGAAGGAATTTGCCTCCATCTCTCCGCCAAGCCCAAAAGGCTTTTCCCTCCCTTCCGATTTCCTATTCGGCGTGAGCAACGCCGCTTACCAGGTGGAAGGTGGCTATAACCGAGGAGATGGGCCGCGCAATAACTGGGCGGAATGGGAAAAAACCGGGAAGGTCGAGCCTTCCGGAAACACCTGCAACTTCTGGGAACGCTATACCGAGCACGTGAACCTGGCCGCATCTCTTGGCCTTACTGCCTTTCGTATGAGCGTGGAATGGGCACGCCTTCAACCCTCCACCTCTGAGGCCAAAGGTTCCCCTCCACCTTGGGATGAGGCCGCCTTGGACCGTTACGCGGAGATTATCGCATCGGTGATGAAATCGGGGATGGAACCGGTGATAACCCTGCACCATTTTACCCATCCCGCCTGGCTGGGACAGGATATCTGGCTCGACGAGGCCACTCCCCGCATCTACGCCGAATATGTCTCCACTGTCGCACGGGAACTCAACCTGCGCTTGATAGATGAGGGTCATCGCCCCATCCACCTATGGGTCACGCTCAACGAACCTAACATCCTAGCTCCCCTTACCCATTTTCTCGGCGAACACCCTCACGCCAAGAAAGGTATCGCCGCCGCCAGGGAAGCGGCTAATAACCTGATCGTCGCCCATATCCTAGGGTACAACGCTCTGCATGATCTTTATGAGGATCAGGGGTGGGAAGCTCCTCAAATCTCCATAACCCTTTTCTGTAACTGCTTCTATACTTTAGATGGAGGAATGGTGGATATACTCATGGCTCCCTCTAAGGGGGTGGGGCAAGATGAACTATATCAGCATTTGCAGAGCCGTGAGGGGGAATGGAAGGAAACGTTTGACGACCTGGCCAGAGCCAGGTGGGACCGCTCGCCCCAGTATTATTACTACTGCCTCCTGGATACGATCTACTCCCGCCTTTCCGGCCCATCTCATTTCCAGCGAGCGATAGAAGCGGCCTATAACTCTCCTCGAAAAAAACTACTGGATTACATCGGGCTAGATATCTATGATCCTTTCATCGCCGCCTATCTACCCAAACTTCCCACCCCGCGCAGAATCAAGGAGAAAGAGCCCCTGCTACGGGTTGAACTATGGGAGAGTCTTTACCTAGCCAGGGAGTTTGGCGAGATGGTGCGCGCGCACCACAGGGGGGCCATTGAAATGCCCATCTATGTGATGGAGAATGGGATGTGTCACCGACAGAAGAGGGGAGGCAAGGGACAACCCCGCGCGGACGGACTTAATCGGAAGATATTCCTCAAAAGCATGTTAGGAGAAGTGGTTAATCTCCTCGCGGAGGAAATTCCACTTAAAGGTTATCTTTACTGGTCCATGACCGACAACTACGAATGGGGGAGCTTCGAGCCCCGTTTCGGGCTCTTCGAGTACGACTATGATGAGGGAAAGATAAAAGAGACTGACGGGCTGGGAATTCCCGCTGGTGAAGTCTACGCGGAACTGATCAAAGCCCTAAAAAGCGACGACCCTGAGGTGATTCGCAGGGCTTTCTCTGAGTAAAACGATCATCGGGCATAAAAATATCTAAACATTATTTTAATCAGAGTTCTCCTGTTGGAAACCATTACCGGATCATGGATAAATGGCCATGATAGATAAAGCCATGATAGGTTTCTGAGGGCAATTCATTATCAATTACATTATCTTTCTATTGCCGGGTAAGTATTTCTGTCTAGCCGGAAAAAAGATAGCTTAAAACATTAAAGAATGGGGACTTAAAGGGCCATAATTTTACCGTTTAACTTGTGCGGAACAACTTAAATCTTTCCATGGGATAAGGGAGAAAGCATAATGCTATCCCCCCTATCCCTTTCCATGGGTTACGGGTTAAACCTGTACCCCGCCAGAGTATCCGCAGCCTGAATTAGGCTATTGTAAAATGCGTAAATTGGCCTCTCGCAGATGATAGGTTTGTCACTGAGCACTTCCGCGCTAACGTCGTGTCCTCCCCCTATGACCTGATTTACATTCACGGTAACACGGAAGCCGGCCGGGACCGCCACTCTATGCTCTCTCAAGCCGCCATTCTCCAGCATGAAACGGAGCAGTACCAGGGCATCCTCGTTTCCCGCATTCTGCAGACATATCCATTCCTCGAAACCCGCTCGGGTGCAGCCCTCCGCTAGGTACCAAGTGGAACAGGGTTTATTGACCCCCATAGTATTGGAACCTTCGTCGATAGCCATCCTGTAGTTGAAATACATAGGTCGTTCCACCACTACTGGCTTGTCGGAAAAAAGGCGCACGGACACATCGTGTTGCCTAGCCACATCATCGTTGACGTTTATAGTAAGCCTGCCACGTGCCTTAACGGTGTAATGCTTATTAACCGTTCCTCCATCTTCCATCATGTAAGTTATATCTATTCCCGTCTCCTCCTCACCTGGGTTCTGAACGCAAAGCCACTCATTAAAACCCGACCTTGTGCAACCCTCGGCAAAGTACCAAGTCCGTTCGGGTCGCATGGCTCCCATCACGTTGTGGCCACCATCCCACATCCCCATATAGTTGAAGTACATGGGGCGCTCCACCACCACCGGGAGGCTGGAACTTATATGTGTGGAGACGTTATGACCATAGCCTATCTCTGAATTTACGTGAAGGGTAAAGCGCTGGCAGCCATCCACCAGATAACTCCCAGTGAGGTTGGCCCCATCCTCCATCATGTATTCAATTTGCACCAAGGCGGGATTGTCGTTAGGGTTCTGAATGCATATATATTCTTCCATCCCAGAATGGGTGCAACCCTCCGCCAGATACCAATCTAGGCTAGGCGCGCTAACCCCTTGGGCGGTATGACCGCCTCTCCAATTTTTAACACCTCCACCGAAATTAAAGTACATGGGGCGCTCCGAGACTATAGGCCTGGAGGAGGTCACCTGTATAGAGACGTCCTTGCCGGGGCCCACGTCGCTATTGACGAAAACGGTTGTGCGGGAATGGGGCGGCACCACATAGTTGCGGACAGGCGCATAACCCTGGCCCGGACCCAACAGGTATTTGACGGTCACCTGAGCGGGTTCCATTCCCGGATTTTGCAGACACAACCAAGTATCGAAACCATTGCGGGTACAACCCTCGGCGAAATTATTGCTTTCGCTTAGGTTATTGCCCACGAAGACTTCCAGACGATCTTCATTCAAGCTTCGATTACCCGCATAGTCATATGCGCGCGCCAACAGATAGTGGCTTCCATTGACCCAACAAGTGGTGTCCAGGCTTCCTACCCAGGGCGCGGCTTGACGACGTTCGAAAGGATTGTCGTCAATGAAGAAGTCCACCGTGCCCACCCCGCAGTTGTCCTCGACCTCTGCCTTGACCGCCACCATCCCCCTGATCCATTCCCTTTCGTTGGGTTCGGTGATGGTAACACTCGGCGGCGTGGTGTCCTTTTTAATCTCCAGACTTAAGATATCGCCCCCATTTCCTGCTTTATCCCTTGCTTGGTAATACAGACTATGGATTCCTTCCGGAGCAGTCAAAGGCTCAACATAAACTTCGCTAGGAGAGCCCTCCCAGCCATACAGTATTTCACCCGGTCCTGAGCCACCGGCATTGTCCTGAAAGCACAGGGTTACCTTTGCCGCATCATCGCTAACCCTCCAACCATCCAAACCATCCGCGGGAGGCAAGAGATAAGAGCAAGCGGGTGCCACCGAGTCCACTTTTATTTCCATTAAACACTCCTCGGATGAGTTCCCCGCCCGGTCTGAACAACGAAAGGAATATCTGTGCGCTCCTTCCGAGGCGATAAACGGACCTCTGTAGCTTGTCCAAGGACCATCGTCTACCCGGTACTGACAGGTTTCCGTCCTGATGCCGGATAGGCTGTCCTCGAAACGCCCCTCAAGCATGGGAGGAGACTTAAACCATCCAGCTTCTCCTTCCTCTCCACCTGTAACTTGGCAAGAAGCGATAGGCGCAGTGCGATCAATAACCACATTGGACAACAAATCCCTTCCTTTTCTTCCCGCCGTGTCGATGGCTTCCGCCATAACCTCATAACTCCCATCTTCCACTGAGGATAAGGCAAACAACTTTGTCCATGGAGAGTCATTTTTACGCTTACCCCCGGGAAATTCCAACCATTCGCTATCTCCCATCTCCCGGTAGTAGAAGCAGACGTGAAGAATTCCCTGCTGATAAGCTTCGGGGTTGGGCGATAAAAGGGTCTGGCTGGTTACCATCCATTCATCGAAGGCGTTCGCCGCGACCATGAAGTCCGTATTATGATAGGAAGGGGAGGAGACGGGATTGGTTATGGATATCTCCGGATCCTTCATATCTTCCCTCTTGATAAGGACATAAGGGGAGCTCCCCGTTCCCGCAGAAGCGGCATAAAACCTCACGCCATCCGAGCAGACGTCGGTGGAACCAGGAAAATCATAAGGTTCATTTCCATAAAAAAGGCCTACTACATCCGTCCAGTTCTCCTCCAAACCCAGTTGGTTGTTAAACCTTCCCTTGCCCCCTGGTGGAAGATTGAACCTATCCCTAGAGGTGATGAAAAGGTCCATTCCCCGAGATGCAACTTGTGGGTAGACGGTGTAACCCGCAGCGCCCCCTCCTATCCAATTCACCCCTCCCCAAACGGAACCGTTCCAGCACCTACCCCAAGTTGTGTGGGATCCGGCATCAGGGTTTTGCATCTTCATCCCGTCTGCCACTAAGTAAACGTAATTGGATCCAGGCCCATAACGGACCACTTCGGGATAGACGAAATCCCACTGATTCTGATGGTCGAAGAGCATGTTGAAAGACCAGCTAGCCCCGCCGTTACCTGTCCAAGACTGGTAGATAGAGCGGGGTGGAACGTTGCCATGGGAATAATAGATGCACATGCTCGCGGGATTATCTGGGTGTGCCTCCATGCAGGGAAAGGTATCGGTTACGCCATCGCCGCTAGGGCTCACCCTATATACATATTCGGAGAGCCCCGAAAGGCTCCAACGCCGGTAGTAGACCTCCGGGGTGGAGCCTCCAGAGGGCCAATCCGATACGTAAGCTCCATGTACCTTCCCCCCGGATATTAGCAAGTGAGGAGTGTAGTTATTCCATGGGTTATTTCCATCCCAGAAAGTGGTCCAAGTGGAGCCATAATCTCCAGAAAATTTCAATTCCTGGCCCCAAGTAGAACCACTTAACTTCATATATCCCACCACCACGTTGCTTCCCTCAGCGGCGATATAAGCCTCCCTCGCCTCGTTCACGGTGGGGGATTCTAATTGCAGCGGGGGGCTGAAATTCATTCCCCCATCCGAACTACGCGCGAAGAACACGTCCGAACCGTTATCCCAAACCACATAGAGGCGACCGCCAGCAGCGGCCATCTGCACGTGCCTGGGGTTAGATCCCAGAGCGATCTCGCCAGTCCAGCCTTCATAGGCACAACCTCCGCCCACTCCCGAACCGGGGTAAGAAGAAGTCATTTCCATGCGTGCTAGAGCTATCATCGATAAGGCGCCCAACACAATCAGTAGGCATATCATGATCTTTTTTCTCGCGTCCATCATCAACACCGACCTACGGAAGATTCCCCAAAACCAATTCTGAAGAGAAACAAGCGCCGGCTAGCTCCCATTGAAGGATTATCCGCTCAGGCAGAAGGTGGCTATATTTCAAAATTCTAGCCATCGAAGAAGATTCTCTTCTAAATTCGCATCTTGCTTTAGCCTCAGAATAGGCATCACTTGAATGCCTTCGCGGAAACTGTCCCTCTACCACACTTAGCTTCCCTTTCATAGGGAATGAATTATCGAATGAATCATCATATGAGTAAACTCGTTCCATAGATGGGCTTTCGTTAACGCCTGATTCCACGTGAGGACGATATACAGCCGGACACCAAAGGAAAGATTGGGAAGCATATCTTTCTGGAAAGTCCCACTGCCTCACGGAGATTTTCATCCCGGTTTGTTGGTGAGCGACCGGCTCCACACTCTTTACCCTGTTACCCAGCATCTGAAAGGCGCACTCCATCAAATCCGCCGCAAACAACGTCCTTGAGGTCATGGCGAACATGGCTTTTTGGAGCTTTATCGCACCAAGCTCGAATTCCGCTCCACTGTCCCCACTCATTGTTCCTCCTCTCCCTTGATATTAAAGTTCTGTCTTACATCAACTCATGGGCGAACGATCCATTAATTTATCGCGTCTATACTCAGCTCTTTCCTCTCGTCTCCAATCAGTAAAGGGTCACGTACCTGGTGATGGAAGATGAACTGCCCAGATTGTCAGTCACGGTGAGGGTTACCCCAACACGAGCTGGTATTATGTTGCTCTCAAAGATGTGATAGAGCGTTCTGCCATTTCCGCCAAAACTCCAGATATAGGATACTATGCTTCCATCAGGGTCATGACTGGAGCTGGCGTCCAGATAGACCCGGAGGGGAGAAGTTCCCTCCCCGGGAGAAAGGGTGAAAGAGGCCACCGGGCGCTGGTTCTTCCTGGTAGCCGGAGCGTCGACCGCGGGATAATCCTTTCCTTCCACCGCAGGGTTTACTCCTCCCGCATCTGCGTATTGCCCCGAAATCTTGTTGTTGTCAGTGTTTTGTGTGGCCTCGCTCCCGGTGGCATAATTTTCCTCCCCCTCTTGGGTATCAGGTGCATTCTCCTCAACGGCAGCGACGGTCTCTGCCACTTGACCCGCGTCTAAAGGAATCCCTCCCCTCCCTGGTCTCACCCCGTAAAAAATTAAGCAACAAGCCAACAACATAGCCAGAACTGCGCCGAATCTAACGTATTTTCCGATACCCCCTCGCCCTTGGGGTGCCCTTTTGCCCGAAACCTCCTCCATCGCCGCCCCCACCACGCAGCGAAGTCGGTTCACATCGGATAACCCTTCTTCCCATGCCCCATCCAACAATTCCTCATGCTCCCTATCCCAAGAAGATTTTTCTTCACGTCTGTCATCTAACAGTTCGCCCCTATCTCCTCCATCGCTAGCGGTTCCTATTCCCATAGCTGGATAGATTCCGCTCCAGACCTCTCTTTCGCTTCCGGACCCCAATATAAAGTTGGAATTATCAGGCGTCCGCCCGTTCACGCATTCAATAACCTTGCTCAAGCTGAAAACATCGTCTTCCGGACCACCCTCCGCTCCATCCATCAGGCTAGGGCTAAAGTACCTGTAATCAAAACCCTTGATCCCCTGAAGGATAAATGGGAAGAACATCGGCCTGAGAGCAGGGTCCTTCACGAAAACCTGACGGCCAGGACTGTAAAAGATGTTGCGCGGCGAAAGAAAGAGGTGCACAAATCCAGACTTATGCAAGACATCCAGGATGCTTTCCAGCTCCCCCACCATCCTATCCCTTTCGCTCTCCTCCAGAGGCCCACCGATACGAAAGAATTCTTCCAGGGTCGGACCGGGTATCTCTGGAAACACCAGGTAATATCCTGGCTCGTTTTCCAGCATTCCTCCCTCCAGAGGCATAAGCATACCTGGGCAACCACTATCGGCAAGGAGATTGCTGGCCTTTATATATTCCACTGCCAGCGGATTTTCTTGCGGATAAATCTTGATTACCACAGGACTCCCACTATAGGGGTCTTCGGCCAGACATGTAGTCACTAGGCCATTGCTTCCCTTTAGCTTGACCAAAGGGTATTTGCCAGCGATAATTTGCCTCTCCATTGTCTCCCGCCTGTTGTCTCCTCGCGTGTATTAAAGGACAGGATAACGTAATATATCGAACTGAACGAATATAATAGCTTAATATGATAGTATATTTAACTATATAAAGTATAATAACATAATTATGTTGATTAACTTTAACAGCAACTCGGTGAAGAGGTTAACATCAGGAGGAGGCGTTGTCAATATCACAATTACGGCTTTTTTGTTCATTTTTACCAATTTCGGTTAGCGGGAACTTTTGTAGATTCAAGACAGATAATTACTGCCTGTAACATTTCATTCGGATCACATTTTGCTTAATTTGCTTTCCGGGGCCACGCAATTAATAATTTATAAAATATAATTATTTTATGCGACCGCGCCTTACACCAAGGCGGTCAAATTACGGGCGACATCCATCCCGAAAACGGTAACCAGCTGCTTTAAAAAGTCACAAAATTGTAACATGATTAATTGCTTGAAGGTCCCAAAAATCGGAGTGGCCAACCCCTCATATCTTATTTAGAAGATTCTGGTTGACTTGCCGCAAAGACCTCCTTGGTCGCGATACCATTATCTACTGTGGATTCCCTGTAAATCCACTTCATCGATTCCAAGCTTTGATTTTACGCGAACCCGAGTAAAATACTTTAATTCTCAGACCTTATACTCCAGAAAGGGTTATTACTATAGATTACGTGGACAACCGCGTATACGAGGGTTCGGTTGGTTTATTTTCTAGCTCTATTCACTGGCCGCGTTGCAAGAAGCTCCGCTAGCGGATTGGCATGACGACTTTATCATTTTAGCTTATTAAAGTTCAGTAAAAGCTTGCTCGAATAACCGGCAAAAGCTCGTGCAGATGATGGAGATAGTATATGTTTCTCTGATCTATCAAAATTTTCGTTTAATATTTACATATAGTAAAAATATGTATGGTGGTCTTTCCATGAACGAAAATTCCTTAAAAATACCCCCCTCTGTATTGCAATCGCTCGGACTTTAATATATATGTTAAAAGTGATTCTTTTCCCGAAAAAACAACGAGACAGCTCGTTTAAGGGACATTATCGCCTCAAGGAAAGGATGATCTATGCATTTTACCTCGGATCATGCCATATCGCTGACCGGATGCACCAGGAGCCAGCTTAAATACTGGAGAGAAACTGGCCTCGTGAAACCCTCCATCGATGAGATGGAGGGGGGAAGCCGCCATGGGGAGATGTATTCTTTCCGCGATTTAGTGGAGCTGCGTACTATTAAACAGATGTTGGATCAAGGGATTTCTTTGCAGAAGATTCGTAAGACCCTGAATTACTTGAAGGAGAACATGGGTTTGGCGAGGCCTCTTTCCGAATGCAAACTTGTGACCGACGGATCCTCCATATTCAAGATATGTGCCAATTCCGGGGAAATCATCGATACCCTGAAGAAGGGGCAGATCGCTTTCTTCATCGCCATCGATAAGATTGCGGAGGAGGTGGAGAAGGTGTGTTCCGAGTTTTTAGAGGACCGCAGAAGGTTCATAAGCAGTCTCACCGATGAAGAGTCCCACTTAACGCAGAAAGATATGCAGTCCGCCTAAATTTTAGAGCCAGCTCGCCCACTTAAAACCGATCTGCGGCGAAAAATCATTTGGGTAGGCAATTGGAATTAAAAGATGGCTGGCAACCAATTCCACGTTGGAAATCCATAGAAGTAGGGAGAGCCGAGATAACGACGAGGAACAGCCCTTTTCGGAAAACGTGATAAAATCTTCTTTATAGCCATCTGGTGTAACGGATACTTTGCGGGAGAAAAATTTATATGTTAACCGTTAAACCTGATCTAGTATTGTTGCATCCACCCAGCGTCTACGATTTCAGAAAGAAATTGACCATTCCTGGTCCCATCGCCAACCTTATACCTTCCACCCAACTCTTTGAAATGTATCCCATCGGCTTTTCCTTCATGGGAGAGTACTTGGAACGGAACAATATAAACGTGCGCATCGTGAACTTGGCCTCCAGAATGCTTGAAAATCCCCGCTTAGATGTGGAAAAGCTCATCGCCAAAATGAGGCCCAGAGCTTTCGGCATAAGCCTCCATTGGCTACCCCATTGCCATGGATCCGTGGAGATAGCTCGCCTCTGCAAGAAGCTACATCCGCAGGTCCCGGTGATCATGGGTGGATACTCCGCCACCCTTTTTCACCAGGAACTCATGGAATACCCGGAAGTGGACTTCGTTTTGAGGGGGGATTCCACGGAAGAACCATTGCGCATGCTTATGACAACCATTATGGAGGGAGGAGATTTTAGGAATATCCCTAACTTGACCTATCGCGACGCAAAATCCGGAATGGTGGTCTCCAACTCCCTGGAATATGTCCCCGCCAGCCTCGATCACCTGGGAAACAACTATGTTTATATGCTTCAGGCGGCAATTAAATACAAGGATATATGGGGTCTTAGAGCGTTCAAGAACTGGTGGTCTTATCCCCTAACCGCAATTATCACCTGTCGGGGATGTACCAAGAAATGCACTTTCTGTGGTGGTTCCGCTTGGACCATGGAGAAATGCTTCGCCAGAGATAAGGCGGTCTTTCGCACCCCGGAGCGCATCGCCAGGGACGTGGAGATCCTAAGCAAGATTACCAGCGCGCCTATCTTCATTGTTGGAGATCTCCGCCAAGCGGGCGACGATTATGCCTATGCCGTGTTGGAGGCGATAAGCCACATCGCCCCCCAAAACCACATCGTACTGGAGCTCTTTGAGCCCGCTCCCCGATCATACTTCGATCGTTTGGCCTCTAGCTTGCCCTACTTCGACCTGGAGATCTCTCCAGAGAGCCATGACGAGGAGATAAGGTTAGCTGGAGGAAAGAAATATTCCAACGAAGACCTGGAAAATAATATCTCCTGGGCCCTAGAGTCTGGCTGTAAAAAATTTGATATCTTTTTCATGGTGGGTCTTCCAGGGCAAACCAGCGACTCGGTTATGGAGACCGTCTCCTACTGCTCCTACCTTCTGAAGACCTATGGCCCTCTGATCAACCCCTTGATCGGCCCCTTGGCACCCTTCCTAGACCCAGGGAGCATCGCCCATACTTTCGCGGAAAAGTACGGCTACAGACTGTTTTTCCGTACTCTGGAGGATTATCGCCAGGCCCTGCTGCAGCCCCATTGGAGGGACATGTTGAGTTACGAAACCGACTGGATGACCAGACAGGAGATAGTTGACTCCACCTATATGGCTCTGCTTGAGCTTAACCAGATCAAAGGAAAGAGCGGATTGGTAAGCCCCCAATACATGGAGAAGATGGATCGTTACCTGAAGAACACCATGTCCCTGCTGAAACACTACGACGAGGTGATGGAGATCACCGAACCTTCGCTGAGGGAATATGAGCTCTCTAAAATAAAAGAGGAGGCAGACCTTCTACACGCTCAGGGCGACTTCGCCAAGGAGGAGCTAAAGTGGCCTCTTCCGGGGAAAAGATTCTATTACTTCAATATCCTCCGTATGATCAGGGGGAAGATATAGCCCCTATCCCACAACCCGATATGGATCTATACGTTAAGAAATGGGTAGGAAGTTAAGTGAATTCTCGCGTCCATCGGTTGAGAGCTGATAAATAAAAAGAGACACTTTGCGCGCCCCTTTACCAGTCGAGTGACTGGGACTAATCCTCCGACATGAGTTGCTCGGCTTTCTCTTTTAGCTGTTTAAAGTCTCTTTTTGCTCTGCTGGATTCGGGGAGAAGTTTATCCGTAGCGTTGAAGCCCCATCCTTGGTACTGGATGGAGACTCTGGCGCTGAAGACCCTCTTGGCTTCTTTTCCACACTCTTCGCACTCAGCCACCTTCTCCGCATCCATGCTCTGGATTAGATCGAACCTATGTCCGCACTCCGTACACTTATACTCGTATACTGGCAACCGATATCACCTCGCATCTCATTTACAGTAGCGATCCTCTCTAATTATACCATCTAATCGATGATTACACGTGAAAAGAATGGAGGGTGTCACAAGCTTTTTCTCCATCTCGTCAGGATAGTCATAACACTCCCCTCCCAAATCAACCTATGCGGCTTTAGTAGTAACTTCTTCGCCCCCTTTTTTCCGTGACTCACGACTCGGGATGCGAGGGAGAAGTATTTCTAGAATTTCTAGGCGGATAAGTACTTAAAATCCGCCTATCGTCTATTCCGGAGTTACATTAATGAGTTGCCATCCCGTCTAATTGAGTCGGCGGTAATAAAATAAAGTTCGAGGATAATCCGAGAATAATGTCGGGGGGTTGTCTGGTATTACATTGAAAATTCATATATCCCCGGCTATGCCTAATTTATCGGTTATAATAGATCTGTCATATTCACCAACGTTCCCAATCGAAGTAGGGAGGTAAGCTAATGGCCTTTGAAACCATTAAACTGGAAAGGGAAGAAATGGTAAGTGTGGTCACCCTAAACCGACCTGACAGCTTAAATTCCATCAATATGACCATGTTTCAGGAGATCGAGCAGGTCTTTACCCAGCTGCGCAACGATCCAGAAACCCGCGCCATCGTGCTTACCGGGGAAGGACGGGCTTTCTCCAGCGGGCTGGACGTGATGAGTTTTCAGAACTTGATCAATCAACCCGCCATGGCTTTCAGAAACATGCTGGAATCTTTGCAAAACGCATACCGTTCTCTGGATAACATAGAAAAACCGATCATCGCCGCGATCAAAGGGCCTTGCATAGGTGGCGCCCTGGAACTGGCCCTCTACTGTGACGTGCGCATCGCGGCCGAAGGAAGTCGTTTTGGAATGCTGGAGATAAGATATGCCATCATCCCCGACCTGGGTGGTTGCAAGAAACTCGCGCGTCAAGTGGGTGTAGGTCATGCCAAAGAGCTGATTATGACTGGGGACATTATCGACGCGGAGCGAGCTAAGGAGATAGGTCTAATTGAACACTTGGTCCCAGAAAGTGAATTGATGGAAAAGGCCATGGAGCTGGCGCATAAACTGGCCCGGGGTCCCATTCTTACTATCGGCCTAGCCAAGAAGGTAATAAACCGCTCTTGGGATCTGGACACCGAGTCCGCCCTGCTCATGGATACCCTCGCTCAGCATATCTGCGTGAAGAGCAAGGATTTCCAGGAAGCGGTACTGGCATTCCTGGAAAAGCGACCAGGTAACTACAGCGGCGATTAGTTTCTTGGATGTGGGAAGAATCTGCCATCTATCAAACCTAACCTTCCTTAAGGAAGGAAGGTTAGGACGAGATAATTAACATATTGTCAAAAAAGAGAAGGGCCATTTTTACGCGTGGAGTCATCGATTTCTTCTTATTCTGTTAAGGTCATCCCTTGCCATCATCCCCGCCTCGCCCTCAGAATCCAGCTGTATGGCCTTTTTCAGCGAAAACTCCGCCTCTTCCTCCTTGCCCATCTCCAGAAGGCAGCGTCCCATTATGCTGTAAGCCCAGGGGTCCCCGGGCATTAACCGGTTGTAGGTGTTGAGGTTCCGGCAGGCTTCCTCGAACTTGCCTTGCTGGGCCAGAAGTCGACCCAGCCCAAACCAAGTGAGTGGGTACGTCCCATCGATATCTAAAGCCTGACGATAAAATCTTTCCGCCCTTTCCTGGTCGCCCATGCTGTGATAAGCGGTTCCAATATTGTAATAAGGCTCCGCCCTCCCGGGGCTGAGGGCTACCACATCCATCCAAAGCTCTATAGCCTTATGCGGATCACCCAAATGAAGGGTGCAGAGCGCGATAAGGTTAAGCATATCCGCTTCGTCCCCAGTCCCTTTCAGGTTCTTATAGCCCCTCAGGAGCACGCGCATGGCTCCTTTATAATCCTCATGAGTAATTAACAGCCTAGCCGCGTTAAGGTAAGCGATGGTGAAGAAGGGATCAGCGGCGACCGCTTTGAGGTAATAGTTCAGTTTTAGATCGCTCGCGGAGGTTAGCCTCCGCGCATAAACGAAATACATCAATGCCCGCGGATGAAAAGTCATGCCCTCCGCCACCCGGGCAAGATCGCTCTCCTCGAGGGGCCAACCGAAAATCTCAGCCGCGGCGGCGACGATATCCCCCACCAGATCGCCCAATGCCGCCACGTCAATCTCTCCCCCTTTGGGCAAAGCCGTATTGATACCGTCAAAAGAGAAATTCCTCTTCTCCTCTAGGTCCGGATCCTTTTGGGAGCAGAAGTTTAGCTCCACATACACTTCCTCTATCTCCTTTGCCCCATACGGTAAGAACTCCAAGCTGCCCCAGATGTAATAATCCGCTCCCAAATTTTCGGCGCACCCCCTTACCTCCTCTTTGGTAAGGGATCTGGTGAGAGTAAGTATCTCCTCCCCTCTAAGTTCCGGATAGAGGTCCACGCAATCGACTCCCAGCACCCTTTCGAACGCTGATCTTACCCATAAAACCAGGGAATGTTCGAAAAGCGCTGGCAACCTGCCCACCGCGTTACTTGAAAACTGCATCAACAGAACGAGCAATTTCTCTTTGGCCTCCCATAATTATCGTCTTTTTATATTTTTAAGAATATCACTTTCAAGAATTAACCTCATCGCCTGCGCTCGCAAGCATCAGAGGATGATCCTGGATCAGATTCACCGACCCTTAATCGTAGGCGAAGAAATCCATGTTTATCCAAATTTAAATAGAAAACATTTTTTGGGCCCCTACGCCTTTATCACTATCTGCCGGCTATTAGTGCTTTTTACGTTTCATCTCAGGTAAATTTGGTATATTATCCTAATAATAAGGGTACTTGATATTTCCTATCTATATAAGGAGGGGTTGAGATGAATAGAAACGTAGGTACCCTGGACAGGATAGCCCGAGGCCTGCTCGCTCTGGTTATTTTGAGGATCGCGTGGAAAAACCCCGGGAAAGCGGGTATCCTCTCCGCCTTTACCGCGGGACAGCTCTTTTCCTCAGCTCTTTCCGGATACTGCCCGTTGTATAAATTGGGGAACATCAACACCGTGGGCAAACCATTCTGATTCTCACCTTAGCCTCGATAGACGAGGCGACAATGGGTTTAAGTCACCTGGCGAGCAACAGACACGATAGCAAAACCGTTAAGAAGGGGTGGCTTGGGGATAGATGCCGCGGTCGCGGATTCCGCCATATGCGGCATATGAAATATTGTTCTAACAATTGTTCTAACATGACTCAAGGCTCGGAGATTAACCGAGCCTTGAAGTATTTCTCGGCGGCGTCCTACTCTCCCACTCGGTCCCCCGAGCAGTACCATCGGCGCTGGAGGGCTTAACTTCCGTGTTCGGAATGGGAACGGGTGATCCCCTCCGCCATGGCCACCGAAAACCTAATTTCAAAGAAAATATCATACCTTCAAAACTGCACAGTGTCTCAGAGGTTGAAAAGTCAAGCCCTCGACCAATTAGTACCGGTCAGCTTAACATGTTGCCACGCTTCCACTTCCGGCCTATCAACCTTGTGTTCTACAAGGGGTCTTACTCGGTTTACCCGATGGGAGAACTGATCTTGGGGTGGGCTTCCCGCTTAGATGCCTTCAGCGGTTATCCCTTCCAGACGTAGCTAACCAGCAGTGCCCTTGGCAGGACAACTGGCACACCAGAGGTCTGTTCACCCCGGTCCTCTCGTACTAGGGGCAACTCCCCTCAATTCTCCTGCGCCCGCAGCAGATAGGGACCGAACTGTCTCACGACGTTCTAAACCCAGCTCGCGTACCGCTTTAATGGGCGAACAGCCCAACCCTTGGGACCTACTCCAGCCCCAG
>JACVIX010000038.1 GCA_015711725.1 Candidatus Geothermincola primus | reverse complement strand
CATATATGTTTTTATCGCTAACGAGCGCGCGGTTGATTAAGTAAATATGAATTGGTAAACACGCTTTATTTAAAGTTATGGGTTCCATATATGTTTTTATCGCTAACGAGCGCGCGGTTGATTAAGTAAATATGAATTGGTAAACACGCTTTATTTAAAGTTATGGGTTCCATATATGTTTTTATCGCTAACGAGCGCGCGGTTGATTAAGTCAACCCTTGCCGCTGAGCTTCCATCTGAGCCTGGGTGTACATACCATCCATGCTGGCCATCGCCCTCAGTCGCCTGATCCTCTCCCATATGGGTGGATGGGTATCCCAGATGCTGGTCTTCTCCGGATTGGCCTGCCCTCCCTCTTTACGAAAAGGCTGGACGATAAACAGGTGGGCGGTGGCGTTGCTGGCGTGGGGGAAAGGCTTGGCCTCCACGGTCAGCTTCTCCAAAGCCGAAGCCAAACCTTCGGGATAACGAGTGAGCAGAGCTCCGTTTGCATCCGCCAGATACTCCCTTCTGCGGGAGATGGCTAACTGTAGTAAGGTAGCGATGATTGGAGAGAGGATCAATAGGACCAAGGCTAGGGCAATGAGCACCAGATAGATCCACCCCAACTCACCCCCTCCTCCGTCGCTGCTCCTGCGCCTGCCCCCTATCCCGCCCCAGATGAACATGCGCAAAAGTATCTCGCTGGCCAACACTATGAAACCCACTAAAACCACGATCATGCACATCAAGCGGATATCGTAGTTCTTGATATGGGACATCTCGTGAGCGATTACTCCCTCCAGCTCCAGCCGGTTGCAGCGCTCCAGCAGACCCCTGGTCACCGCCACGGAAGCGTGCTCGGGATCCCTGCCGGTGGCGAAGGCGTTGAGGGCGTCGGTTTCGATAATATAAGTCTTGGGAGTGGGCAGCCCCGCGGCGATGGCCAATCCCTCCACCGTATTCACCAAATAAGGAAACTCCTCCCGAGTGGCTTCCCGCGCTCCCGCCATCTTAAGGGCTATAGTGTCGCTCTGGTAATAACTGACCAGGGCCATTATAGAGGCGAAGATGGCGGCGATGATCAGCCCCAGGATGGCCCCGTTGCTGTTCTTGCCGAATAAATAACCTACCCCAAACCCAAAAGCCAGAACGAAGAGGATGAACCCGCTGACCAGCAATGCCGATTTCCATTTGTTGCTAGTTATGGCCTCATACATATATCCGCACCATCCCTGGAGCTTTCCTCAGTTCGCCAACCACCTGGAAAACCCGCTCACTCGTTCATATAAAAACTTTTAATCTCAGAACTGAACCTTGGGCGCCTCCCGCTCCGCGGCTTCCTCAATCTCGAAATATTCCCTGGGCTGGAACTTCCCGGAAAACATCCCCGCTACCACGTTACCGGGAAAACGCTGGCGCGCGTTGTCGTAAGACATCACGCTGTCATTATAGAACTGGCGGGCGAAGGCGATTTTAGACTCCGTGCCCGCAAGCTCCTCCTGGAGGAGGAGGAAATTCTGATTCGCTTTTAAGTCGGGGTAGTTCTCCGCAACGGCGAAGAGGGTCTTGAGCGCCTCGGTGATGGCGTTCTCCGCCTGGGCCTGCTCCCCCACGCTCTGGGCACGCATTCCCCAACTGCGCGCCTCGGTGACCTTTTCGAACACCTCTTTTTCATGAGCAGCGTATCCCTTCACAGTCTCCACCAAGTTGGGGATGAGGTCATATCTCCGTTTAAGCTGCACGTCAATTTGATGCCATGCGTTATCGATGCGGTTGCGGTAGCTGACCAGGCGATTATATATGGCGATCAAACCAATGAGCAGAAGCACCACCACCGCCACTATCACCACGATTAACCAGACCATCCCTTCTCCTTTCCATAGATCTGGGGCTCTTTCCGCCCCACACATTTATTAGTATTTTAACATATGCAAATGACACAAACACTCATCAACCTATATTGATAGACCCAAGATAATCGTCCGTGTTTTTTACCCCTTCGACGTTTCCTATACCAGTCTTAAGCGCATCGTCTCACATGAATATCTATAAGCATTTCACAGCCAATGCGCCAATCTTTATTATTCTTTACTATTTCATCGGTATCTCTAAAACCCATGGTTCATATAGCCAGAAGACCATCGGCTATGAAACGACCCCCTAGCACCACCAGGAAGGTCCCGCATCCCACGATGACCCACTGATAGACGCGATCGCTCATGAACCTCTTTCCACTTACCACTAAAAAGGAGATGAAGAAATACCAGATCACGTCAGCCATGAGGTGTCCCACATAGAACGTCACACCCCCGAACCATCCGTGATCCAGTGACCTACCCAGCAGACTCAACCCGAAAGTGGCCCACCAGAGGCTCCAATAGGGGTTGGAGAGAGAGGTGGTAAGTCCCGCCAGAAAAGGACCAGTACGTCTAGCGTCGTGAAGCTCCAGATCCAAGTGGGCTTTCCGCTTCCTGATCTCCAGGACCATGTCTATTCCCATCCAGGTGAGAAATAGCCCTCCCAGAATTCCAACGATGGCGAAGAAGAGATGGTTGCCAATAATCCGGTCAAGTCCTAGAACCAGCAGGATCACTAGAGTGCCCTCCAGAACCCCGTGACCCGCAACTAGCATGGGGGCGGCCACAAACCCCCTCCGGTAGGACTCATTGATGGTAACAGTGAGCAGGGGTCCAGGCATTATAGCTCCAGAAAAGCCCACTATCATGGATATGAAGAAGATCTCAAGCAGTCCCATGACTTTTAATCATCTAGTTTAAGTAAACCAATGCGTGCCTGAGGCTAAAAACCCAATCATCCCTAACCGGAACCGAAACCCCTTCCCTCAAAAATTCCACCTCGAAAATTTATCCCTTTGCCGGTTAGAGACACAAGACTTTACCCTCCTGGTAATATCTTCTAAGCCTCTCCATGCCCCGATCCACTATTCTTATTATCTCTTGGTGCAAATCCTCGTCCACGGAAGCCACGCAGGATAGTTGGTTCTCCTGTTCCTTGCCTAAGAGGGGATAGGAATCATCCGGCTGCCCATAGGCGTCCGTTATCACAAGTCCCGCTTCCTTGGCAATGAGGCTGGCAGCGGCTAAATCATAAGAGCAATTGTTAAGCACATGCCCATGTCCCAACCTGCGGAAATCTTCCACCACTTGGGGAATATCCCTCCTCATGCGATCCCCGACGTCGATGTAAGCGTGGAGCTGTCCGGTGAGCAGCCGGGTAATGCCGTAGGTGGCGCTTCCCAAATCAAATACCCCCCCATCTACCGAAGAGGTATCTATGATCTCCTCCAACACTATGACCAGAGGAATTGCCGGCCGCCCCCGGAAACCGATGGTCCAGAAGAGGGTGGAGATATCCCGGTGACCATGGATCTCTATCTCTTTCTCCTCGCCCGCCAACAGGTAATGCGCACCCTGGCCTTTGAAGGCGTAGAAGCTTCCCTCCCCCTTGATCTCGCATATATATCCGAAAAAGACGTCCCCCATCCTGGGAGCGGGGAGTTCTCTGGGATGGAAATGGGCGGCGGCTACCGAGACACAACAGGCCTCTAGTCCCGCGGCGGCGGGCCGAGTTCCGTCAATGGGATCGATGATTAAGACCACTCGCGCTGCATCCCCAGCCACAAGCCCCCGGTCTTCCGAATAAAAAGCAACCTGGGGATAGTCCTTTAAAAAACCTGCCACCAGTGACTCCGCCATCTCGTCGATACGGAAGGTGGAATCCCCGCTGGATCCGATCCTCTCCACCTGGCGGGCCCAAGGCCGCCCCAGTTGGGGCCGGACCAGCTCCCTTATCTCCAAAGCTAGTTTCTCGCATAAGAAGCGTATTTCTGCCTCATCCATCCTTTCGTCCTTTCTCGCACAAAACCCGGTGGTATAGGGATTCCACCCGCTCCGCCACTCGGTCCCAAGAAAATTCTCCCGCCCTTTCAAGCCCTTTTCGCCTCATCTCATCCAACATAGGGGTATCCCCGATAAGGCCCATTATAGCGGAGGCGAGTTCCTGGTGATTTCCCGGGGTTACCAATTTTCCACACTTCCCCAGCACCCCCCGGTACCCCGGGATATCCGATGCCACAACCGGGGCGCCACAAGCCATCGCCTCCGCAAGAATTATCCCAAAGCTCTCACCCCCCAGGGAAGGAGCCACCACCACCCAGGCCCTGCGATACATATCCGCTAAATCTTCGCCGCTCAATCGCCCGTTAACTCTGATTCTCTTCTCCGCCGCCTGGGAAATTTTCTTCCTAAGCCGGGAGGAGAAATCGTCTATTCCAACAATATGTAAAATCATTTCGGGCCTCTCCTGCGATATCATATTGAAAGCCTTGAGCAGCACCGACAAACCTTTGCGGGGATCCTCCCTACCTACGAAGAGCAAGAAGGGTTGACTTTCATCTTTCCAGGGCGGAGTGCTTGCCGGGGTGAAGAGGCGATTGTCATAGCCATTGGGAATGATATGGTATTCACCGGGAAAGTAACGGGACACGAAAGTTCGGGCCGCCTCCGATACCGCCACCCGAGCTTGGATCAACTTCCACCAGCGGCGCAGCAGAGGTCCCGCCAGGGCATAAGCGACGCTGCCCTTTTCTCTATAAGCGTGGAAGGTCGCAACTGCCGGGATCGTGGATGCCTGAAGCGCCAAAAGAGAGACGCTGGGGATCAAGGGCTCATGAAGATGGAGTATATCAAAATTTTCATTATGTAATATTTTTTTAACCCTGCTGCTCGCCCCGGGGGAAAAGCAGATGTGGGCGGTGGACCGGTTGAACCTCACGGGCAAAGAGCCGCCTAGGGGAATGAAATCACCGGGGTTAAAATCCAGCGGGTCACCAGGGCTGTCCTGTGGAGCCAGAACTTTGACCTCATGCCCCCTCTCCTTTAAGCGGAGATAGAGGTTCCTGATATGCTCATTTACCCCTCCGGGATAATCCCATGCATAGGGCGAGATTAAGGCGACCTTCATCAATTCTCTCGCTCATCCTTCCATATAGGCTGGAACATATGCCACTGAGTGGGGTCCTCTAGGATAAACTCCTCGTAGACTCGGGCTAGCTTCTGCGTGTTCACCTGCACGTCCCTGCGGGTATCACCGGTCACCTCCACCTCTAGGGGCGGCCCCACGTAGCCGTGATGAAGCCCTCCTTTGCTGATGGTGTGGCAGGGAAGAATGGGAGCTCCCAGTTTTATCGCCAACAGCGCGGGTCCTACAGGAAAATCCGCTTTTCCTCCGAAGAATTCCACCTCCACGCCGCTACCCGCCACCACTCGGTCGGAGAGCAGACAGACTATCCCGTTACCCTGAAGCACTTCGACTACTTTCCGCACGGTGTTTTCGTTCAGGGGAATGATCCCAATGCCCATGCGGCGGCGCAGCTCGGTGTGGAAGCGGTACATGGGAGGTGGCTCCAGCACTTCCGCCACCGCCCAGAAAGATGGATACTGCAACCCTACCCAGCCACCCTCCAGGTCCCAGCTGCCATAGTGGGGAAGGGCTATGATGATCCCCTTTCCCTCCTCCAATAGCTTGTCGAACCAGGCGGTACCATGGGGCACCACCAGGCGATAATAGATATCTTCAAACTTGAGATAGTAACAGCTGAGAAAATCCCGCCAGTAACGAGCGTAATTGATGAAGCTTTTAAGAGCCAGTATTTTTATCTCCCATTCGCTAGCCTCAGGCTTGATGCGGCGCATGTTCCCCGTGACGATCTTTCTCTTGCCGCTGGAGATAATGTAGGCGAGGATACCCAAGAAGGTGGTGATAGGTCCCACCAGCCATCGGGGAAGATAACCAACCATCAAGCCCATCAGACGGAACCCAAGGTATCCCGTGTAAAGTCTCGCCGTGGTAACGAACGACCTTTCCTTTTCGGCCAAGTTCCCTCCTCCTTATGCCATCGCCTTTCAATCACCCAAGGACGACCTTTCCCTCCCAAGACGAGAGACGAAAAGCGAGGCGCCTCCATTGCCTCCATTATTTCAATCATCCACCGTTTCCACCAAATTCCCACAAGAAAATGAGCTCGCTTCCGGGGATGGCTGATGAACTTCCTAAGGGGCATTCTTTGCCTGCTTCCACACGTGATAGAAACGGTGAACGGCAGTCTCAAAACCTAAGGCTACGATCACTAGCAGAGGCGCCCTGATTATCCAGAGATTGTCCACGAAACCGTAGACGAACATGGATACCCCAAAAAGGAGCATGCGCAACGGGCGGCCAAGAAATCCCACGTTGCAGGCGAAGCCCAGGGACTCCGCTCTAGCCTTAATATAGCTGATCAGCTGGGAAAATATAAGGTAAATCAAGACCAGAAGGGCCACATCATAGTGGTTCTTATAGATGAAAAAGTACATGGCTCCGAAGGAATAAAGAAAGTCGTTCACCCGATCCACTGTAGAATCGAAAAAGGCTCCAAAAACCGTCACCCGATTGGTCAACTTGGCTACCTGTCCATCGAAAACATCCAGAAGGCCAGCGGCGAACATCAGCCATCCACCCAGTTTAAAATTACCCCGCGCGAAAGCGTAGGCCACACCGCCACTCAAGAGCAAAGCGCCGGTGGTAATAAGATTAGGGGTGAGAAAGGTGGCCAGAATCCTACCCACCGGATGGAATACCACGCTGGAAAAGCGCCTCAACCCCGATTCTATGGTTATCTGCTTCCCCAACGCGATCACCCCTGCCCCGCTTGATTATCGTAAGGGTCCATTGAATATGCTGATGATGGTACAGCCTTCCTCCCCCGTGGAGAAGGGCCCGTGGGAAGCCCCCGCGGGAAAATGTGCGAAACTACCCTTGCCCTTGAAGGGGGCATCCTCATGAAGGCTTGCCAGCTTCAGGCTACCCTCTAGTACATAAGCCGCCTCATCCGAGGAGGAATGGGCGTGAGCAGGCATCTCGCAAAAGGGCTCGAAGTGCAGAAGGAGTATTTGGCCTCCTCCCTTGGGATCCATGTACAGGACTTTCATCTGCGCACGAGGGAAATCCGCCGGCACCCATTCCAAGTCATCCTCGTGAACCTCGTACACCTCCACCTTGGTCTCCTTTCACCAATAAATCGTCCTCACTTAATCAAACCGTAAAACCATCATATATCGTTTAAGATTACTTTACCGTAATATCCTCATTTGGTGTTTATACCTTCAGGAAAGCCTCTCACCTGGAGGGTTTTTAGCTTCTCTGCTTCCTCGATTATCCCCATCCGGTCAGTGAAAAATTTCTCCCCCGTTCTCCGCTGTAGCTCTAGTTCGCCCCTATCCAGGTAAGATTTTCCGATAACCGCTCTCAAGGGTATCCCTATGAGGTCGGCGTCGGCGAACTTGACGCCGGCGCGCTCATCCCGGTCGTCCAGCAACACTTCCAAGCCCCGCTCAAGCGCCTCCCGGTAAAGCTCTTCCGCCACACTCCGGATGACCTCTTGGTTCCAGTCCAAAGGCAGGATGTGCAATTGAGCCGGGGAGACCGAAGCCGGCCAGATAATTCCCCGCTCATCATGATTCTGCTCCACGATGGCCGCCATCAACCTGCTCACCCCGATGCCATAGGTACCCATATAGAAGGGGCGGGACTCGCCCTCCTCGTCATTATAAAAGGCTTTCAGGGGAAGGGAATACTTTGTCTTGAGCTGAAAAACTTGTCCCACCTCTATACCCGCCTCCACATGAAGCTTACCCTCATGGCAGCGGGGACAGCGGTCACCTTCCTTGGCCGAAGTGGCGTCCACGTATCTGCTTACCTCATAATCCCTTCCCTCGCACACGTTTACCAAGTGGTAATCATGTTGATTGGCGCCACAGACCATCCCCCGTGCCCCTTTGATTCCCCAATCGGCCAACACCTCCACCTGATCTAACCCCACTGGGCCCACGAATCCCTGGGTAAAGCGGGGAAATCTCAGCCAATCCTCCTGGTTAAACATGCGAAATTCATCGGTGCTGAAGATTTTGCCCAGTTTGGCCTCATTTGCTTCCCGGTCTCCAGGTATCAATAATGCCTTGGGTTCGTCCTCCACCAGATACATGAGGCACTTGATCAACCTCTCCGGGGCGACCTGGAGAAAGGAACTCACCTCCTCGATAGTTTTCCTTCCCGGGGTATGAACCTTCTTCAAAGGAATCATTTCCGCCCGCTCAACCGGTTCTCTCTCGTACTCCGCCCTTTCCAGATTGGCCGCGTAATCGCAGCGGTCACAATAGGCGATCCATGCCTCCCCCACCTCCGCCGGCACCATGAACTCGTGAGAGACGTCTCCTCCGATAAGGCCGGTATCCGCCTCCACCGCCCTCCACACGCAACCGCAACGGGAAAATATTCTCCCATAAGCGTCGAACATCTCCTGGTAGGATTTGAGCATAGATTCCTCGTCGCGATCGAAACTATATCCATCTTTCATAAGGAACTCCCTGCCCCGCATGAGCCCGAATCGCGGCCTGATTTCATCCCTGAATTTGGGGCCTATTTGGTATAAATTGAGGGGGAGATCGCGATAGGAAGAGATGTTGTTGCGCACCAACTCGGTGACTATCTCCTCGTGGGTGGGCCCCAGCCCAAAATCTCGCCCGCTGCGATCCTTTAGCCTCATCATCTCCTCGCCATATTGGCTCCACCTCCCGCTCTCCTCCCAAAGCTCCCGTGGTTGAAGGATGGGAAAGAGAGCTTCCTGGGCCCCGGCTCGATTCATCTCTTCCCGGATTATCCCCTCGATTTTATGAATAACCCGCACTCCCAAGGGAAGAAAATTATAGATACCCGAGGCCACACGGCGTAAGAACCCCCCCCGAACCAGCAGGCGATGACTGGCGATCTCCGCATCCGCCGGGCTCTCCTTTAATGTGGGCACGAACAAGGTGGACTGTCTCATCTCGGGCTCTCCACTCCTACCTTTCCTTCTTCGCAACCTTCACGTCATCGGAATACCCTAATCACTCGAAAAGCTTCCGATAGCGCTCAATGATAATTTTCGACGATAACTCCGGATGATGTCGGATAAACGCTATCCATTGAAGCTGCGCGCTTGCCTGGCTTATCTTCTGCCGGCGATGACCATCGCCTCAATCTCCCCCAAAAGAACCTCTAAGAGCTCTTCTTTGGGGTACCATGCTACCGGCTCTCCCTTACGGAATAAAAGCCCACGGGTCCGTCCACCCGCGATACCTATATCCGCTTCCCTGGCCTCTCCGGGGCCGTTTACCGCACATCCCATCACCGCCACCTTGAGGTCGCGGTCCACCCTTCCCAGCCTCTCTTCCAGTTCATTCGCCAACTTCACCACGTCGATGCAGGTCCGGGAGCAGGTGGGGCAGGAGATAATCTCCACCCCCATGGGGGCCAGCCCCAAGAAGCGCAGTATCGCTTTTCCTACCCTTACCTCTTCTACTGGGTCAGCGGAGAGGGAGACCCTCAAGGTATCCCCAATCCCCTCGGCTAGAAGTATACCTATCCCCAGGGAAGACTTGATAGTCCCCGACCAGCGTGGCCCCGCCTCGCTCACCCCTATATGCAAGGGATACTGGGTCTTCTCCGAGAGTAGCCGGTAAGCCTCTATGGTGGTGGAGACGGAGGAGGATTTCACCGCGATCTTGATCTCCTCCATACCATACTTCTCCAGCAGGGCCACTTCCTCCAGGGCGCTCTCCACCAGGGCTTCGGGGGTGGGCCCTCCATACTTTTCCAGCACGCTTTTTTTCAATGAACCGGCATTCACACCCACTCTTATGGGTATGCCCATATCACGAGCCGCCAAAGCCACTTCTTTTACCTTGAGCTCGCTTCCAATATTGCCGGGATTTATTCTCAAGCCGTCAACCCCGGCTTTGATAGCGGCTAATGCCAGACGGTGGTCGAAATGAATATCGGCGATGATGGGTATGTCAGAACCCATAACTAGCGCCTTCAAGGCCTCCACCGCCTCCCAGTCCGGCACCCCCACTCTCACGATGTCGCAACCTATCTTCTCCAACCGGTCTATCTGGGACAGGGTAGCTCGCACATCCGCAGTGGGGGTGTTGGTCATTGACTGCACAGAAATGGGTGCTCCCCTACCTATGGGCACCTCTCCAACGTATATTCTCCTGGTTTTCTTTCTAATAATTTTCATGGCAGATTGATGGGGTTGGTGATATCCAGCCTTAATGTTAGCAGAAAAAGCAAGCCGAAGAAAACCAGGACGGTAACGGCGATGGGATAGAGCTTGCGCAGGTCCACCTCTTTGCCCGCGGTCTTCTCGACTAGGAGCACCAGAAGATAACCTCCATCTAAGGGAGGCAGAGGTAAAAGATTTATGTAAGCTAGGAATAGCATGATGAAGGCGAAGAAGTTGATGAGGTAAAAGGCTCCCTCTTGGGCGGCTTGTCCAGCCAGGCGAGTAGCCCCCACAACGGTAACCGGACGTTCCAGATTGGGTTCAGAGATGCCCAGAAGCTGCTTCCATACCGATGGGGTGACCAGCCGGTAAAAACTATAGAAGACGCCGTAAGTGGCTTTTCCCAACCAGACAAAGGACTGTTTTATAGAACCGAGGAAGCCGAATTTATCCATGTAAGGCCGAGGTGAAATCCCCAGATATCCCGTCCCCTCTTCGGTAGTGGCCAGGGTGGTTTCCAATGGGATGATCTCTCCTTCCCTCTCCACATCTAAGACGATCCTCTTTCCGGGATGGTCCACTATATACTGTCGTAACTCTACCCAGTCTCTTACCTCTTCTCCATCCACGGAGACGATTCTGTCCCCGTTCTTAAGCCCAGCCTGTGAAGAGGGAGTGGGGGTCTCTCCGTCCATCATGAACTCGCCCACCACCCCCACGGTAGTGGTGGCTTTCTCCCAATTGGGAATGCCCAAAGCCCATATGGCGATGAATATAACTAGCAGAGCCAAGAGAAAATGAACCATAGATCCGGAAAAAATAACCAGGAAGCGCTTCCAGATCGGGCTCCCGCGGTAGCTGTAGGGCCAGTCCTCCGGCTTCACTTCCTCCTCCGGGTTCATCCCCAGAATTTTCACATAGCCGCCCACCAGCCCCCATTTTATCCCGTACTCGGTCCCTCCCCTACGGAAACTCCAAATCCGGGGTCCGAAACCGATGAAGAACTCGGTGGCTCGGATGCCGGTCAGCTTTGCGGCGATAAAGTGACCCAGCTCATGGGTGAGGACCAGCACGATAATGGCTAGAATCACCATAACAACCTGCGTTATCGCGCCAGTCAGATTAACCGTCAGGGGCAATCTAACCCCCTCCTCTATCTTCAATTAGCAACCTGGTCTTCTCTTTTACCTCTTTTTCGACCTCGATTATCGTATTTAAATCCTCCGCCTTCTCGGGATGATGCTGGTCAAGCACGCGTTCCACAGTATCGCCTATCCCCAGAAAACTCAACCTTCCCTGTAGAAACGCCTCAACCGCGACCTCGTTCGCCGCATTCAGCGCCGCGGTGGCTGTTCCCCCCATAAAACCCGCCTGATAAGCCAAGTTTAAGCACTTGAAGGTCTCCAGGTCCACCTTACCGAAAGTGAGCTCCCCTATCCTCTCCAGATCCGTGGTGGTAAAGGGTGGACCCCATCTCTCCGGGTAACTCAGCGCGTAAGCGATGGGGATGCGCATGTCCGGCAGGCTAAGTTGCGCCTTGATGGAACCGTCCTTGAATTCCACCATAGAATGGACTACCGACTGGGGATGGGCAAGCACCTTTATCTTTTGGTATTCCACTCCGAAGAGGAAATGAGCCTCGATCACCTCCAGCCCCTTGTTCATCAGAGTGGCAGAATCCACGGTGATCTTACGGCCCATCTTCCAGGTGGGATGTGCAAGGGCTTGCTCCACGGTGACCTCCTTAAGTTCTTCCCTGGTCTTGCCCAGGAAGGGCCCACCCGAAGCGGTGAGAATGATCCTCTCCACTCCCGTCACTTCCTCCCCTTGAAGGCACTGGAAGATGGCGCTGTGTTCCGAGTCCACAGGGAGCAACTTTCCCCCTTTTTCCAGAGCCTTCATCACCAGCTCACCCCCGGCCACCAAGCTCTCCTTGTTGGCCAACGCCAGGGTTTTACCCCTGCGAAGCGCCTCCAGAGTGGCGGGAAGGCCCACCGACCCCACCACAGCGTTGAGGACCAAGTCGGCTTCTTCCAAGGAAGATAACTCGCACAAGCAATCCTCTCCGGTGAACAGTTCCACCCCCAAGTCCTTCAAAGTCTCCCTCAAGGAATCCGCAACCTCTCGGTCGGAGATGCCCACCACTTTGGGTTTGAAAAGTCTTACCTGTTCCATAAGAACGTCACCGCGGGAATGAGCCGAGAGCCCCACCACGGAAAAACGTTCCCGGTGAGCTTCCACCACTTCCAGCGCCTGCCGACCGATGGAACCGGTGGAGCCGAGAATCACCAGATTCTTTCTTTCAACATTCTCGATATGCGTGGCACTCATTACACCTTAACGATAAAACGGAGGTAGTAGTAGGAGAATACTGCGGTGAACATCATGCTGTCGAAACGGTCCAAAATGCCCCCGTGCCCGGGAATAAGTGAACTCATGTCCTTGATGCCCAGCTCTCTTTTGATCAGCGACTCTGTGAGGTCACCTATCGGCCCCGCCACGGAAACGATAGCGGCAAGCACCAAAGCTACCCCAAGGGTTAACCATGGCCGGTCCACGGTCAAATATAAAATCCAGGCCGCTATGAAGGCACCCAGGGTACCACCCAGGGTCCCCTCCCAGCTCTTATTGGGACTCACCCGAGGGGACATCTTATGTCTTCCCAGCGCGGATCCCACGAAATAAGCGACGGCGTCATAAACCCACACCATCACGATAACGGTGAAGGGGACCGTCCAAGAGATAGAGTCCATCCTAAGCATTAGAACGAAATGACTCAAGGAAAAGGAGATGAGAAAAACCCCCATAAATGTGAGGGCCATACCCGCGGTAGGGTATGGGATCCCAGGCCTAACAATATAATAGAGACAAGTGAGAGCGAGAAAAACAAAGAGCGCCCCAACCAGGACAGCAAGATCCTGAGGGGTCTCCCGGAGAAAGAAAGAGATAAGGGGGAGGGCAACACCCGCGGGCAAGGCTAGATAGATGGCAGGCTGATAACCATGTCGACTCAAGGTGATGTTGAGCTCCATTATGCCTATAGCCACCAAGAGTATGATTCCCACCAAGAAAGGCAGTTTTCCCCACCACAACAGGATCACCATGATCAGAACGATGAAGATGGCGCTGATCACCCGCGCCAATAAATCGGAAAACCTCTCCTTTATGGTCTTTTTCTCCTGTGGGGTGGAGTTATCATCCCCGTCTTTCCGGGACTCTCCCAATCATACCTCCATGAGCTCGCTCTCTTTATTCTTAAGCATCTCGTCGATCTCTTTGATATAACGGTCCGTTAATTTTTGCACTTCCTCCTGGCCTCGGTGGAGATCATCCTTGGTGATCTCCTTTTCTTTCTCCAAATGACGCAATTCCTCTATAGCCTCCCGGCGCACATTGCGCACCGCAACTCTACCTTCTTCAGCCCGCTGGCGCACCACCTTCACCAACTCTTTGCGCCTCTCCTCGGTCAATCGGGGTATGGGCAGGCGAATAACGTTGCCGTCATTCACCGGGGTCAGTCCCAAATCTGACTGGAAGATGGCTTTCTCAACCTCCTTTATCACGCCTTTGTCATAGGGAGAGACTACCAGCAGACTGGGCTCCGGGGCGGATATGGAGCTGATCTGCTGTAGAGGAGTGGGCTGACCGTAGTAATCCACCATTACCCTGCTCAATAGGGACGTGCTGGCTTTCCCTGTGCGAACGGCCGCGAATTCCTCCCCGGTTATATCCACTGCCTTTCGCATCTTACGTTCTGACTCCGCAAGAACCTCATCGACCATGTTATGACCTCCCAAATTTCCGTCACAGGTTGTCCATCAGAGGAACTCAGGAAACGGTGGTACCGATTTTTTCTCCGAAAAGAACCTTCATGATGTTTCCGGGCACGGTGAGATTGAACACCACGATGGGTAAACGGTTATCCATGCAAAGGGAGACAGCGGTGGAGTCCATGACCTTTAACCCCTTCTGGATCACCTCTATATATTCCAGTTCCGAGAACATCACCGCGTCGGGGTTCTCCAGAGGATCGCAGTCATATACCCCGTTTACCCGGGTGGCTTTTAAAATGGCATCGGCATGGATTTCCAAGGCGCGTAGCGCGGCGGTGGTATCGGTGGTGAAGTACGGATTCCCGGTTCCCGCAGCGAAGATCACCACCCTCCCTTTCTCCAAATGGCGAATAGCCCTTCTACGAATATAAGGTTCCGCCACCGACTGCATGCCGATAGCGGAAAGCACCCTGGTATAGACACCCCGTTTTTCCAAGGCGTCTTGGAGAGCCAAAGCGTTCATCACCGTAGCCAACATACCCATGTAGTCGGCGGTAGCTCGATCCATCCCCCTGGCGCTAGCCGCCATGCCCCGGAAAATGTTTCCTCCTCCCACCACCACGGCCACCTCTACCCCTAGTTTGTGCACATCAACTAGCTGGTCGGCGATGGAACTCACCGTGTCGGGGTCGATTCCGTAATCCATATTGCCCATGAAAGCTTCTCCGCTCAGCTTCAAGAGAATCCGTTTATATGCCGGAGTCCTTTTATCATCTTCCCTTTCCATAACCGCCTTTCTCTTTCCTCTCCTTATAAAAGTACTTATACATCACCTTTTCGCATAAAGATATGTGAGGAAGTCTCGCTCTATTTTATTTTAGTGCAAAAGTTACTTTCTCCTAAAGCTTTTTCGACCTAACCCCGTTCTTTTCCTGTCGCCGCGGTGTCGCGGATGCCCGGATCTTCGCCATAGGAGAATCCGCAATTAGGGGATATATAAAATTACTTTATACAAACTAATTCCGAGGTCTCGCGGCTTCCCAGCATCGAGGAGGTCTTACTGTATCAAAGCTTCTCCCCTACCTGGTAACGGACGAAACGCCTTACCGAGATATTCTCCCCCGTATTGGCGGCGACCCGGGTAACCAGATCGCCCACGGTTATATCCTGATCTTTCACGAAAGGTTGATGGAGCAGGCACACTTGTTCGTAAAATTTTTTCAGCCTTCCCTCGACAATCTTTTCCACTACCTTTTCCGGCTTTCCCTCGTTCAGCGCCTGGGTACGGTAGATCTCCTTCTCCGAGGCGATCACCTCCTCGGGGATATCCTCCGCGGAGATATAAAGAGGGCTGGCGGCGGCTATATGCATGGCGATATCATGCACCATGGAAAGGAACTGCTCATTCCTGGCGACGAAATCCGTCTCACAATTCACCTCTATAAGTACCCCCACCCGGTTGTTGAGATGGATATAGGCATCTATAACCCCTTCGGTAGTGGCTCTCCCCGCCCTTTTCTTGACCTCCGCAAGCCCTTTTTCCCTAAGAATTCTCAAGGCTTTTTCCGCGTCGCCCCCCGCCTCCTGGAGGGCTTTCTTGCAGTCCATGATCCCAGCGCCAGTGGTGTCTCTCAACGATTTTACCTGTTTCGCGTCTATTTCCATCTCATAACCTCCATAACGGTTCGCACACAATCCATATTCACGGATTAATTCTCGGTCAGTTTAACCTTAAATTTTTCCTCCCATCGAACTAATTACTCTAATCTCCTCGCTAATTCACTTCCTCTTCTGAAATCTCTTCCGGCGTATCGCTTATTGCCGGTTCTTTGTCTCCATCCCGCTCTTCAGCCTCCCCATCGTCGGGGCTCGCGGAGAATACCGTCTCCAGCTCCTCCGCTACTTCCCGGGACACGGCCTTCTCCTCCTCGACATCTTCCGCTCTCAACTCCTCTTCCATCCCAGCCCCTGGTTCAATCAGGCTCTTCCTGGCTTCCAGCCCTTCCAGTACCGCGTTGGCTATTATTTGGCTTATCAGGTTGCCCGCCCGGATAGCGTCGTCATTTCCCGGTATGACGAAGTCGATCTCGTCTGGATCGCAATTGGTATCCACAATAGCCACGATGGGTATCTCCATTTTCCTGGCTTCCCGCACCGCTATGTGCTCCTTGCGGGGATCGATGATGTAGACGATCTCTGGCAGCTTGGTCATATTGCGCAAGCCATGAAGGGTTCTCCGCAACTTGCTCAGCTCGTGTCTCAGCTGCATAGCCTCTTTCTTAGAGAAATTCCCAAATTCCCCCTGACTTTCCATCTCTTCCAGCTCCTTCATGCGATCGATGCGTTTGGAGATGGTCACCCAGTTGGTCAAGGTACCACCCAGCCACCGTTGGTTGACGTAGGGCATGCCACATCTGGTAGCGTGCTCCTCGATGGATTCCTGAGCCTGTTTTTTGGTCCCCACAAAGAGCACGGAACCACCCAGAGCGACTCTCTCCCGGATAAAGTTATAAGCCACCTCGATGAGCGCCAGTGTCTTCTGGAGATCGATGATATAGATGCCATTGCGCTCGGTGAAGATGTACTTTTTCATCTTGGGGTTCCATCTGCGGGTCTGGTGTCCGAAGTGAACACCTGCCTCCAGCAGGTGTTTCATGGAGACTACTGCCATGGTTTACCTCCTTTGGTTCTTTCCTCCGCCGGTCTCTTCCCCACATCCCACCTGGCGGCACCAGGATGCGAGTCCTCCGGCGTGCGTATTTCGCCATAAATTATTGCCTGTTAAGGCGATCTTGTTGATACTCTTCCACACTTCTCAGCACCAACGGTGAATGATAATACTATATCACCGGGATTGAATGCAAGTCATCGAATAAATTTGCTGCTGATCGGTTTGATGATGCCAGCGTCGAATAGACGCTATGATAACATATCAAAAACAACATATTGTAATAATTAATATAATAATTAATACGGAGTAAGGATTTCATGGAAGAGATTACGTGACAAATGATGAGATGGCCACAGGGTTCATTGGATACCCTATGAACCGACAAAGAAGCGATGCGTGCGAGGGCATCTCTACCAGCCGCTTTCTTAATGCCCTTGGAAGCCTTCAGCTGCGACGAAACCCCAATCATGCAAATTAGCAGTCGTAAGGAAGGGCAAATTCCTCGTGCAATCCATAAAATTCACGATCGTGAAGCTTACATTTGGAATTATATATCCAGGGGTTAATTCTCTTGCTCGCCCTTTTATCCAGAAAATCCTCAAATAAGCCAATCTATATTGGGATATCCTTGTCCACCGCTCAAGCGAGATTTTAACCTTAGGATAGCCTTGGTATGCATCTGGCAGACCCTGGACTCGGTAACCCCCAGGATCTCCCCAATCTCCTTAAGGGTCAATCCCTCGTAATAATACAAGGTAATAACTATCTTTTCCCGCTCCGGCAGCCGATTGATGGAATCAGCAAGAATTTTTTTACGCTCCTCCAGTTCGTAACTCTTGGAGGGGTCTTTCGCCCTGGAATCCTCGATAGTCTCCACCAGACTCAGCTTATCCCCCTTCTCCCCACCCACGTTCCATAGATCATCCAAAGCAACTAGGGATATCAAGCTCATCTGATTGAGTAAGTGATAATATTCGTCCAGGCTTATGCCTAATTCACGTGCCACCTCCTCATCGGTGGGAATCCTCTTCAGCTCGCTCTCCAGGGCGACAAAAACCTTTTCCAGCTCTCGAGCCTTGAACCGTACCGACCTGGGCACCCAGTCCAAGGCTCTCAACTCGTCGATGATCGCCCCCTTGATGCGGGAGATGGCATAAGTCTCGAATTTAATGCCCCGGAAAGGATCATATTTCTCAATGGCATCGATCAGACCGAAGATGCCGTAGCTTACCAAGTCTGAGTATTCGATATTCGCCGGTAGACCTGATGAAACCCTCCCTGCCACATACTTGACCAGTGGAGCATAATGCAAGATAAGCTTTTCCCTGCACTCTTCCGAGCCTTCCTTTTTATACTTTTCCCACAACTCGAAAAGCTCTTTGTCTTCTTCCAAGTTCTCTCCTCTGGTTTGCGCAATCAGGGAACCTCCAACAGAGCCTCCGAGCATTCTATTTTCAACTTGTCAGGCTCTCGGGTGTTTCTTGAAGTAAACGCTCTTCAGCCTGGTTTTGTTAAGATGAGTATATATCTGAGTTGTGGACAAATCAACATGACCCAATAACTCTTGGACAGAGCGCAAATCCGCACCCCCTTCCAGAAGATGAGTGGCGAAGGTATGCCTCAGGGTATGAGGCGTGACTCGTTTACCCCCTCCCACGCCGGCGAAGAGTTTGTCCAGAACTCGGCGAACTCCCCTGTCGCTCAAGCGCGACCCCCTCTGATTGAGGAAAAGGGCTTTCTGGCTATCCAGGCGGCTATTCTCATCTTCCGTCACCCCCACCAGCCCGATACGTTTTCCTTCGCCTCCTTGAAGGAGAGGCCTCTCTCTTCTTATATAAGCTTGAAGAAGTTCCATAGCCACGTCGTTCACGGGGATGATCCGTTCCTTGCTTCCTTTGCCCATAACCCTTATCTCCCCCGACTCAAAATCCACGTCCTCAAGGTTCAGCCCCACCAGCTCTCCTACTCGCATGCCGGTGCCATAAAGCAACTCCAATAAGGCCATATCCCTCAAAGAAGTTGTATAAACCTTTATCCCAGCTCTTTTTCTAGAGATGTCGATCTCTTCCAGAGAAACTACCCGAGGCAGTTTATGTGTGGTTTTGGTGGTGACCAGAGGTTCAGCTGGACTCCTGGAGATTCTACCCCGGTCAGCAAGAAAGCCGAAAAATCCACGGAGGGAGGAGACCTTGCGAGATATAGAGGCCGATGAGAATCCCCTGGTTCGCAGATGGGCCAGATAGCTACGGAGCAGACGGTAATCCACCTCTTCCAAATCGACAACGCCATAACGGCGCAAGAACTCCAGGAATTGAGCTAAGTCCTGCCCATATCCCCGCAGCGTGTGGGGGGAAAGGTTTCGTTCCCCCTCCAAGTATCGGAGAAAATCTGCGAGCGCGTCTTCCAAGGGCCTCACCTTCTGTAAAATAAATTAATTGCTTTATATTATTTTATACTATATTTATAAAATGTAAATACTGTTAAAAAAGTTGACATTGTTTAAAAATTAAATTAATGTTACAGTTTAACATAGCGACCGCCCCCTTCTTCGCATATCTTCCCCTTCATCAACAAACCAAGCATGGAGAGGTGAAATTCGCCCATATCCTTATCCCACTTGTTCAGGAGGTAATCGCCTGAGCAGGGTTCCGAGGGAAAAAGCTCCAGAAGCTCCCGCTCGCAGGGGGTCAGTTGAACATCCTCCGTCGCAGTTGCTGATCCCCGATTCCAAACGCACTCATCCCAGCTCAGTTCCTCCAGGATATCGTCCACGCAGGTGACCAGTTTCGCCCCCTGTTGAATCAGGCGATGGGGACCGACGGAGAGAGGATTGGAGAGGGAGCCGGGAAAAGCGAAAACCTCCCTTCCCTCCTCCATGGCGAAGTCCGCGGTGATTAGGGCGCCACTTTTCTCTCCCGCTTCCACCACCACCACCCCCGCGGTGAGTCCCGCGATTATGCGGTTGCGCTCCGGGAAATGCCAGGCTTGCGGGGGAACTGGAGGAGGATATTCGCTAATCAAAGCCCCCCGCTTTCTTATCTTCTCGAAAAGATCTCGGTTTTCCGGGGGATAAAGATGATCCAAACCGCTCCCTAAAACCGCGAAGGTGGGACCCCCAGCCTCCAGAGAGCCGAGATGGGCAGCGGTGTCGATACCGTACGCGGCGCCCGATATCACCGAGATCCCCATTCGCGAAAGCTCCCGGCCAAGGCTTTGCGCCAGCGACCTACCATAACTACTGGCTTTACGGGATCCCACCACCGCTATGCTTTTTCCGTGCAAATCACCCCGCTCCCCATGCACAAAAAGTAACTCCGGTGGATCGAAGATATCCCTTAGGAGGGCAGGATAACCTTCGTCTCCCCTCAAGTATATCTCGATACCCTTGTGGGCTATCTCCCTCAGCGCCTCCTGGGGATCCATTTTTCTCTGAGCTTCCACCCAACCCCTCTTCCTTAAGACGGGATCCCCCCCACCAACAAGACCAAGTGGCAGTTCCCTCAGGTTATTCCAAGCTTCCACTCCCGTGGTGAAGTGCATCTTGATTCTTTTGAGTGCTCTATTGTCCATATCCGGAAGTAGAAGCAGAGCGACGCAGGCAGTTTTCTCGTCCATAATCTCTCCTTTCCCCTTATACCCCTAAAGTTCTCGTTGGGGAATTCTTATCTGGTTTTCAAAGATTTGATTTGAAGCCCAACCGTGGCCTTTAAATCACTAAAATCTTTTTCAACTTTAAATTAAGCGTGGGCCAGGCAGGCGAAAGATTTATCTCTAGCGCTTCGTTAAACGGAGTTCCCATTTAAACCAGGAGGGGTGATTTGAGGCGGTCCAGAGTCCGGTATTGCACCGCCTCGGCGAGGTCCGCGACGCTGATCCTTTCGCGACCGGCCAGATCCGCCACCGTGCGAGCGATACGGAGACAGCGGTCATAACCCCTGGCGGTAATCCCCAATTTATTTACAGCATGTAAAATAAATTCCTCCCCCTCCCCATCGAGCCGGCAGAACCTGCTTAATTCTTGACGAGTCATATGGGCATTGCAAGCTCCTTTCCTACCCAACCTCCTCTGCTGAATTTCCCTCGCGTTATAGACCCTCTCCCTTACCACCGCCGACTTCTCGCCTTCTCCCGCCTCCTTGAGCTCATGGGGGCGCAGGCGAGGAACTTCCACCTGCAGGTCTATACGGTCCAACAGAGGGCCGGATATCTTGGAAAAATAGCGCCTGATAGCTCCAGACGAGCAGCTGCAGTTTCGCGCGCTATCCCCCCAGTACCCACAAGGACATGGATTCATGCTTCCCACGAAAAGAAAGCGAGCGGGAAAGGTAACCGTCACCAAGGAGCGAGTAATGGTCACCCTGCCCTCTTCCAAGGGTTGCCTCAGTACCTCCAGGGCGTCCCTCCGGAATTCAGGGAGTTCGTCCAGGAAAAGCACGCCATGATGGCTGAGAGTGATCTCGCCAGGTCGGGGAGAGGGAGTCCCACCACCCACCAGACCGATATGGGAGATGCTGTGGTGAGGTGAGCGGAAAGGCCTCTCGCTTACCATGGGGATGCCGTCTCCCACCAACCCGGCGACGCTGTGTATCTTGGTAACCTCCAGGGCCTCATCCTCTGATAAGGGAGGCAGAAGCCCAGGCATTCTCTGGGCCAACATGGTCTTTCCCGAACCAGGGGGACCGATCATAAGCAGGTTGTGACCCCCCGCCGCCGCCACCTCCAAAGCCCGTTTGGCTTTTACCTGTCCCTTCACTTCCGAGAGACAACCTCGGTTTTCCTCGCTTCTTTCCCCCCTATCTTCCACTGGCTCGGGATTCTTCTCTCCTCGGAGAAAGGCTACCGCTTCCCGCAGATTCCTTATCCCCACCACTTCGATCTCCCTCACCAGCGAAGCCTCCACGCCGTTTTCCCTGGGGAGTATGATTCCCTTCTTCCCCAAGCGGCGAGCGCAATCCGCCATCACTAGGGCGCCGCGCACCGACCTCAAACTACCGTCCAGGGCAAGTTCACCCACCACTACGTATTCCTCCAACGATTCCCTAGGCAACAGACCATCCGCCGCCAGGATTCCCAAGGCTATGGGGAGGTCGAAGCTGGAGCCTTCTTTCTTCAGATGCGCTGGCGCCAGGTTAACCGTGATCACCATGGGGGGGAAGGGATATTCGGAATTACGGATAGCCGCTTTTACCCTTTGATAAGCCTCTTTTACCGCGGTGTCAGCCAGCCCCACGATAAAAACCTTGGGCAGCCCCCCGGTTATATGCACCTCCACCTCTACCGGAAAAGCGTCGATTCCCATCATGGCGCAGCTATTTAACTTGGAGAACATCTCTCACCTCCCACACACAAATATAACTAAATATATCAACATATATATATTATTTATTTATAACGACAAAAACAACTTCATTATTAAAAATGCGAGGACAAGAGGTTCAATAGAAAGTTTCTCCGGGTCCTACCCGAGCCGGAAAGAATCATAATTCTTAAACCAACTCTATCTCGAGGAAGAAAGAAGGTTAACGAATATCAACTGGGTCATCAGGATATGTTAAAAGACATCGCCTCCCCCGACACCCGGGTCTGCATATGGCGGTTGGCGGAACGGAACGTCCCGCGTAATCCTGGAATGTCACAAAGGCTTAACGGGTCAGGGGGCTTCCAGCGCAAGTTACTTTGAAACTGCCTCCCTCAAATTTAGGCGAATCCATATGCTTGGAAATGGATGCATTCTGAGGTTGGCATTGAATCCCATCAGGTCACCTCGCATAGAGCGCTGATACGCTCTATGCATCTCTGTATGTAGTCTGGGTTGTCAACGTAGATGCGGATGGCGTTTTTCTTGCAGACCATGGCGCAACGGCCGCACCCCTTGCATTCATCTCCCACCACCGCTCGCTTATCATAAAGGTTAATCTGACGAAAGACGCAGGCTTCCACACACCGACCACAGCCGTTACATGCCTCGGTGACCTCCACCCTCACCCCTTCCAACTTGACAATACTTCTCTGGAACTCCGGGGCGGCGTAGTGTATGCCGTTGGAGATGCAGCAGCAGGGACAACAGTGGCAGAGGGTCATCAGACGGCGATGATCCTTTACCCCTAATGCTAGGGCGTCTCCCTTGAATTTACCCACCACCGAAACCAGCCCCATCTCACAGGCTTGACGGAAGTGAGCCAGCGCCTCCTCCGCGCTGACATGCTTTCCCACTTCCGGGTCGATCTCCCGCGCTCCCTCACCCATGAAGGTGCAGCCGAAATCCCTGGGAAAGTCCTGACATTCTCGAACCGTGCGGCAGGGGCAGCGGTATAGGATAACGTGGTGGCTCGCCTTCTCGATAAAGCGCTCTATCACTGTTGAGGGCAGGGCGGTCCCCTCGGGAACCTCGATCTGAGAGGCGATTGGGATATAGGTCAGGTTGATGTTTTCAGCGTCCATCACCTTGGCTCCCAGCTGCTTTATCAAGGGCACATTGGTCAACTTCATCACCGTGTCGTTGAATTTCAGCCCTTTTAAAAGGAAATCGAATACCTTTTTTCTCCTGCCCACGCTCTTACCTCCCTTTGATAAGCATCCCCTCCGTCATCCATTATAAAGCAAAATCGCGATTTCTACCTGGCAAGCTCAACGATAGCCTTTTTTCATCGAAATTTTAACACGGAAATATTAATAATTGCTTGTTTTCTTTCGCGGATTATAAAGCAAAATCGCGATCTCTACCTGGCAGGCTCAACGATAGCCTTTTTTCATCGAAATTTTAACACGGAAATATTAATAATCGCTTGT
>JACVIX010000037.1 GCA_015711725.1 Candidatus Geothermincola primus | reverse complement strand
CTAAGGTGGATTTCCCCACATTGGGCCTTCCCACAATAGAAACTATCGGTAACACCTCATATCACCATTTAAATTAAATTGCGGTCCCTAGTAACCCCCGGTTCGCTTTCAACTATGGCTTCATGGCTTGATATTAAACGATTGGCTAAGGTGGATTTCCCCACATTGGGCCTTCCCACAATAGAAACTATCGGTAACACCTCATATCACCATTTAAATTATTTGCTTTATGTAAAATGTCCACTAACGTTTTCCCATTCACTGGAACGGGAAGGATAGGCTTCCCTAATCTACTGCTCACCTCTTCGAGCGTCATGCCGTCTAGGAAGAGCCCTTCTCTCAACATATTTTCCGGTATGATAACGCACCCTCTGGTCATCGATTCACCTTCCAGCCCCTTTATGATATCAGTTCCAGATATCAATCCGGATACAGTAATAGACTCGCCCAAGAAAATATTTCTCAAAGAACGCACCCTAAGATTGCTGGCACTGGGGAAGCCAGCCTCTTCCCAGGCGATCCTTAGCACCTCTTCACCCAGCTTGCCAGTGAGGATTGTAACTTCCCTTTCCGGCGAGGGAGCTCCCCTTCTTCTACCTTCTGCACGGAAAGCGTCGATGAATTTTCTGGATAAGCCTATACCGTTTTCCAGCTGTGGATAGCCTTCATACTCTTCTCCGCCAGGAAAGGTTTCGCCTAGCATCAAATAAAATTCGTCCGCTGCGAAGAAAAACCTTTTCCCCCTCTTTCTAAGAGAGATACGCTGGAAACGCTCCACTATTTCCAATACATCTTGAGCGTGCTCGGCTTCCACGGGGGCGATGGGGTATCTCAGGTTACTGTTAAACTTAGTTAGGCCCACGGGTACCACTCCCAGTGACGCAGCGGGGTATCGATCAAGAACTTCCTGGAAGGTCATCTCCAGCATCCTCCCATCATTTACCCCTGGGCAGAGGACCACTTGCAGATGTATCTCTATACCCTCTCGCATCAGATGTCGCAGATCCTGCAAGCTACGCCGAGAGCTCTTTGTCCCCATCATATAATCCCGCAGGTCTGCGTCTGTGCTATGCAAGGAGTAATAAAGTGGCGAAAGCCTCAGGGAGCAAATTCTCTTCAGCTCCCATTTGGGTAGTCCAGTAAGGGTGATGAAATTACCTTCCAGGAAAGATAGACGATAGTCGTCGTCTTTAAGATAAAGGGATGGCCGCAGGCCGGGAGGAAGTTGGTCCACGAAGCAGAAGATGCAATTGTTCCTGCAGGTGATAACCCCGTCAAAGAGAGGATCACGGAAGGATAGTCCGAGCGGGAAGCCCTCCTCTTTCGCTATCTTCACCCTATATTCTTTACCCTTGCGCTCCAAGAGTAGATCGATCTTTTCATCGTCTTGAAGGATGAGGTAGTCGATGATATCCCTAGGCGGAATTCCATTAATCTCCAGCAGAAAATCCCCGGGAAGGACGGAACCTAAAAGGGGAGAATCTTCGCTTACCTCTGAGACTTCGGCTTTCAAGAAGCGATAGTTCTTTTTGTCGCTCGGGCCTTTATCTCTTTTCAAAGGAATCATTATCTTGTGGTTCTTCCAGATGTCTTAGCACTTCGTTGACAACCTCTTCGACGCTTTTTCCCGTGGTGTCTATCAGAATGGCGTCACTTGGCACAACTAGAGGCGAAGCGGGGCGAGTGCTGTCGTAATGATCTCTCCTGGCGATTTCCCGCATGATAGCTTCCTGTGATATCTCGTAGCCATCTCTTTGGAGATCAACAGATCTCCTCTTGGCTCTTTCTTCTATGGAAGCGGTAAGATAAAACTTCTTATGCGCATGGGGAAGCACCACGCTACCTATATCCCTCCCCTCCATTACCACGTTCCCCTCGGCTGCCATTTCCCTTTGCTTCTTTACCATCTCCCTCCGCACTGCAGGATAGGCAGACACCTGGCTGACATGGGCAGTCACTCTTTTAGACCTGATCTCCCTGGTGACATCTTTTCCATTGAGAATAACCCGGAATGGCTGCTTGTATCTTTTCTTGTAATCGAATCGAAAATTAGCGTTTCTGGCGATTTTAACTAGGCTTTCCTCCTCGTCTAAGCTGACCTTGTCGCGCAGTGCGGCCAGGGTTATGCCTCGATACATAGCCCCGGTGTCCAGACATTTAAGATTCAGCTTCCTGGAGATTATCTGTGCTATAGTGCTCTTTCCGGACCCGGCAGGTCCATCTATAGCGATGGTCAATCCTTTAGCGGGGCTAACCATTTTTCCCTGCTCCCATCATCTTTACCTTTCTTAGATATATTTATTTAGATTTTACAAAATTATTTAGTTACGGTTTCTGCCCTAACGGATAAGCCTCTTTAAACAGTCCACGAAGCCAGGGAAAGATATATCAACGCATTCCCATCCCTCGATCACCGTTTCTCCCTCTGCGCACAAAGCGGCAACCGCCAGGCTCATGGCGATTCGATGGTCGCCAAAGGAAGAGACTTTGGTGCCCTTCAGCTTGACCGGTCCCCTGGCGATAAAGCCATCCTCTAGTTCCTGGATACTCCCACCCATTTTTCTCAATTGCGAAACTATCGCTTTGATGCGGTCACTCTCTTTGACCCTCAATTCTACAGCCCCTCTCACTACCGTCTCCCCCTCGGATTGAGTTCCAATCACCGCCAGTAGAGGGAGCTCATCGATGAGAGATGGTATCCTCCATCCTTCCACTTCCACCCCTGACAACCTTGCGTTTTTGACCAGCAGATTCCCGCGGGGCTCATTGGATAGCTCTTCTAGGGATTCCTCCATGACCATACCCCCCATAGAGTTGATCACGCTTAAGAAACCGGCCCTAGTGGGGTTCAGGCCCACTTCTTTAAGGATAACGCTGGAATTGGGCAGGAGCAGAGCCGCCGCTAGAATAAAAGAAGCGCTGGAAAAATCCCCCGGTATATATATAGTCCCCGCCTCCAAGGAGGATGGATTTACGGTGATCTCCTGGCGAGATACCTTTAAATCTCCTCCAAGGTAAAGAAGCATTCTTTCGGTGTGATCGCGGGAACCTTGATCTCCCCTTATAGTGGTAGGCCCTTCCGCGTTAAGGCCAGCCAGCGCGATGGCGGATTTCACTTGCGCGCTGGGAACGGTCATCTCATAATTTATGCCTTTAAGTTTTCCGCCTCGAATAGCCAAAGGAGCTTTGTCGCCGTCTTCCCTTCCCAGAATGGTGGCGCCCATCGATCTTAAGGGTTCAACCACGCGTCTCATGGGCCTGGATCTTATGGACCTATCCCCCGTGATCACGGAGAGGAAGGGCGACGAAGCCAAAATTCCAGTTATAAGCCTTATGGTGGTTCCTGAATTGCCAACGTCTAGCACATCGTCCGGCTCTCTTAAATAATCGAACCCTCGCCCCTCGATATTCAGCACATTGTCCTCCAGGGACCAGCTCACGCCTAGCTTGCCCATGCACTCCAGTGTTCGCATAGTGTCTTCCGCCACTAGAAAATTGACCGCTCTGGTTACACCTCTTGATATGCCGCCTATCAATGCGGCGCGATGCGAGATTGATTTATCTCCAGGAGGTTTGGCTTCCCCCTCCAATTTGGCCACAGGATTGAACCTCATTTCCATCATGTATTCTCCAGGGTTTTCTCCACCTTCAATTGATAGCCTTTCTGAATCAAAGTCTCCCTAGCCAGTCTGGCGGCATCTTCGCCTCGGATAAAGATTCTAAGCGAGCCTTTTTCCCCTTCCAGGGGGTGGGAAATCTCCAGATCCTCTATATTTATGCCCACTTCCCCTAGAGCCATGGTGATGCGTGAGATCACACCTGGTTTATTAGGCACCGGAATGGTGACCGTATATAACTCTCTCAGCACGTCTTTAAGCGCTGGGGTTATCTGTAGCCTTCCGGTACGCGCTTGTTGCATGAATTGAAGTAGGCCATTTTCCTTGCCTTCGCGCAGCAGCCTTCTCCCCTCATTTATATATTCCATGAATCTGTCGATTACTTCTAGCATCTCCTCCCGGTTTTCCATAAGGATCTCCACCCATAAGCGTGGATTGGAGGAGGCAATCCTGGTCATGTCACGAAATCCACTGGAGACCAGTTTGGAGATGTTCTCCTGAGTTTTAACCTCGTTTACTAGTAGGTTCACCAGGCTAAAAGCCACTAGATGTGGTAGATGGCTGACTAGAGAAACCGCGCGATCGTGCGCCTCGGGAGTCATGAATATCACTCTAGCTCCTATAGAGTTGAAAGTCTGCAGGAGAAATGAGAAGACCTCGGCGTCACAGTTCTGGGTGGGTGTTAAAATAAACGTGGCGTTGAGAAACAAATCAGGATTGGCGTTTTCTATCCCCTGCTGCTCAGAACCAGCCATGGGATGGCCCCCAATGAAATTTACTTTGTCGGAAAGCGCGGTTTCAGCGAAGCGAACGATCCCCGCCTTGGTTGAACCCACATCCATTACTATGGAACCTTCTTTTAAATGCGGTGCTATCTCTTTTAACACCAGCGGTATTGTCCTAACCGGCGTTGCGATGACCACCAGATCGCATTCTTTGGCAATATCCACAGGGTTTTTATATAACCGATCCAATGCTCCTATATCCAAAGCCATTTTAAGAGTCCGGGGATCGGTATCATAACCATAAAACAATCTTCCCACTTCGCTTTTTTTCAGGGCAAGAGCCAGGGAGCCTCCGATTAGCCCAACCCCTATAAATCCAATTTTTCTTACTTCAATCATGGTTTAACCGATCTATTAAGCCTCATGGAAGAATTCTTTCGAATGAACTCGCCAAGACTTTAAGGCTTCGCATCATCTCGTCAAATTCTTCCAGGGTTAGGGACTGTGGCCCGTCACATAGAGCCTGGGAAGGGTTGGGATGCACTTCTACCATTACCCCATCTGCCCCCACCGCCATCGCACCTCTGCAAAGAGGGCTAACCAAATCTCGCCTTCCAGTGGCATGACTGGGGTCCACGATTACGGGCAAGTGCGAGAGGGAGTGAACTATAGGTATCGCCGATAGATCTAAGGTATTTCTGGTCGCGCTTTCGAAAGTCCTGATTCCCCTTTCGCATAATATTATTTGATTGTTTCCTTCTTTGGCGATGTATTCGGCAGCCATAAGCCACTCTTCGATAGTGGAGCTCATACCACGTTTCAGCAGCACCGGTTTGTCTATTTTCCCTAGCTCTTTAAGAAGCAGGAAATTTTGCATATTCCTGGTCCCTACTTGAAGGATATCCACATACTCCACCACCGTCTCTATATCCCTGACGTCCAGCACCTCGGAGATTACAAGAAGTCCCGCCTCATCTCTAGCTTTTCTCAACAACGCCAGCCCCTCTTCGCCCAATCCCTGGAAACTGTAGGGCGAAGTCCTGGGTTTGTAAGCGCCGCCTCTGAACACCCTCGCTCCCGAGGCTCTCACCGCCTTTGCCGCGCTCAAGATTTGCTCCTCGCTCTCCACGGAGCACGGTCCTGCTATCACCGTAAAAGTTCTTGGGCCAATCTCCACATCTCCAACCTTGATAACAGACAGTTCTTGTTTAAAATCCCTGCTCACAAGCTTGTAAGGCTTCATAATGGGGACTACCTTCTCCACCCCAGGATAGGCTTCAAAGGGTATCTCCATAACCTTTTCCCTATCACCTATCACACCGATAACAGTCTTGAACTGTCCTCGGGAGACATGAGCTTCTGCTCCTACAGTATGTAATTTTTCGATGATGAGTTGGATATCCGCTTCAGTAGCCTGATCGTTCAACACGATTACCATTAGCGCACCTTCCTTTACGCTTATATGATGGTTATTTTATTTAAAATAAGAGTTCGCGGCTTTGCAAAAACTCTGTTTCTTTTCGCCCTGATGAGAAATTGCAATTTATTCCGGGAGATCGGTCCTCAACTGACGCGCCCCTTCCAGATACGGATGCCTAAGCTCGTGAGGTTGTTTTCTGGTATAAAAATGCATTAAAACACGTATGCAGCCCATAGTGCTTCCCTCGATGGTGAGCTCGCGCGCGCACAGCAAAGGAACGTGCCCCAGGCCCAGCTGCCTAGCTGCAGCTGCTGGAAACTCAGCGGTGAGATCCTCGGTAGCCGTAAAGATGATGTCAACGATGTCCTCGAGCCTTATATCGTTTCTTTTTATCATCTCGTCCAACAGCTGGGCGGTCTTGGAGATAATCTCCTCTTTTTTATTCTCTTTGCAGAGAATCGCTCCTCTTAAAGCCCTCAAATGCATGTTTTCCTCCCTTTCATCGATACAAGTTTAACAGTAAAAAAGTGGTTTGCCAACACCTCTGGAGACACGAAATGAGGCTCTGAGTTATATTTTTCGCAAAGGTCAGAAGGCCTGAGCCATAGATTAGTCTCATCTCGCGATGCGCACGATTGAATCGGCCCCTTTTCTCGAAGAAACCTTTAAGAACGCGTGGGTTCCTGGTGAACCCTAATTCCCATTTGCCCTATAATTGTGTTTGTCATCCTAATTCGATATAGGGACGTCAAGTTATTGTATTTGTGCGAGTTCGGCCCATGAACCAGAGCCAAAGAATTCCCGACACCAAGGAAAGGTTGCATAAGGTATTAGCCCATGCGGGGCTGGGCTCTAGACGTTTCTGTGAATCGCTGATCCGTGAGGGAAGGGTAAAGGTCAATGGACGGGTAGTGAGGGAAATGGGCCTCAAAGTGGACCCATCGCGGGACCAAATAGAGATAGACGGGACCTCGCTTCCAACCAATATAAGGCGTCGGTATTTTGTTCTAAATAAACCGCCTGGTTACCTGAGTACCGCAAAAGACCCCCAAGGACGCCCCACGGTCATGGACCTTCTTCATGAAGAAGGGCGTTTCTATCCGGTGGGCAGGTTAGATCTCTCAAGCCGAGGGCTTATGTTAATCACTAACGATGGTTTTATTGCCAACCGAATGCTTCACCCCCGTTTTTCTGTGCCCAAAAAATACGTGGTCAAGGTAAGAGGCGCTGTTACCCCGGAGAAATTACGCTCCCTGAAAAGCGGAGTGGAACTAGAGGAAGGGATAGCCCTTGCGCACAAAATAAGGGTACTAGGGTCCGAGCGGGGAGTGACTCTGCTGGAAATCGTTCTTCGTCAGGGTTGGAAGCGCCAAATTAGAAGGATGTGCCAATCGGTAGGCTTGGAGGTAGTCGACTTAGTAAGGACCGAAATGGGGCCTTTGCGCCTGAAAAACCTGGGCGAAGGCGAATATAGGGAGCTGACCCGCGAGGAGATAGATAATTTATTCCAGGTGCTATTGAGCGCTCGCTGATCTGACTCCTCCACCAAATTCCTCCACCAAATAATCACCTCTATGATGACAAATCATACCATGTCGTTTCAGCACATTTGCCATCTATATTTGTTTCCTACCTAACATTTCTTCTCTCTTTCATAAAAATAGGCGATATCGTCGTCATTTTAGCTGTTTCCTTTCGCCATCGCCTGGTTAGCAATTTGAAGCTTTGCGTTTAAAAATTTCTTGGCCGAATAAGATGTACCCATATCTACTGTTTTGATAAGGGATGAGGCATTGATTTTCATGGGACATCACGACATCCAATCGAAGATATGTTGTAATAATGACATAATGTAAATTATCTTATTTTTTCGAATATCTTTTTTCTTCTTTTCTCATGACGAACAAGTTATATGCGTGTATTCGAGGGAAGCAGACAAATCACGCGGGGATATCGATGATGTATTGGATGATGGGTTATCCGTTAATAAAAGTAGGGCCATTCTAACCAAACGCCATTATGCAATGGGAGTTTTCTTTTTACTGAAAAGCGCCTTCTTCCCCTTCCGATGTTTGAGTGCTTTCGCTTTCGGTGCCAGCGCCCTCAGCTCTCTCCGCGGATGAGCTGGAGCCAGGGCCTGAGAGGGATTTACTTATCTGTTCGATGGTTTCCTGATCCGGCTGAAAATTTTCCAGGGGAGGCAGATCATCCAGTGAATTTAAACCGAACCTCTCTAAAAATTTCTTGGTGGTCCCGTAAAGCGCGGGCCCCCCTGGCGATTTGTCTCTTCCTACTTCTCTTACTAACCCCCTCTCTTCCAGAAATTTCACGATAGACTCGGACTGCACTCCCCTGATATTTGCCACCTGTGAGCGGGTTATGGGTTGAAGATAGGCGATGATGGCCAGGGTTTCTATAGCTGCTCTGGTTAAGCGCGCTCTCTTTTCCCCCATGATCAACTTCTCTATAAATTCAGCATATGCCGGGTGGGTGTGCAGCCTCCAGCCTCCTCCAACCTCTCTTAACTGTATCCCCCGATTCCCTTCCAGCAGCTCCTCGCGTAGGTCATTTAGGGCTTCCTTTACAGACTCCTCTTCGGCTCCGATGACCTCCGCCAACCTCTTCACGCTCAGAGGCTCGCCAGAGATAAAAAGGATGGATTCAATAATATTACGTAACTCATCAAGAGGGTCGCCGGGATGCCCTCCCTCAGGCCTACGCTTCCAGATTCTCCCCCCAATTGGCTTGAGCGCCATTCTGCTTCCCTTCCTCAGGCGAACTGCTTCAATATTTTCATATCCCGGTTTTGGGTTATCTCTTTCTTGTTTTATCTTTGTTCATTCCGGCTTATGGTCGAATTCCTGAAGAACCGAGATTAAATCCTCTTTCGATAACTCCTTGTTCCTATAAATATATATTTCGCCGAATCTCCCTTTCTGCCTCAAGTCTACCGCTTCCCATTTGTATAATTCTAGAAGGGCGAGGAAATAAGCGATGATTTCCAGCTTGGAGGCGCAATCATTTGTAAGTTCCACGAAAGAGATGCTATCTTGCGTGGTTAAAACGGTTAGAACCCTTTCCATATAATCCCTCACGTTTATGCGAATAGGCGCTATATGGGAAATGTCCACTACCTTGAAGCCCAGGATTAATTCCCTAGCGCGCTTTACCAGTTGGTCCAGCGTGAGTCTTTCCAGCAGATCGGGCATGATATCCCGATAAGGTTCCTCCAGTTCCACTTCCCTGTAATAGTAGCGGTCCTCGGAGCAGATATATTTATATAGCTCCTCCGCAGCGTTCTTGAACTTCTTGTACTCCACCAACCTCCAGATCAGCTCATCCCGGCTGTCGTAAGGTGCCACATCCGTTATATCCCTTTCCGGCGATGGAAGCAGACCATCCGACTTCAGCTTCACCAAGGTGGCGGCTATGAGCAGGAACTCCGTGGCGATCTCGAGATCAAGGGAGCGCATGGTCTCGAGATAATCCAGATAATCCCTGGTTATTTCCGATACGGAGATCTCGTAAATATCGATTTCTTTCTTAGAGATTAAGTGGAGGAGCAGATCAAATGGCCCCTCGAAGAGGTCGATCTTTACCTGATAGGCCATAACCCTCCCCCCGTGAAATTCAGATTCGTATTCTTTCCCTTGCTTCCCGGAGAACCTCGCGAGCGATAGGCCTAACCTTACTGAGGCCCTCCTCAAGCACCTCCCAGGCAAACCCGGGCTTCTCTCCTAATTCTTTTCTCTTTTCCCTGAACTCGGCAAGAGAATCGGCGATGCGGGAGGCCAGTAGTTCCTTGCATTGCACGCAACCCCATTTAGCCTCGCGACAGTTTTCGGCGATCTCCTCCAATAAGTCGGCGGAGTATATTTTATGAAGATGAAAAACTGTTGATATCTCGGGGTTTCCGGGGTCCTTTCTGGTTCTTCTGGCCGGATCGGTGATCATCTCCATTACTTTTTCTCTTATAACCGGGGGTTCATCGGTGAGCGCTATATAATTCCCATAGCTCTTGCTCATTTTCCTGCCATCTGTCCCCACTATCTTGGTAAATTGGGAGAGAACCCCCTCGGGCTCCACGAATAACTGCCCATAAAGATAATTGAATCTCCGTGCTATCTCCCTGGTAAGTTCGATATGGGGAAGTTGATCTTCCCCCACTGGCACTTTATTCGCCTGCACAATGAGAATATCGGCTGCTTGCAGGACTGGGTATCCCAGGAAAAGGTGGGTATTTACATCCTTGTTGTTCAGCTGAGCCAGTTGTTCTTTATAGGTTGGCACCCTCTCCAACCACCCCAGAGGGGTGATCATGGAAAAATAAAGAAAAAGCTCGCAGACCTCAGGCAAATCTGACTGCCTGTAAATATTTACTTTTTGGGGATCCAAACCCGCGGCTAACCAGTCTAAAACCATCTCCTCAATATTGCTCTTCAGGTAAGTTGTATCCTGATAATCGGTAGTTAAAGCATGCCAGTCGGCGATAAAGAAAAAGCAGTCCCCCCGGTCCTGAAAGTCTATCATCCTGCCTAAGTTTCCGTGTAGATGCCCAAGGTGAAGCCTTCCCGTGGGCCTATATCCGGTAAGAATTCTGTCTCTGGCCAATCCTACCTCCTTACACGATGAGAAGCATAAGACGATTAACCCCTTTTCTCTAATGCCTAGGTCGCTAATTTGCTCACATGGACATCTACGATATTATTTCAAAGAATAATATTTAATTCTAGGTTTTGCTAGGGTACCTTTACTCGTCGAGGAATCATTTATCGGGCCTTAATACCCTGCAAATTGAAGGTTATATTTTAAAAATAAAATATATTAACAATCCGTATTGCGCTTGTCTTCGCCAGGCTTTAATTTCTGGAGTCGAGTCGTTTCAACCTGCGCAGGCGCTCATCCATGTTCGGGCTTTTTCTTATATGTCCCGCCACCAGACGAATCACCTCCGGTTCCGTGCCTATCTCGGAGAGCAGCTCCGCCCCTATGGCGTCATGTCGAGCTTGAACGTAAAAGGACCTCTTCCAACCGCTCTTAAGGCTTGCCACCTTCTCCCTTTCCATATGGCCTTGCGCCTCTTGGTAAATCCTGGCCTTTAGCTTTTTCAACAGGGGAGGGGCTAGTAACTCTATAGTGGTGAAGATAAGCCTCCCGGGCATTGTGAGGTCATTTCCTATCTTTCCGATGTCGTGGAGTAGGGCGGCTTTTCGAAGAAGAGGATCATCGTTTATCTTCCTAGCCATCTTTATGGAATGGGCGCGATCAAAACGACTCATCTTCGCGAATAATTCCCATTCTCTTTCGGAGAGACGCCTTTTCTCCTCGAGCGCCATATTGGACAGCCGAGGAGAGAAAAAATATCTAGCGATCAGCGTCTTGTAAGGCAGAGAAAGCCAATCGGCCATATCAGTATCCTATCAGAATAGCTTGGGCAATCCCATGATGGACGATAACAAATTGGCGAAGTTAGCCGTCAAGGAGGTAAACGCCACCCCGAAGAGGGAGAGGAGCACAAGAAGGATGAATATACCAAAGGGCTCGATAGATGAATAAATGCTCCTGGCCTCACCTTTCAGAAAATAGCCGAGAATCCTTGAGCCGTCTAAAGGTGGAATAGGGATTAAGTTAAAGATGAAAAGTAAAATATTGATATAGGCGAAGAGCATAAGAGTTTGAAAAAGCTTGATCCAGATAGTGCTATCCCCTCCCCAACTTAATGCCGCCTTGGAGAGAAGCATGAATATGAACCCTAAGAACAAGTTGGTGAGTGGCCCCGCTAGAGAGACCCAGATAATACCTGCCCTTCTGCGGAATAAGAATGGGTTGATGGGAACGGGCTTGGCATAGCCGATTATAAAGTTGCCCAACCCCAACATACTGAGGATAAAAAGTATTCCTGGGAGGATAATGGTGCCAAAAGGATCGATATGCGCTAGGGGGTCAAGGGTGAGCCTTCCCGCGTTTTTAGCGGTGGGATCCCCCATCTTATAAGCGATATAGCCGTGCATGAACTCATGAAATATCACACCTATGATCAGCCCCACCAACATATAAAGGGATATCTCAACGTTACTCATGTGCCTTTTCCCCTTTTTTCACATCGACCTCCACGGAATCGATTAAAGCTTTAGCGAGCTTTAACTGTTCCTTACGGGTGCTCGCTTCTCCATCGAGAGCTTTCAACTGCACCTCATGGAGTATTTTGGAGTATAGCGGGGAGTGTTTCAAGCCCAGCTTTTCCAAATCCCTTCCGTCTATGGATAGAGGGGCCTTGGATATCCTCTCCAGATATCGTTTCATCATGTCCCTCGCCCGCTCCCCGCCTTGACAGTAGATATAAGCTCTAGTTTCGGGAAAAAGGTCTCCCACCAGCAGGTGAATTCGACTGAACTCGGTTTCCCTGAGACTTTTTAGATTGGCGATGACCTCCCGAGATTCTTGGATGCAACTCATCAATACGCGCGTATCATTTTTCTTCAAACGCATCTGTACCGCCCATTTGGAGACCTTTTCCCCTCCCAGATCCTCCAACAGAGCGGCAAGATACAATACCCATCTGCGGATTGATACCGGCGAGGCGTTTCCTGCGCTCTCTTCCGGAAACACCTCGTAAATATGGCGAAACTGGGGAAGGTAGCGATTGATCCTTTTGAAGCGTCTTTCCAACTCGGGGCCACACCTTAGTTCCTGGTGTAATTTTTTCAATGCCCCTATCTCCTCCAGCCTGCATATTGCCCCTAGGGGATCTGGCTCCTCCAGTATGTCGATGAGCTCGTCCCTTATTCGAGCGTTGGTTAACTCCCCCACGAATTCCATCTCTATGGCTCTGCGCGCCAGGGCCTCGGTCTGGGGCTCCATGGTGAAATTAAAACGTTGCTCGAATCTTACCGCTCTGAAAATGCGTGTTGGGTCCTCCACGAAACTCAGGTTGTGTAGAATTCTTATCTGTCTTTTCTCCAGGTCACGTTTGCCCCCGAAGTAATCCAGAAGCTCACCGTAATTCTCCCCCGCTAGGGAAATGGCCATAGCGTTTATGCTGAAATCCCTGCGGTAGAGATCTTGCCTGATGGAGGCGCTCTCAACCATGGGCAGCGCGGCGGGATATGGGTAATATTCTATGCGCGCGGTGGCTATATCGATGCGTTTGTCGTCCGGGAGGATGATCACCGCCGTGCCGAATTTATGATGCGCCCTTACCCTGCCCCCCAGTTCCCTGGATAGAATCTGGGCGAACTCAATCCCTTTCCCCTCCACGACGATGTCCAGGTCATAATTTTCGTAGCCCAAAAACAGGTCCCTTACTATCCCCCCAACCAGAAAAACCTTGAAATTCCTGGTATCGGCTACATGGGAAATCTTTAGAAGTATATTCTGGATCTCTTGGGGAAGGGAACGCCTGATCAACTCCAGTGTCTCCTGCCTGGCGGTTGTAGAGGGCGCCGCCGTCGGGGGCCTTCGCAAGTAGTTGATCCCATGCAAGGCGCGTAGCAGATCTTTTCTGGTAACTATACCGATAATCTTGCCGTCCTTGACCACAGGCAACCTGCCTATGGCGTGCTCGGTCATCAATGACTGCATCTCTTGAAGGGAGGCGTCGGGCGATATGGTGATCACGTTTCTGGACATAAAACCTTTCACCGGAGCGTGTCCTAGACCATGGTGACCCGCCTTGTCCAGATCCTTCCTGGAAATCAAGCCAATAAGTTTCCCACTCTCGTCCACCACCGGGAAGGCGGTGTGCCCGGTCTTCTCCATTTTCCGTGAAGCCTCGGAGATGGTGGTTTTTTCGTTAATGGTCCTCACCGGGCCAGACATGACTTTTGAGGCGTTAGCAAGGGGTTTTATATGTTTATGCAGAGAATTGACTATGCGCGATTCCAAAGCCGCTAGATCGGTCCCCTTGACCACCGCAGAAGCCGCTTTAGGATGCCCGCCACCGTTGATGTCCGCAAGCACTCGGTCCACCCTTACCACGTCCAGCTTGCAGTGACCAGTCACGTGTATGCGGTCGAGCATCCTGATCAAGGCGAAGAAAATGTCTGGATTCTCCAGCTCGACGATCTTCGATGAGACCACGGATATCCCATCTATATATTCATCTGTTTCAGCGCAGGCTATCACCACTTGCATGCCCTTGATGAAGTGATAGTGGAAGTTGCTTAACAAGTTGTTCATTAGCTTGTGCTGGGCTGGGGTTAGCATTTTACCTAGAAAATGGTTGATCACGGCGATATTGGCGCCGCTTCTTATAAGATAAGCCAAAGCCTCCGCGTCTTCATATGTGGTTCCGGGAAAGGTGAGCGAGCCTGTATCCTCGTGTATCCCTAAAGCGAAAAGCGTCGCTTCATAAGGGGATATGGGGACCCCTTTCTGGCGCAATAGTTTAAGAATAATGGTGGTGGTTGCGCCGGTCATCTCGCTAAAATCCTTAATCCTGGTCATATCTTCTCTGGTTTTGGGGTGATGGTCAAACACGAAGACTTCCACCCCGCTTTTGGACACAAGTTTTTTAAGCTCGCCTAGCCTATCTGCGATTCTCGTGTCCACCACAATCACTCTGGTGATAGATTCTGGGTATATGGAGCGTAAGTCCGCGATCTCCACGATGTCGCCATGTAGCGCAAGGTACTCACGCACGTTTCTGTTGACGGAACCCGCGAAAACTAGGGAAGCCTGAGGGTATAACTTCTTTGCCGCTACCATGGCTGCTAAGGAGTCGAAATCGGCGTTTATGTGTCCGACTATTATCTCCATTATCTCACCTTTGACTGGGTTGAGAGCTCACCGTTAAAATTTACACTCAATTAAATTGTACCCCTATAAACAATTTTTCGCATGAGATTTAGCGAATATACTACCTATGCGCATTATACTAGATAAGCTAAATAATCATATGAGCGAAGGAGGACCCGTCCAGGTCGCATCGTAGGCCCAGAAGTTCCGCGGCGGTGCTGGCGCAATCAGCGAAAGTATCTCGCACGCCGATATCCCTATCCTTCTTGATACCCCTTCCTATGGCTAGGAAAAGTCCGTACTCTCTAGTGTGGTCGGTGCCGGGAAAGGTTGGATCGCAACCGTGGTCTGAAGTGATAAAACAGAAGTCTCTTTCCTTTAAAACCCTTCTCAGTTTGGGCAGGTATTCGTCGAATTCCTTTAACGCATGATAAAACCCCAGGACGTCGTTTCTGTGACCATATACCATGTCGAAATCCACCAAATTTACCATAACTATTCCACTGTCTCCCTCTTCTATTAATCTCAACAGCTGCATCATGGTCTCGGCATTATCCTTGGTATGGGGAGAGCTGGTGAAGCCCCTGCCAGCGAAGAGGTCCGCCACTTTTCCCGCTCCGAGAACCGTCATGCCTTCATGGATTGCGCAATCCAAAAGCGTAGCTTTGGGGGGCGCGATGGCGAAATCCCTTCTCTCCTCATTAACCCTGGTAAAATTGCCCACGGATCCTATAAATGGTCTGGCGATAACTCTGCATACGTTATGCTCGCCTTGAAGAAGTTTTCTAGCCACCTCACATATCTTATATAGTTCCTCCAGAGGGATTACGTCTTTATGCGCAGCGATCTGAAAGACGCTATCCGCCGATGTGTAAAGGATAGGGCTGCCAGTTTTCATGTGGAGCTCCCCCAGCTCTTTGATTATTTCGGTGCCGGAAGCCGCTTTATTGCCTATCACTTTCCTTCCAATATTTTTCTCAAATTCTTCCACTAGTCCTCTGGGGAAACCTTGAGGATAAGTGGGGAAGGGCTTTTTGAGAATCACTCCCGCCAATTCCCAGTGCCCAGTGGTACTGTCCTTCCCCGGAGACTTCTCCAACAACTTTCCGTACGCTCCGTCAGCTTCTGCGGTTGGGGAGATTCCTTGTATCATGTGAGCCTTACCCAATCCCAGCCTCTGCAAATTGGGAAGGTGTAACCCTCCTAATTTTTTCGCTAAATTTCCTAGAGTATCAGCGCCCTCATCACCATACCGATCGGCGTCGGGTAAACTGCCCAGCCCTACTCCATCGAGAATTATCCAGACCAATCTTTTGAACACCATCATCCCTTAGCTTTCTTAAGGTCCATACTATATACCCCAATGGCGCATCAACGGTTTTCCACCGCTCTGGGGTGGGCTTTCATGTAGACTTTTCTTACCTGCTCACGGGTTACATGGGTATAAACCTGGGTGGTTCTTATGCTTGAATGTCCCAGCATCTCCTGGATATGGAGAAGATCGGCTCCGTTTTCCAAAAGATGGGTAGCAAAAGAGTGTCGAAGGGTGTGCGGTGACATCTTCTCTCCCAGCGCCACTCTTTGGGCGTAACCCTTCAATATGCGCCACGCACCGCTGCGCGAAAGCCTTCCTCCTCGTTGATTAAGAAATAGTGCTTTACTGAAACCTCCTCTCAAGAACTGAGGTCTTCCCAGGGCGATATAATCCTCAAGGGAGCGCTCGGCAGCCCTGCCCACTGGTATCACCCTTTCCTTGCCACCTTTCCCGATTACCCGAATCTCATTTTCCTTCAAGTCGAGATCATCAAGATTCAAAGAGATCAGCTCGGAGATGCGCATCCCCGTAGCGTATAGAGTTTCCAAGATAGCCTTGTCTCTTAAGCCCTTGGGGTCCCTGGGTATAGGCTGATCCAACAGTTTCCTTGCCTCTTCCTGATTGAGCACCCTGGGGAGCAAGCGAGGGGTTTTGGGCGTTTTCAAACTTGATACAGGAAAATTCGTGCTGAAACCCTCTCTTAACATGAATTTGTGAAATCCACGTATAGAGCTAACATATCTAGCCAGTGTTCCGGGGGAAAAGCCTCTGCTCCTCTCCTCGCTAAGGAAAGAGGTTATATCCTCCTTGCGCACCAGATGGGGCTCATCTATGCCTCTGTCTCTCATGAAAAGTAGATATTTTCTTAGATCGCGCGAGTACGCGTCAACGCTGTTTTTGGCCAGGCCTTTCTCCACCTGCAAAAAATTAATATATTCCCTGAAGGCTTTCTCCCAATCTTTAACACTTCCCATTGGGCATCACAGCAAGTATTATCCAATGGTTCCAGGAATTAGCTCGTTCAAAGGGCGGTGTTTGAGCCCCAGAGATTCAGCTACTGGAGAGGAGACCACCTCCCCCTCGATCACATTAATTCCCCTTGCAAGACTCGAGTCTCTCCTTGCCGCTTCCCTCAATCCCAGGTTAGCTATCTCCATGATATAGGGGAGCGTCACGTTGGCAAGGGCGAAGGTGGAGGTCCTGGGCACTGCTGCCGGAATATTACCCACACAGTAATGAACCACTTGATGCCGAAGATACACTGGATCCGAGTGGGTGGTCATTCTGGAGGTGGCGCAACATCCTCCTTGGTCGATAGAGATATCGATGATTACCGATCCGGGCTTCATGGATTTTACCATCTCATCGGTGATAATCTGGGGAGTTCGAGCCCCTGGCACTAAGATCGCCCCAATGATCAAATCTGCTTCCGCCGCTGTCTCCTCAACAGTCATAATGCTGGACATCAAAGTGCTAATCCTCCCGTGCAGAAAATGTTCAAGGTATTTTAACTTTCTCATATCTTTGTCTAAAACCAGAACGTGAGCTTCCAGACCAGTGGCGACTATCGCCGCATTGGTGCCGGCGATTCCCGCGCCTAATATAAGGACATTAGCCGGTGCAACCCCAGTCGCGCCGCTTATCAGTATTCCCCTTCCACCGTTGAGCTTCTCTAAATAATGAGCGCCGATCTGCGGCGCCATTCTGCCGGCAACCTCACTCATGGGCGCCAGCAAAGGAAGGCTACCGTCCTCCTCCTGCACGGTTTCATAGGCAATTCCCACCACTCCGCGTGAAATCAGCTCTTCTAAAAGTTGAGGATGAGCAGCTAGATGGAGAAAACAGAATATAATCTGTCCCTCTCTGAGCAGGGAATATTCCTCGGCCTGGGGCTCCTTTACTTTGACGATCATCTCCGCCCTGGCATAAAGTTCCTCCCTTTGATGTACAATTTCCCCTCCAGCCTTGCGGTAATCATCATCGCTGAAATCAGAGCCCGATCCCGCCCCGCTCTCCACCAGTACAACATGGCCGCATTCGGCAAGTTCCCTTACCCCTTGTATGGTCATACCCACGCGGAATTCATGATCCATTATCTCTTTAGGCACACCTACAATCAACGCGACCTCCTGCCTTCAGAACCATTTGCAGATTCTAACCCTTAATTGGAAACATTGATATAAAAGCAAAGTTCACTCTCTTCTTAATTACTCACATTATCCTAATGGCCAAGATCCCTTTACGAAGAGGAAGGCCAAGAGGATACCTATTATAGTTTTGGAATCCTCTATCTCGCCAGCGCCAATCATTTCCACAGCCTTTTCCATTTTTATAGGTTTTATCTCCAGGAATTCGTCCTGGTCTGGATTAACTTTGCCTGGATGAAGTCCCCTGGCGAGATAGAGATAGACAACCTCGTCGCTGAACCCCGGTGAGGTATAAAAAGAGCATAGAAAGCGCATTTCCTTAGCTTTCAGACCAACTTCTTCTTCCAGTTCCCTCTCGGCACATAACTTAGGGTCTTCCTGAGGGCTCAGCTTTCCCGCCGGTATTTCCAAGACATCTTTTCCGGGAGCATGTCGGTATTGTTTCACAAAATAGATGATATTATTTTCGTCCAAGGGCACTACACCTACCGCTCCCCAGTGGCGCACCGTTTCCCACCATGACTCCCTCCCATCCGGCATAAGGACTCTATCCAAATAAAGCCTGACCACTTTTCCGTCAAAAAGGAGTTTGCTTTCCCGCACTGAAAACTCATCCAACGGTTATCAGATCCTTTCCTTTGTTGGAGAAATAACCGATTATCTCCTTACATAACCTCTTCGCTTTGAGAAACTCCGCTATATCCAGATACTCCCTTTCCGAATGGGGGTTGAACCCACCTGTATTAAGAACAACTGATTCTACACCCTTGGAATTAAGAATATTGGCGTCGCTTCCCCCTCCCGAAGCCACGCGGGTCATCTGCATTCCAAGAATTTTTCCCGCCGCGTCTACTATTCTAACCAAAGGACTGTTCTCATCTAGCGAGAAACCATCGTAGGCTCTTTCTACCTCCACCTCAACCTTGACCCCTGTATCTTTGCCCCCCTGCATGGCGGCTTGGATGATCTGTTCCTTCTGAGCTTGCAGTTTTTTCAGGTCTAGGGATCGCACCTCCCCCCTCGCCTCCACTCTATCCGGAACAATATTGATCGCTTCACCTCCCTCTATCAACCCGATATTCGCCGTGGTCTCCTCGTCGATCCGACCCAGACGCATTTCGCTTATTCCCCTAGCGGCGCCCTGAATAGCATTTATCCCTTTCTCGGGCTCCATGCCTGCGTGTGCCCTCCTTCCGATAAAGAAGATATTCAGGTTTTCCTGAGTGGGCGCGGCGGTGATGACCTTATCTGCGGAACCTGCCCCATCCAGAACTAGCGCGTACTTCGATCTTATTCGGGATATATCGAAATTTTTAATTCCCAGCAAACCTTTCTCCTCGGCAACGCTTAAAACAATTTCCAGAGGCCCGCATTTTATACGTTCTTCATAGATTTCCCTCATGATATCCAAGATGATGGCCAAACCAGACTTACAATCAGCTCCTAGGATAGTCTCCCCCTCACTGGTAATCTTATCGTCTTTGAGCACAGCTTTAACCTTTTCCCCAGGGCTTACTGTGTCCAAGTGCGCGCTGATCAGGAGGGCGGGCACTTCTTCCCTTCCTGGAATCCTCACCAGTAGATTACCCGTGTCGGATCCCACCGCCTCCCCCGCTCTATCCGTCTCTGTGGCGAAACCATATCCCTTAGCTTTTTCGGAAATGTAATCCGCTATTTGCGCCTCATGGAAAGTTTCGCTATCGATGCTCACCATTTCCAAAAAGAACTCAACTAATTTGTCGTTTTCCATCCTTATTCCTTTACTAATTGCCTACGGTCACCGAGGGCTCCTCAAGCGCTTTTTGCTTACTCCTCTGGAGTGCCGCCCCCACGAATCCCACGAACAGAGGGTGGGGCTTATTCGGTCTCGATTTAAACTCCGGATGAAATTGCCCAGCAAGAAACCAGGGGTGATCCTCTCTCTCGATTATCTCCACCAGTTTTCCATCGGGAGATAAACCGGAAAAGATTAGTCCGGCGTTCTGAAGGATGGTCCGGTAATGATTGTTTACCTCATAACGATGTCGATGCCTCTCATAGACTATCTCATCCTGATAGAGGGCGTGAGCCAGCGAGTTTTCCTTTACCTTGCAGGGGTATAACCCCAGTCGCATGGTCCCGCCCATCTCGTCGATCTCTTTCTGGCTGGGCAACAAGTCTATCACTGGATCTGGGGTTTCCGGATCAAACTCAGAGCTGTTGGCTTTTTCCAGCCCACACAGGTTTCTGGCCGCCTCTATTACCGCGCATTGCAAACCCAGACAAATACCGAAGAAGGGGATACCATTCTCCCTGGCGTAGCGAATCGCTTCTATCTTCCCGTCCACACCTCTTACCCCAAAACCCCCCGGAATCAAAATCCCGTCTAAATGGGAGAGGACCTTGGAGGCATTTTCCATGGTGATATCATCGGAAGCGACCCAGTGTATCCCCACATTGGCGCCATGGGCGAAGCCCCCATGTTTCAAACTCTCTATGATAGAGAGATAGGCGTCGGGCAGATTGACGTATTTGCCCACAATCCCAATTTCAACCCTCTCTTTAGCCCTTTTTATCTTTGCCACCATTTCCTCCCATTCAGAAAGGTCCTCTTCCCTATCGTCCAGCCCCAGATGCTTGGCAACATATTCTCCTAGTCCTTCCTTATGAAGGAGAAGGGGCACTTCATAGATGCAGTCCACATCCTCCGCCGAGACTACTCCTTCAATATCTATATCGCAAAGCAGGGAGATCTTCTCCTTTAGGTTCATGGATATGGGTCTAGAGGATCTACAGACGATCACGTCTGGCTGAATGCCGATGGAACGCAGCTCTTTCACGCTATGCTGGGTGGGCTTGGTCTTTAATTCCGCCGCTGGCTCTAGGTACGGGACCAAGCTGACGTGAATATACATGATATTCTCCTGACCCACATCCTTTTTCAGTTGGCGAATGGCTTCGAGAAAAGGGAGGCTCTCTATGTCGCCCACCGTTCCACCCACCTCGGTGATGATCACATCTACTTCCGAACTTTTGGAAAGGCGCATGATGCGCTCCTTGATTTCGTTGGTCACGTGGGGAATTACTTGAACGGTTCCGCCCAGAAATTCGCCCTTTCTCTCTCGGGAAATTATGGAGTAATAGACGCTTCCAGTGGTTACGTTGTTCTCTCTCCCCAGATGCTCGTCTATGAACCTCTCATAATGACCAAGGTCCAGATCGGTCTCGGTCCCATCGTCGGTGACAAACACCTCCCCATGCTGGAACGGATTCATAGTGCCGGGATCCACGTTAATATAGGGGTCCATTTTCTGCATGGTGACCTTAAGCCCCCTGGACTTTAACAGTCGCCCCAACGAAGCCGCAGTTATCCCTTTCCCCAGGGATGAAGAGACCCCCCCAGTAACAAAAATGTATTTAACTGGCATCTTTTACTCCCCTTTCCCATAATCCCATCGATTTCCCACAGAAGGAATTTTCTATATAAAGAGAAAGAATCCCTACCCGCATTTGTGGGATTCTCTCATTAAACCTTATTTTCGGGATTACCCGCCACTTGGCTGGTTTCCCATTATTCATTCCATTTTTACCTCGTTTTATTTAAGTATATTATTCATATCTTTAATTTTCAACCAATTTTAATGCGCCGTTGCTTTCCATTCTCGATCAAAATGGTAATTTTCCCATTCTCTCTTTTCTCATCCTCAACCCCTAGAGTTCTTGCGCTATTTCAATATTTGGCCTGAATAAGAAGGAATGGATTCCCTTTCCCTCCCCGCGCTTGGAGCCTCTCTTGTTTACCATTTAAGACTTTTATAAATTATGATCTGCTTTGGAGAGACAGTTAGGAAACCCGTCACCTTTTGGAGGCGGCCTCTTGGATCAGCTCCTCTGCGTGCCTCACCGCCGTTTCGCCACCCCCGCCAAGCATTCGGGCTAATTCTTCTTTTCTCCGCTTATCCAAAAGCAATTCCACTTTGGTGACAGCTCTCTCGCCCTGCTCCTCTTTGCTTACGAGAAAATGCGCTTGTGCGTACGCAGCGATTTGGGGAAGATGGGTGACGTTGAGAACTTGATGAAATTGGGATAGTCGGCTGAGCTTACCTCCGATAGCCTTCGCGGTGGAACCCCCTATGCCAGCGTCGATCTCATCGAAAACCAATGAATTGATCTGGTCGGACTTCGCCAGCGCGATTTTGAGAGCCAGCATGATTCTAGATAGCTCTCCTCCCGAAGCTATCTTATTGATGGGTCGATATATCTCCCCTTTACCTGGACATATCTGAAATTCCACTAAATCTTCGCCACTTTCGTTTAATCCTTCCGCGGGTTCTACAGAAACCCTGAATATAACACCTCCCATATTCATTTCAGAAAACTCTTCGTTTACTTCCTTGGCAAGGGACCTCGCGATCCTCTTTCTGCTATCAGAGATCTTCTTGGATCTCGCCTTTAGCTCCCTTTCCTTATCTTCCAATTCCCCTTTCAACTGATCCATGGTGCTCTGATAGTTCTCAAGTTCCGCGAGTCTTTTCTTGGCATGATCTAGGAAACTAACAACCTCTTGATGGCCCCCCCCATATTTTTTATATAAATTTTTTAATGTGTAAATTCTTGACTCAATATTTTCAAGGTCCTCCGGCTCGAACTGCAGCTCCATGAGATAGGTCTTCAAATCATACGCGACTTCCTCCATTCTCGCTCTGGCTTCTTCCAGCTCTAGCGAGTAGCGTGAAAGACCGGGGTCCAGTAGAGCTGCCCTCTCCAAAAGCGAGATGGCCCTCCCCACCAGATCAGATCCTCCTTGACCCTCCTCATTGCTTAATAGCCTGAGGGACTCGCTGGCCTGTGAAAAAAGTTCCCCCGCATGCTGTGCCCTCCGCTTTTGCTCCTGAAGGACCTCAAGCTCATTTTCTATGGGATTAACGCTCTCGATCTCATCTATCTGCATTGCCAGAAGGTCTATCTGTTGCAACCTTTCGGATTCGCTTAATTTGGTTTGCTCAAACTTCTTCTTCAATTCCTGCCAATTAAAATATAGTTCTCGGTAATCGTTTACCAAATTGAGATGCTCGCTCCCACCATACCTGTCCAAGTACTCAAGATGATTGGCTGGTTTTAACAATCTCTGATGCTCGTGCTGACCATGAATATCCACAAGGTATTCCCCTATCCTCATAAGTGTTGAGGTATTGCAAAGATGCCCATTTATCCAGCACCTACTCTTGCCATCGGCGCTCACTACCCTTCTTACCACTATCTCCCGGGAATCCAGCTCATCGGCGAGACCGGCCTCCTCTAGCATGGGCAAAACTGGAGATTGTTCAGGCAGAGCGAACACAGCTTCCAATTCAAGTTGGTTCGCTCCTTTGCGTATCTTTTCCGTATCCGACCTTCCCCCCAAAATGAGGTCTAAGGCGCTCACCACCACCGTTTTT
>JACVIX010000036.1 GCA_015711725.1 Candidatus Geothermincola primus | reverse complement strand
AATTATAAATGAAAACCTGGGCTATTACAAAAACACGCCTTTATAAGCTCTTCTCCTTCTGCCTGGGTATAGCTAAGAAGTTAAGTTAATTAGCGGCGGAGGAGAGTTTAAAATGAAAACCTGGGCGATTGCAAAAGGCGATTTCTAAGCTTCATATCCGTCCGTATATGTTATGACGCCGAAGATAAGCTATAATTAATAGCTGAAAAACATTCAATACCCGATAAACATTTTTCGTAACGTTTAGCGATAAAAACGAATTGACCGTAGAATCACAATCCCGTCTTATTTGCATTATATGTATTATAGAGCGAGAAGGGACTGATCCCGGCGATGACCATCCGATTAGGTGAACTCGACCGGTTCCCACCGATTGAAAGAGTGCTGGCTGAGAATTGATAAGAATTCAAGTTATACAGGTGGACAAAATTGAAGGTAGGAATACCTCGCGGCTTGATGTACTATAAATATTTTCCCTTCTGGAAGACCCTGTTGGAGGACCTGCAAAACCAGGTTGTGGTCTCCCCCAAGACGGACGCCAAGGTTTTAAAAGACGGCGTCGAATCCTGCGTAGACGATATCTGCGTGGCGGTGAAAATCTTTTTTGGGCACGTGCTAGCGCTGAAGAACCAAGTAGACTACATCATGGTCCCTCGCTTGGTGAGCGTGGAAAAGGGGGAGAGCCAGACTTTCACCTGTCCCAAGTTCATAGCCCTTCCCGACATGATCCGGCACAACTTCACCGAACTCCCCAGCCTTTTGGAGTTCACCGTCGATCTGCAGAATCGACCCCTATGGATGAGCGTATTCAAGCTCTGCTCCAATTTCTCGCGAAATCCCATGAGGATATGGAACGCCTACCGGCACGCTCTTGAATCTCAGAAGAAGTACGAGAAATTGCTCCGTTACGGTTTCTCTCCCGATGAGGCGGTGGAGAGACTAGAAGTCCCCGAGGAGGAAGCCAAACTCGAATCGGAGAAGTTGCGCAAGAAAAGCGACCTATGTATAGCGGTTCTCAGCCACCCCTACCTGATCTACGACGAGTTCCTCAGCCAGAACCTCCAGGGCACCCTGCGAAAGATGAACGCGAGGATGCTGGTTCCCGCCATGTTGGAGGCGGATATCATCAAAGCGGAGCTCGCCTGCTACGACGAACTCTCCTGGAGCTATGAGAAAGACCTGGTGGGTGCGGGATCTCACTTTCTCAAGAGCAAAGAGGTGGATGGGATCATCTTCCTTATCTGCTTCGCTTGCGGACCCGATTCCATCACCACCGAGATTATTCTGCGGGAGGTCCGAGAACAGTGCGACAATCCCATCATGCCGCTGGTGATCGACGAGCACACCGGAACCGTGGGAATGCATACTCGCGTCGAGGCTTTCGTGGACATGGTCAGGAGGCAGAAATCTCACCGGACAAGGATAGTGGGAGGTTTATGACTTGACCACGATATCCTTTCCTCACATCGGGAACGCCTACATACCGCTCAAGGCTCTAGTGGAGCAACTAGGCCTTGAGCCCATCGTACCGGACCGTCCCAATCGAAGAACCATAGAGATGGGGGTGCGCCATGCCCCGGAATTCGTTTGCCTTCCCTTCAAATCCACCCTGGGAGATTGTATCGACGCCCTGGAGAAAGGCGCCGAGATTCTGGCCATGGTATGCGGTATGTGGGCCTGTCGTTTCGGCTATTATGGAAGGGTGCAGCATCAAATTCTGCGCGAGCTGGGCTACCAGTTCGAATCCATACTCATCGGCAAAGACGACATCTCCTCCATCTATCAAAAGTTTAAAAACGCAGTGGGGGAAAAGTTATGGAGAAGGGCCGCCAGCGCCTTTATCTTCTACAGAGCAAAGGCGGTCGCAGTGGATGAATGGGAGTGGGCGGCGCGACGCCTGAGGGCAAGAGAGATATCTGTTGGAAGCACCGACAGATTGCTGGACACATTTTACGAGAGGCTAGACCAGGCCTCCGAGATCAAGACCATACGCAAATTGAGAAAAGAGGCGGCAGAAGCACTGCGTGAGATACCCATAGACAAAGAACGGGACCCTTTGAGAGTCACGCTTTTGGGGGAAGTCTATCTGGTTATTGAGCCCAACCTCAACCTGGGAATCGAAAAGCTCATGGGGGAGCTGGGCATCGAGGTTTACCCAGTTCTTACCGCCTATCGTTGGCTCCTAAAACCCTTGTATATGGATCTCGAGGTTTTGCGCACGGAATCCCAAGCCAGAAGAGGAGCAAAACCTTTTATTCGTTACAATCTTGGGGGGGAGGAGCACTGGACCATCTCCGGAACCATTCAAGCCACCCAGCGTGGCCATCATGGAGTGGTGCATGTCTATCCTCTCACCTGCATGCCCGAGAATATCTGTAGAACTATCCTTCCACGGGTCACAGAGAAATATAATATCCCACTGTTGGAGCTCTGTTTTGATGAACAATCCTCGCAAGTGGGTTTGAGGACCAGGCTGGAAGCCTTCACCGATCTGCTGGAAAGGAGGAGGGCAGCGCGGAGGGGAAGGCCCTTATAATCTTTAGGGAATTAATTGTCGTATGGGCAGTCGAGCTGAAACTGGGCGGGCAATAGAGGGAGAGATAATTTTTTCCAGAAGAGATAGAAGAAAGGAAGGGTGACGCACCCGCCTCAAAAGATTGGAGAGTGGGGAGAGGCAGAATGGGCAAGAGGAAAGAAGTGAGAATCGGGTGTCATGTTGGCATCTCGGGGGGGTTGACCAAAGCACTGAAAAGGGGTGAGGAGCGGGGATGCGATACTATTCAGATCTTTATCTCCAACCCCCGAGGGTGGAGACACACCGAACCTACACCCGAGGAGAGTCAACTCTTCCATGAAGCGCGTAGACGAATGAAGATCGACCCGGTGATTGTTCATACCATCTATCTGATCAATCTTGCAACTCCTAACCATGAGCTCTGGGAAAATTCCGTTAAATCGCTGACTATGAACGTGAAGGCTGCGGCCAGCATAGGAGCGGAAGCGGTGGTGACCCACCTAGGAAGTCATTTAGGGGAGGGCGAAAGCTACGGCATCGCGCGGGTGATAAGCGCGATCAAACGGGCTCTGGAGGTATGCCCAGATCAAGTTTCCATCCTCCTGGAGACCACAGCGGGAGCGGGAAACGGGGTTGGCCAGAGGTTCGAGCATTTCGGGGAGATCCTAAAGGCCTTCAGTGAGGATAAAAGAGTGGGTATCTGCTTTGACACCTGCCACGTATTCGCAGCCGGCTACGATTTAAGAAGCAGAAAGAGCCTGGAGTCCACTCTCAAACTTTTAGACACAAATATCGGGTGGGAGCGGGTAAAGCTAGTGCACGCCAACGACTCCAAGGGGGAACTGGGATCCCATCTAGACCGGCATGAGCATATCGGTGAGGGGAAGATCGGTTTAGAGGCTTTTAAGTTGATGCTCAATCATCCATTGCTATTCAAGCTGCCTTGGATTCTGGAAACGCCAGAAAACACGGTGGAAAAGGACGTGCGCAATCTGAGTACTTTGCGATCTTTGATACGTTGAGATGCGATCCAGGGCATATCCTTGGCTCGCTGAGATAACGCTCCTTGTAGGATTTTGGTAGAGGGAAAAGACGCCATAACGCCTCGTAATGGAAAAATCTCCGCCTCAACCCCTAAAGAAAATTCTTGATTAGAAAGAGCTCCCAGCCATGAACCTATTACCGACTTTTTTGCATAATGCTACCACGATCGATTTACGATATAGTATTAGATGCGGCAATTTAGCCTTATGCCTTGAAGGATTGGAGCGAAGTACATTAGGAAAGGTCGGAATTCAGATGGCGCGACAGCGAAGTTTTAAATCACGGGATATGGAGTGAATCGCAAATGAAATTCCTATGTGAAGAGCTTAATTTCTCCACCGAAGGAAACGCGGACATAATAGAGTTGACGGAAAAAGTGCAGGCTCTCATCTACGCAAGCGGAATGCGCAATGGTTTAGTCAATATTTTCGTCCCCGGGGCCACTGGAGCACTCACCACCCTTGAGCATGAGCCGGGAGTTTGCAAGGATTTTCAGGAGCTTTTCGACTTCATCGCGCCACGGGACAAGGATTACCATCATAATCGCAGAGAAGTGGACAGCAATGGTCATTCACATGTCAGGGCTGGACTCTTGGGGCCCTCGCTCACCATTCCCTTCAAGGAGAGCCACCTGCTTCTGGGGCGATGGCAGCAGATCGTCTTCATCGACTTCGACGAAGTAGCTAGGGACCGCCATCTTTTTGTTACCATGTTAGGCGAATAAGCCTTAATTTTTCATACTGTCAATTTTTATATGCATTTATACTCGCTACAGTGAGCTATATATAAACGCTTCCCAGGCGTTCCTATGATAAAAAATGAAATAATCCGAAAAGCGACGTAGCCCGCAGCGGGGAAACTGACAGGTTCTCATAAGTTGATGTATCATATAAGAAAAAGGCAAGCTCGAAGTAGGGCGAGCTTTAATTCTGGAAAGGTAAAATGCATCATTTTGTCTATAGAGATAAACTTTTATATTGCGAAAACGTGCCGGTCAAAGAGATAGCCGCCCGGGTAGGCACGCCTTTTTACCTCTATAGCCACCAGACCCTCATCGACCATTATCGAAAAATCGACAGCGCGTTTAAGGATATACCCCATCTTATCTGTTATTCCGTCAAAGCCAACTCCAACCTAGCTATTTTAAACGTGCTCAAGCGAGAAGGCTCCGGAGCGGACATCGTCTCCGGCGGGGAGCTCTATCGTTCGTTGCGGGCAGGCATTCCCCCCGAAAAGATCGTCTTCGCCGGCATCGGCAAAACTGAGCCGGAGATGGAGTACGCACTGCGCTCGGATATCCTCATGTTTAACGTGGAGTCCAGCCAGGAGTTGGCTCTTCTCAGTGAGGTAGCCACTCGGCTGGGGAAAACCGCAAGGATCGCCCTGAGGGTAAACCCAGACGTGGATCCTAAGACTCATCCTTATATAGCCACGGGGTTAAGCGAGGCCAAGTTCGGCATAGGTTCCGACGAGGCAATTAAGGAATATCAAGCCGCCGCCTCCCTTCCGGGTATCCAGATAGTGGGAATACACCAGCATATCGGATCACAGATAACCCAGGTGACTCCCTTCCAGGAGAGCCTGGAGAAGATAGCCAACCTGGTGAAGTACCTGAAGGGTATGGGAATAGATATTCACTTCCTCAACATTGGAGGCGGTTTCGGTATACCCTACCGAGGAGAGGAGGTTCCCGTACCCATCGATTACGCTCAAGCATTGACGCCTCTAATCCGTGCCACCGGTTGCACCGGTATACTGGAAATTGGAAGAATGATCGTGGGAAATGCCGGCATACTGGTCAGCCGAGTTCTTTACCGAAAGAGCACGGAAAGGAAAAAGTTTCTTATAGTGGACGCGGCTATGAATGACTTGATTAGGCCCAGCCTATATGGCTCTTACCACGAGATCCTACCGGTGGAGAAAAACGACCGCGAGCTGGAAAAAGTGGATGTGGTGGGCCCGGTATGCGAATCCGGCGATTTCCTTGCCAAAGATAGGGAACTCCCTATGCTCCAGCCAGGCGAGCTTCTGGCGGTTATGAGCGCGGGCGCCTATGGCTTCACCATGTCATCCAACTATAACTCCAGGTTGCGCGCGGCGGAGGTAATGGTAAAAGAGGATCAATACTACGTGGTGAGGGAGCGCGAAAAGCTGGAGGACTTAATCAAGGGCGAGGAACGGATTCCCTGAAAACCAGTTGCAAAAGCGGCTAGCTCGCTTTATAGCGGTTTGGATGAGAAAGTTTTTAGGGTATCGAGCATGACCGCCCGTGGTCCATATTAATATTTCTCATCCTATGCTCGCGAGCGGTCTTGCTGGAACATTACTTGCGAGAGCGCTTCGAAGAGAGATGGACTTCCTGAAGCCACTCGAGCAAAAGGAGATGGCTAGATTTTAAAGCGCTCTCATAAGAGGTTATTTCCTGCGAACGCCGTTTTGTGGAAACTTGTAGCTTAAGAGAGCAACCGGTACAAACTTGTAATGATGAGCTGTAATTTTATAGGGAGGTGAAGCAAGATCAGGCTGGATGACCCCCATGTGCACGTTAATTATCAGAGCGACAAGAGAGAAGCAAGAAAGAGAGCCCCTTATTTTTCCATCGTCCTAGAGCGGGGAGAGTGCCCCGCGGGTTTAATCTTTTTATCGGAGATTGCCGTAGGGGGGAGGACCCCGGAGAGAATTCAAGCGAGTGAATATGCCCTGGATGTGGTGAAAGGCTTCTTTCTCTCCAAAGCCAAGGAGCTGATAATCAAGGATCCCACCTCTCTGCTACAGCGATTGACCGATTTCATCAACAGAAAGCTCTATCAGCAATGCAAAGAAAAGGGAGCGGAATTCTATACCGACGCCATGATCATCGCCGCTTCGGAAGAGCGACTTTACTCCATCAGTACTGGAGACGCTCGCGTCTATGTCTACCATCAGGGAGAAGTCTCGGAATTACGGGGGAATAAGGGGGTAGCCATCGACCTGGGCCGCAACCAAGAGGCGGAGTTGAGCGTGGCTTCCATGGATATAGACTTGGGCGACGTGGTGATCTTTCTTTCGCCCGCGCTATCGGAAGTATTCAGACCTCAGGAAATCTCGGTTATTCTTCAGAAAGAGAAAGACTTGGACAAAGCCTCCCTAATCATCAACACACTTGCGCAGAGAAAAGGCATCGAGGGAGAACTGGTGACCATGGCATGGGAGGTGAGCGCCGCGGAGCCTTCCCCAAAAGAAAAGCCGGTGGAAGAGCTAAGCGCCGAGGAAGAAGAGGGGAAATCTGTGGAAACCGCCACACGCGAGGAAGAAAAACCCGTCGCCCTGGTGCCTGAGAGCTTTATCGACGAGGAAGAAGAGCCGGAAAGGGAACCTAAGGCAGATGAACATATCGAGAGGATCAAGAAGAGTTGGCTGGGGAAGTGGAAAGGCAAAAGACGCGAATGACGCCTATTTTTAAATATATTTAATAACGTGGATGTATATATCTTTCCTTTAATTGCTTTCATTGTTGGTCTTATTCGCTTTTAAAGCGTTAATAAATGGGGTCACAATAGAGCGAAGGTGCAATCGTCAATCCATATTGGAGAAGCGACAGCTTAATTCAATTAATTTAAGAAAAAGTTGTCTAAATTTTTCGGAAAAAATTGAAGGAGTGGCTAACCATCCAAAGATAGAAAATAAGCTGCAAATTTCGGAGTGTCGCGGTTGAGCGTGACAAATCCTTAACTGAGAAGGAAGCCCGTGCGAGCCGGTGAACCAACTTTCGACATCGAAAAATCGCTACATTTATTATTAACATTCAGTAATATATTCATAATGTCATTTTTTTCATTGCGGTGAACACTCTTTCCCAAGTGAGGCATTGGCTTTCATCACTAACCCCTACATCCCTGAAAAGAGATAAATTTCTATACCCGCTCGTCCCGCCCGCGCCTTTCAATTGGTAAGATATGGTGTGCTAGCGTAGACTTCCCTGGAAGAACTCTTTGATATACACCGCTACTTCATGGGCTTTCACCTTCTCCATGGAGAGTCCGGGGGGTAGGGCGCGCAGAAAGTCTCCGCCATACCCCCGCCTGGTTACCCGGGGATCCAAGAGCAAGATCACCCCTCTGTCACTTCCGCTGCGGATTAGCCTACCCAATCCCTGCCGGAACTGCATCACCGCCTGGGGAAGGTAATAATCTTTCCAGCCATCCCCGCCCTTTATCGATCTGACGTACTCCATTCTTCCTTCCAGCAGGGGCTCGCCCATGTAAGGAAAGGGCAGTCTGGTAAGGACCAGCAAAGAGAGGGACTCCCCAGGCACATCCACGCCCTCCCAGAAGGAGGAAGTGGCGAATAGCACGGAGCGAACGTCTTCGCGGAAACGTTCCAACAACCGGGCATTGCTCATCTCCCTGCCCTGCCTCAGAAAGTTAATTCCCCCGCGCTGAATGGTGGAAGAGAGTTCGTCGAAAACCTTGTCCAATAGGCGATAGGAGGTAAAAAGGACCAGAGCCTTTCCCTCCGAAGCAGTTAAGGCCTCGCCGATTACCTTTTTCAGATTTTCCAGGTAATCCCGGTCTTTCTCCGCCTGGGGGGGCGGCTCCGGCAAATCCCAGGTCACTAAGAAGCGAGCTTGTGAGGAATAATCGAATGGCGAACCTAGGGATAGGTAAGCGATCTCCCCTCCCTCCCGCGCCAATTGAGTGAGACCAGACCATTCGGCGAAGAAATGGAACCCACTCGGCGAAGGGTCGGTCCTCAGGGTGGCCGAGGTGAAAACTCCCGTTATTAAAGGAAGAAGTAGCTTGTCCTTGATCAGTGAACCAACATCCACTGGGGCGACGTATATCGCACCACCGGGGATGACATCCGTCCCATACCTCCAGGATGGCGATACCTCAAACCACTGTAAATATGGATGGATGGAGTTCCCAGGACTTTCCTTTAAAAAATCCTCGATAGCCTCGACATAACCAGAAATTCTGGCTGCCATCCTGCCGCACCAGACCTGAAGGGCGCTTCGCTCTTCCTCCAATCTATTGGGCATATCTCTTAAAGAGATCAATATCTTCTCCACCTGGGAGAGGGCACGCGCGATCTCTTCCAGACTGCCCGCCAGTTTGGCTCCGTCAGCTTCCAATTCCCCCCATTCTTGAAGCCCCCTCATCTCCCCAATCACTCTCAACTTTACCTCGTAATCACCTCTCCAATCTCCTTCAACCCCGCTTGAGACCCGGGCTAAACGCATAAGGCTGGTACCGAAGAACTCCTTGAGTTGGAAGCGTAATTCCGAGAGACTTTCCTCTACTCTTCTCAGGTGAATAAAAGGTTGTTCTTTCAAGGCAAAGCTAAGGAACTCTGAAATTTCTAAGAAGAACCTCTCTAGTTTTCGCAGCAGGCCCCTCCCGGATTCCAGCCGATCCACCAGCAAGAGCCCTTCCCGCAAGGAAAAACTGGAGGAAAAAGCCTCGGTTGCCACTCCCGCCAAATGATGAGCCTCATCCACGATCAGATAAAGATAACGGGGAAGTATAGAATGTTCTGCCGATTCTAGATCGCCCATTATGTCGCTGAAGAGAAGCGCGTGATTCACAATCACTATATGGCTGGCGGCGGATCTCTTCCTCGCCCACTCCACCCAGCATTTTTTCCTGAAAGGACAGTTGAAACCGAGGCATTCCTCTGGGGTGGAACGGACATATTCCAAGTAATCGTGGAGGGACTCCCTCAACTCCAGGGGTAGTTCCTCTAGGTCCCCTTCCTTAGTCTGGTAAAGGAACATGAGCAGATAGAGGCAAGCCAGATAAGGATGGGTCTCTCTTACCAAGCTCTCCTCCCGCGCTTTCCCGAAATCCCCCCACATACCCATCGACCAATCCTCCCATTTCCTCAAGCAAAGATAATTGCTTCTCCCCTTCAACCTGGAATAGCGCAGCAACGGGAAGATCTGCCTCAAAAGGGGGAGGTCTCCCTCGAAGAGCTGGTCTTGCAATCCCTTGGTATAGGTGGAGACAACCACCCTGGTATTTCCTTTAAGTGCGAAGATGCATGAGGGAAGTAGATAGGCTATGGATTTCCCCACCCCAGTTCCCGCCTCCACCGCGAGAAATTTTCCACGGTTGAGGCTATTCAGGACCTCCAGGGCCATACTCCGCTGCTCCTCTCTTATCTCAAAACCCTCCATTTTCCTCGAAAGAACTCCATCCTCAGTGAGGTGGCTTTCTACTTCCTCCTTTTCCACCCATTCACCAGGCTTTCCCTCTATCTCTTCATGCAAGATTTGAACTTCTGGTATCGCCCCGGTGAAGGAACGAGAGATAATCTTCGTGCGTCGGGCGGAAAAGAAGCAAGCCCAGGGGCTGTTCACAGTGTATAAGAGGGCTGAGGTCTGGGAGCGCAGTGAGGATTCCATCCCCGCAATCATATCACGCCATGCGCAAATCAGTTTGAGGTGCAATCGCGCCTTTGTCAGAGCGTCGCCTCTTATCTCCTCGCCCAAGAGTTTTTTCGCCAAGGAGGATAGGGAATGAGAACCCATGGTGGGGTAGAGCATCAGGGCTAACTCATAAGTGTCAAGAATGTATAACCCAGGCATAAAGCGGGACAAGAACGCCTCTTCCTCCACACCAAGCTGATGCGAAAGGACCTGCCCATCCCCGAGAAAATCCTTTAAGCCTTCAAGCTCCCCTCCCTTGACGTCCTCCCCTTTATCTCCATCTGAAAGGGGAAGATTTAATTGAACGTGAAGGTGATCTATCTCCTGGAAGTTTTTAACTTTGAGCGCCGCGATTTCCAGATTTTGGGCCCAAACACCGCTATCCTTCCGGGAAGCAGAAATATGCATGATAATAAATTTACCTATCCAATTCGCACTCATTTCCCAGGCCTTCAGCCGCATATTCTCTCTTGAAACCCTTCTCCATCGAGTTTAAAACACCATGATGACATAGACCAGCCGGACAATCTAGGGCCTCAATAAGCTATACTTTTATTAGGTGAACTGATATGCTCGATGATTATTTCTCCATCTTAAAAGGAAAAAGGTCAGCCAGACATTGGGTCTGCAGGGGAATAGATACCCACTTGGCCGAACCGGAAAATTACCCCATAAACGAACTGTGGGAGATCCACCTGCAATGCATGGAAAAGTTTAGGAAAGTCTGGAAGAGTGGGGAAACGCCCGCGCCGGTTAAGCATTCCCTCCTCGACCTCAAAGCCCATCTAGCTCGGAAGATGCTCACAGAATGTCACATGTGTGAGAGGAGATGTGGGGTTAACCGTGAGCTTGGGGAGCTGGGTTTCTGTAAAGTGGGTACCGTATCTAGGGTAGCCTCGCAGTTCCTACACATTGGCGAAGAACATGAGCTGGTACCCTCACACACCATCTTCTTCTCCGGATGCACCTTCCGTTGCGTCTACTGCCAGAACTGGGATATTGCCATGCACCCCGATGCCGGCGTGGAAGCGGATATTCTGCGTCTCGCGGCTATCCTTAAGGAGGGGGTGAGGGAAGGGTCGCGCAACGCTAACTTCGTGGGGGGCAATCCCGATCCCAACCTGCACACCATACTACAGATCATTCGGGAACTGGATGAGAGCTGTAGATATCTCCCCATGGTGTGGAACTCCAATATGTATACTTCCCAAGAATCCATGGATTTACTGGACGGGGTGATGGATATCTACCTCGCCGATTTTCGTTATGGCAACGACTCCTGCGCCAAGAAACTCTCGGAAGTGGACGATTACTTCAACGTGGTCTCCCGTAATTTTCTTTTAGCTCACCGAAACGGGGAGGTGATGCTCAGGCAGTTGGTCATCCCCCAACACTTGGACTGCTGCACCCTTCCCATCATGAAGTGGGTAGAGGAGCACATGCCCCAAGTGTATTTCAATCTAATGTTCCAGTATCGCCCGGAGTACAGGGCTTCTCTCTTCCCGGATATCAACCGGCGGCTGACCGTGGAGGAGCGTAAACTAGCCATCAAATACGCGAATGATCATAAGATCAATATCGGCCAGTAAATAACGCAACCTTTGATCTACTCTTTTCCGGAAAAACGGAACATGAGGGCGTTCATGGCGTTTCGCGCTCAAGAAGACGGGGCTACCGTCTCGCCGCGACCGTCATCGACTAGACACCCTTTTACTAAACGGGAATTTTTGCTTGGTAATCTTCCCACTCCAGGTATTTGGGTGCATGGCATCGCATAAACCCGGCGGGGATTCTCATGGCCGGAAGATTCGGATAATTTGTTCCTACAGAAACCTAATTAAGCCATCTCCTCGCCGTATCCCTCATTCTCGATCTACAAGTCAACCCTATTTTGCTCTTCGAGGTCCTCTCATAATTATGGGCCATAAAATTTGCAACCACCTCATCTAACGGGATACCCATGAGCATAGCCTCACGAAGTCGGCGGCTCTCTTATACTTGGATGTTTTTCCTCGATCGCTTTACGGTTAAAATTAGAACAGAGAAAGAGACGGAAAAGGAGCATAAATGTTGATCACGACTCTCATAATGGTAACGCTTACCGTCGCCGTTATCACAATGGTAGGCGCGCTTCTACAACTATCGGCATTGCTACCCGACGAACCTCTTTTGAAAATCTTCTCCCGCTATCTGGCGGATGATGGCAAATCCGGAGAGCTATTATCTCCTTCCGACGCGAGGAATAAAATGACGAGGCTACGCAGGAAAATATATATTATGGTTGCGCTGACCATAGCCATAGCCATCGCCACGGCGATAATTGCCACCATCTGGACTTGGAATCTGGGCGGAATTCTCACCGTGATATTTATTGCTCTAGCCCTGAATGGCTTAATCCTCGCGGGCACTCTTTCCCTCTGGTCCCGACGACTTAAAAGAATTAGCTTCGACACCATCTACGACCCCACCCCTTCCCATCACCCTTCTCCTTCCAACCAAGACTAAACCTATACTTCCTCGATCCTGGGCCTAGAAGTAGGGTAATCCAAAAGGCGCGGATTTTTTTCGAGGACGGGCTCTTTTATTCTTTGGCACTGATAAAGAGATAATAGATCAATGCCGTAAAAGGAAAGCGTCACATCGTCGGATATGAGCGCAGAAGTTCACCGCCTTTCGAAAGCCGCCAACATGTTCTCTTTAGTGCTCATAACTTCAGGATTGAACGGGATTGATAAGTAAGCTCGTGGTCCTTTAAGGCATACCATATCATTTTTGCATGTTGTTGATTTCAAAATTATGTAACAAACTGAGAGGGCAGTTGTAAAGCTCGTCAACATATCGTTTAAAATAATAATGATATGAAGAAATCGGTGACCTATAATAACTCTATAAGTGGCGAAAAGTTCATCAGGAGGTGCACGATGAGTGGATTAAGGGGGAAGGCTGTTTTTATTGCTGCTGTGGTTCTTGCCAGTTTGATCATATTGCCCGGATGCGGCGAAAAGACTCGAGTGGTAAAGGGTCAGGAATTTACCGCATCAAAGCTACCCGGAGCGGGGACTTCTTATACCTACTACGTTAACCTGCCTCTCTCTCCCGAATCCGAAGGCATCCCCGTGAACTTCTCGCTGGAAAGCTCATGGAACTTTTCGGATGGTCCCACGGAAACGCAGCAGAAATCCACTCTGATCGAGCCGCGTCAAGGCCGAGGAGTTGAGCTTTTCCCCGAATCCAACCTTTGTCTGCAGCGGGAAATATCGGAGGGGACTCTTTTCATATTTTACTTTCAGGACGAAAAGGTGAGGCAGCAATTGGGCACCTATTTGATCACCAGCCAAGGTCAGGAGCTGTGGACTAAATATACTCCCCCCATGACCATTCTTAAATTCCCGCTGGAGCTCTCCAATACCTGGAGCGAGGAGATAACTTTCACCAATAGCCAGGGCTATGTTCAGAATATAACCCGCCAGGCTATTGTGAGGTGGGTAGATTCCATCACCGTGCCCGCGGGGTCCTATCCGGAGGCCTCGATGATCCAATACTTCGATATTTCCAAGGCGGACGAGATGAGTTACCGCGAGATATATTACGCGTGGTACGTTCCGGGAGTTGGCCAAGTGGCTTTCATGAAAAGCTTTCAGAACGAGACCCAGCCGGCGTTCAGTCGAGCCGTCGAGTTCGGTCGGTTGATCTCCATGGAAAAGAAGTAGACATCACTCCGCGAGGTGCCGGAATGGACCGGGAAAGTTTACCAGAGGATCTCAAGGAAGCGTCGAAATTCCACGGCCATCTATGCCCCGGCTTGGTCATCGGTTATCGCGCCTCCCTAATCGGGCTAAAAAGATTGGGGGTACGGCGGGCGGAAGACGAGGAGCTCATCTGTATAGTGGAAAACAATTCCTGCAGCGTGGACGCGGTGCAATATCTTACCGGATGCACTTTCGGCAAAGGAAACCTCTTTTTCAAGGATTACGGGAAACAGACCTTCACTTTCGCCAGACGCGAACAAGCCGAAAAAGCCATCAGGGTGAGCCTCAAGCCGATGCCTTTTAGCGGAGATCCTAATAAGCCTAATATAGATGATCCTCAAAGAGCGAGGGAAATGAAGATAGAAGAGTTCCTTAACATTCCCGAAGAGGAGATGTTTTGGGTGGACCAAGTGGATCTGGAGCTCCCGGAAGAAGCCCGTATCCTCCCCTCCCTCCTCTGCGATAAATGTGGCGAGCCCACTATGCAGACCCGTTTGACCATGGTGGATGGAAAGAGATTATGCATCCCTTGTCGCGATGGTTGGGATCCTTCCACCGTGCACAAGAACTAAGCAAGCCAGTGCTCCGGTGAAAATAAATTTTACATTCTATCATCGGTAGTGCGCTTCGCCAGCCCTTTTCCCTAACTCCAGCTCAAAAATCAAAGGCAGAAATTCCAATCTGGAACGTCATCTTGCTTCCAACCGAAAAATCCTCTCAGCAAGGAATGTCGCCCTCATCGCTTGGCGGAAAGACCTCGGAATTTCGAAATTATCTCTTTCGTCTCATCCTGGACCTGCGTACCGCCGCTCTCTGGGCCAACAATTCCAAGGTATCATCCAAAGGGGGAAGTTCTTCCAACTTATAACGGCGCTTCAAGGCCAAAAGTATCAGCTCATCCGCCAGCCACGGATTTTTGGGAAGAAGAGAACCATGAAGATAAGTGCCAAACGCGTTGCCGTAGCGGCAACCCTCGAAACCATCCTCTCCGTTGTTCCCATAACCTACCTTTACTCGCGCTAACGGGGCGCTACCTGGTCCCAGGTAGGTTCTGCCCGAATGGTTCTCGAAACCCACCAGGGTCCTGGTAGTCCCATCGGTGGTTATCGCCTGAGCCACAACGTTACCTATAAAGCGTTTTTCCCCTCCCACCGTCCAAGCGTCGAATACCTCTATTCCTGGCAACTCTTCCCCTGTATAGGTAATGAAATACTTGCCAAAGAGCTGATAGCCGCCGCAGATGGTAAGAAAGCAAGCTTTAAGTTCAACCGCTTGGTGAATGGCTTGGGCTTTTTTAGAGCGCAAGTCCTCGCAGACCAGCATCTGCTCTCGATCCTGACCCCCTCCCATAAAATAAAGGTCGTAATAGTCTGGTTCTATGGTTTCGCCCACGCTTATCCCGCTCACTTCCACATCCCATCCTCTCCAACGGCATCTCTGCGCCAGGGTGATGATATTCCCTCGGTCCCCATAAATATTCATCATCTCCGGGTAAAGATGGCAGATACGTAAAATTGGGGTCAATTTTATTCCTCCCAATAACCCTTCACATACCCCAACCTAGTCATCACTTTACGCAGCTCCAGAGTGGCGGTGTAAGTGGTTAGGGCATATATCACCCCCCCTGGGGGAACCGCTTGGAGAGCTCGTTTGAGCGCGCGGTCAAATTTCTTCTCGATGGCGATGCTATGCGTTGGCGCTCCCGCGTACTTCATGCGCAAAGCCATGTCTTCTGCCCTGATTCCCGTGGCGATTATGCCGCCCGTGTGAGGAACCAGGTTCTCGAAGTCCACATCCCAGATCCAGGATACGTCCGTTCCGTCGGCGACACGGTCGTTCAAAGCCATGAGCAAGACCTTATCCGGTTTTCCATCCGAGGAGATGGTACGGATAACTTCGTTAAAACCTGCTGGGTTCTTAGAGAGCACCAGAAAAATTTTCCTGCCCTCGGCCTCTATCCATTCTGCGCGCCCAAAAACCGTGGAATACTCCTCTATCCCCTTAACTATAGTGTCGCGATCCAGGCGAAGAATGCACGCCGCTCCAGCCGCCGCCAAGGCGTTGTATACGTTATAAAATCCTGGGATCTTCAAGGTCAGACGCAGAGGTGAACCACAGCCCTCCATGGTTAGCCTGGTTTCCTGAATACCTTTGATCTCCAGCATGTTGGCGGAGAAAGTCAACTCGGGTCTGCTCACGCCACAATACTCACAGTGGTAGTTACCCATATGTGCGTAATAGACTCTATGAAAAGCCAGTGGTTCCCCGCAGCTACGGCAGTTCTTGGAATCCGCCGCATGTTGCAAATTACCACCGCCCGCGCGATCGTCGGAGATTCCGAAATAGGAGATATTCAAACTGGTTCCCTCGCCAAGGGTTGCGACCAGAGGGTCGTCCGCGTTGAGCAGTAGGTCCCCCTGGGATATCTCCCGGAGCCCCTTATTCATCTTGGCTGCCAGGCTTTCCAGCTCCCCATAACGATCCAGCTGGTCACGGAAGAGGTTGGTGATCACCACTAGCCTGGGCGTGAGCTGCACAACCGCCTGGGGCAGCGTGGCCTCGTCTATCTCGAAGATGCCAATATTCCCCTCCAGCTTACCGGAAAGGCTTGCGGAGGATGAAAGCGCCGTGGTTACCCCATGCATAAGATTCGCCCCGGAACGGTTATGAATAGGTTTGTAACCTGAAATCCTCAGTATGTTGGCTAGAATGTTTGCGGTGGTGGTCTTCCCGTTGGTTCCAGTGATTAAGACAGTTCCATATTCCAACTCCCCGGAAAGTTTCCTGGCCAGCTGAGGATCGATGCGCAAGGCTATCCTTCCGGGAAGCTGGGTGCCTGCCCCTGTCCCTAACTTCCGTGAGAGGAAGCCAGTGGCTTTGCTCACGAATATAGCCAATGCGCTTTTCCCCTTCAACTTTTAACCTCGCCTTCCCCTCATCAAGCGCATGAGAAATAAAGCAAATATCGGTAGGGTGGTCGCAGATCTCCCGCCTCCTGACAAGGTAATGATCCGTTGTTCAGCCTTTCTTTCATATCTAGCAGCGCCACCACCAACTAGACATTCACACCAAAGCATCCAACGGCGGGGGCGTCATTACCCCTCAGGAATCCCAATCATAACCGATGGAAGGATCGTCATAGGGAATGCGCCCCTCGTCGGGGTCGCTGCGGTTGTACGACTCCGTAGTATGGTAGAAAAGACCCGCGGGTTTGTTTCCCAAAACTTTATAGCCGTGCGCCACTCCTTTGGGGATTACGATCAGAAGAGGGTTCCGCTCCCCGGTTATAATCTCTTGTATCTGGCCGCTAGTGGGCGAGTCCTCACGCAGATCGTAGAGGACCACTTTGGCCATGCCGCTAGCAAAGAACCAGAGATCGTCCTGACGCTCATGCCAGTGAAACGCTTTTATCACTCCGGGATTGGCGATGGTGTAGGAGCTCTGCCCAAAATTGGCGAGCAAACCATCGTCGTCCCTAAGCACTTCCATGAAGAAACCCCGCTCATCGCAGAATTTCTCTATTTTCTTTATCACCACACCCTCGATCATGCGATATCTCCTTTTTTATTAAACTAACCATTGCGAGACCGTTCATTTATCAACAGGGAAATTATATCACGACACTTGGGAAGCGGTGCCACCTCCCGAAAGCCCTTTCTCACGATCACAACCTGACAAGCGGCGAAACCCGGCAATCCGGAAGGCGACATCCAACGTTTCGTCTTCCTTACCCAAAGCGTCTTTGACGCCATATCTATCCAAACGCCGAAAGAAAAATCTATCACGTTGAAAACGAAGTTATCGTTTTACTTCTCTCATTGCATCATAAAAGGAATGGGGAAGCAGAAGCGCAACCAAATTAACCTTATGGGAAAAGATCGGCAGACGAACGCATTTTTCGTGGATAAGAAACTTGCTTTCGCTGCCAAGCGCGTTCTTTCAATAGGGAAAAGATCGGCAGACGAATTAACCTTATGGGAAAAGATCGCAAGTTAACGCTTCTTCGATGGATAAGAGATTTATTTCCGCTGCCAAGCGCGTTCTTAAATAATCTAATAAGGATGGCAGTTCGCACTCTTTGAGTTTCATGTAAGGGATAATGAAAATCTTACTTGGTTATAATCCTGAATGAAAAGGCTTGAGTGATCCCATAACCAGGATCTTCAAAGCTAATTACTACATTGAATAAATATTATCTCGATTAGACAGAGCAACAGCTCACTACCACGCCAATCTAACATGCGATCTTTCGCTAGCATTTATAATAGGTTGACCCATATGGATATTGAAAGTCAAAGCACTATCTCATTGAGCTCTTTGCGGGGTCGCGCCTCTGGCCTTTCCCGGGGATAACCCAGAGTGAGCATGGCGAGGGGAGGGCAGTGCTCCGGTAGCTGTAAGATCTCCGCCACCTTCTCCGGTTGAAAAGCCCTAACCCAACAGGTGCCTAAGCCCAGTTCCACCGCCACCAAAACCATGTGTTCCATGGCGATGGAGAGGTTTACCACCCCGTTTATTATCTGGCGTTCCTCGGAATCCAAGCCCTTGTCACTACCCCGGGCGAAACGTAGAATCATGGATAGGCTTGGCCTCACCGCTCCTCTGCTTATCAATTCCATGGTTCTCCTAGTTCTGTCCCCGAAAGCCTCAAAGTCAATACAACCCACGATCACTACCGGAGCCCGTTCCACGAATTTTTGATCGAAAGCAGCTACCCTCAATTGCTTACGGATGCTCTCGTCGGTAACTACCTTGAACTTCCAAGTCTGCAGGTTACTGGCAGAAGGGGCTAAGCGAGCTGACTCCAGAAGAATCTCTATATGCTCACGGGGAACCGGATCCCTCTCGTACCGTCGGATGCTCCGCCTCTCCCTGATTGCCTCCATCACCTCCATCTTTCACCTCCTTCACGCCTCCAACTTATACTTCAGCATTATTCTACGTAAAATCGCCTAAAGCTTACAGAAGATGGACATAGCGGCTTGCGAGTTACCGGCAATTCCCGCCCTCACCGTCATGGACCATCGAAAAGAATACGCGGAAATTTGGCCCAGTAAAGAGGGGTTTAGAAACAGACATTAGTGGTATCTCGCCAATCAAAATCCTCGCTTTTCCTGTATACTTTGGATAGAAGCAGGTTTTTATAAGACAGTGTAAGAATGCATATTAAGGAAGAAACGGTCTCGAGCGGGGAGGCTGGGCCTTGATATTAATCTTTAAATCCGCTCCCGGGACTGGAAGACGCCACGGTCAGGCTTCGATCGGGGAGGAATGACCTCCATGTCCTTCTTAAAAAGAATAAAGATAGAGGTGGAACCATACTACTTAACCTCTCATGATCGCTTGGCTACTTCAGCTATCTTTATGTTTTTTATCATCTTCTATTTGCTAACTCTTTGCCCCACTGTCAACGTGGCGGGGGACTCACCAGAGTTGATCGCCGCATGCCGCATTCTAGGCATCCCTCACCCTCCTGGTTACCCTCTCTACGTCCTTTTGGGGAGAGTGTTCCTCTTTTTTCCTCTGGGCTCATCCGCCTGGAGGCTTAATTTCCTCTCCTCCATCTACCATGCGTTAACATTGTCCCTACTCTACGTTCTCACGGTGAAAGTGGTGCGCCGGAGCCTGCCTTCCCTGCTGGCGATCATCGCCCTGGGATGTTCCTACCTCTTTTGGCAATATTCCCTGGTGGCAGAAGTTTTCCCTCTAAATAACCTCTTCGCGGTGGCGCTGTTACTGCTACTAATCCTGGCAAGGGAAAGGCTCTCGGAGGGAAACGATGCGCTATCCCGTAGATATATCTATCTATTCGCCTTCGTCCTCGGCTTAAGCTTTACTCATCACCAGACCATCGTGCTGCTCCTTCCCTCGCTCTTCCTGTTGGCTCTAGATCTTTTCCCACCCATAAGCAGACCAAGGTGGAGGATTTTACTCACGGCATGTTTTTTTCTGTTGGGGCTCCTGCCCTTTCTCTACCTGCCCATTCGGGCGTCCATGCGTCCTTACATCAACGTGGGAGATCCGTCTAATCTTTCCAACTTCGTAAAAGTTGTCACTAGATCCAGCTACGGGACCACTAGTCTGTGGTATGGTCCAACCGCCGAGAGCAGGCTGGATCTCTTCTTTGACTTCACTAAAACGCTGGGGCAGGAGTTGACCATCTTCGGTTTATTCATCGGGATCGTGGGTATGGTTTCCATGGCTCGGCATCGCAAGGGATACTTTTGGGTATTCGGATCAGGGTTATTTATGACCGCTTTTGTCTTTACGGCTATGGCTAATGTCAAGATCACCGGCATCTTTTTCCGGGCCACCATCGAGCGATTTTATCTCCTTCCCACCATCCTTTTCATCCCTTTCTTCGCCCAAGGCATCTATGCCATCGCTGATGCCGGGCATTGGTTTATCTTTAAAGGCAAAGACAAGGATTACAGTAAAGTGTACAGATTCATCATCTTTGCCCTCTTGTCCCTGATAATCGTCATTCCGTTTTATTCTAACTTCAAATACGTGAACATGAGCGCTGACTACATAGGCGAATCCTATATCTCCAACCTCTTCCTCAAACTGCCCGACAATGCGGTTCTGCTCACCAGCGGCGACGTTACAGATATGCTGACAGATTATTACCTGGCAGTAGAGGGGAAAAGGAAAGATGTCACAGCCGTCAATATCGATTATGCCACCGCTCAGTGGTACAGGGAGGAATTGCGCTCCAGGTGCCCTCAGCTCGTAATCCCAGAGGAGGACCGACGTATCCCCTGGTTGCTCTCCTTTATCCGGGAAAATCTAGGAAAGGCCGATTTCTTCATCAACTACCGGGAGGTAAACTTGACCACGGAATATCTGCTTATGCCCAAGGGAATCAGTTTCCAGATTCTTCCCTTAGACCATCCCTATAACCCCTCATCATACTGGTCGGAAGCTAACGAGATATGGAACGAGTTGGACTTGAGCGGCACCGACCTGTCTCTATACCGGGATAATCGGAGGGAGTCGGAGGTTATCGGAGTTTACGGGGAATTCCTTTACCACACGGGAAATTTTTTAAGCGAGGCGGGCAGGCCCGATCTTGCCACAGGATTCTATTACCGGGCTATCGTCCTAGATTCGCGGGTACCCATTTATTTTAAAAAATTCGCCCAGGCGCTGGAGGCGTCGGGTATGATGGATCAAGCCATTGAAGTATACAACCGCTACGCCAACAGTCCCATTGGTGAAAAAGAGGCCAATGAGATTTTTCAACTGATCGAAGATCTGGAAAATTCTAAGTAGAGTTTCGGTAGAGGGGGTATGGACCGTGGCGAAAGATCGACCGTGGCTAAAGACCTTGATCGCCCTGTCGTTTTTATTGATCACGATACCCCTCTTTCTACCAGGCCTGTTCTCCTCGCGGAAGCTAGTCTATCAAGGTGATAGAACCTCCAGCGACGTGACAGAGGCCAACTTCCCCAGGCGGGATCTACTGGGTCGAAGCCTTAAAACCGGGCGCTTTCCACTCTGGACCAATCTGGTGGGTTGCGGCTTCCCCCTGCTTGGCGAGGGACAGACTGGGGTTCTCTATCCATTCAATCTCCTTTTTTTCCGGCTTCTCGATTCCGTTTTGGCATACAATCTCAACGTGATCTTAAGTTTCATTATCTCCTTGCTTTTCTGTTACTTCCTCGCTAGGGACATGGGCTTGAGCCGATTCGCATCCGTCTTCGCCTCTGTCTCCTTTTCCTTCTCCGCTTTCATGGTGACGCGTATCAAGTTCATGAACATGATTAACGCGCTGGCGTGGATGCCTGCATGCGCGTGGTCGATAGGGAGATTCGCCAAAGGCATAGAGATCAAGTATCTCCTTTTAACCAGTATATTCCTCTCGCTGCAGATACTCGCCGGAAACCCTCAGATATTCTACATAACGTTATTACTCACCATCACCTTCTTTCTCTATTTGGTTTTCCCTCAGTGGAGGTCTAGCTGGCGGGTGAGCGTAAAAGAAAGTTTGTTCATGATAGGAAAAGCTTTATCGCTTCTGGCCATCTCGCTAGCGTTAGTAATCGCCCTTTCCATGCCTCAACTTCTCGCCCAATGGGAAGGGCGAGGCGTGTCCACCCGTTCCGGTGGAATAACCCAGGAGGAAGCCAATATTTATCCGTATAACCCCCTTCACCTGATACTCTTCGTTAGCCCTTATCAATTGGGGAATCCCGCCCAGCATACCTATAACGACCAACGCACCATCTTCTGGGAGAATATATCTTATCCCGGGCTTTTAACCCTGGTGCTTGCCCTCATCGCTTTGGGAAAAACTTTCTCTTCCAACCGTCACACCAGATATTTCCTTTTTTCATTAACAGTCGCTTTGCTTATCTCTTTGGGGGCGAACACACCCCTCTATGGCTTTCTGTGGAGATATTTACCTGGGATGAATCTCTTCAGGTTTCCCCAGCGATTTTTGGCTGTGGCCACCATATCCCTATCTCTTTTGGGTGGAATAGGCTTAGACTACCTCACTGGTATAAAGTCGGATAGCGGGGGGATGAGGCGGAATTTCGCATCGATGCTGGCCTTCCTTTCCCTTCTGGTGTTAGTGATCGATCTTTTCTGCTTCGCCTCCAATCAGATCAACACGATCGACCAACCATCCCTCCTGGAAGGAAGGACAATAGCGAACATCCTGGATGGCTTGGAAGGAGAACCTTCCCCGGGAAATTTCCGAATCGCCTCTCTGGGCGCAGCGGAAACCTGGACAGAATGCTACCTCAAATCATCAGGTTGGCTTGGTAATCTGGCGTCTTTTCAGAATTACTGGAATCTACTTCCCGCGGACTATAATATGTTACATGATGTAGAAAATATTGAGGCGCAAGGTAATTACGGAATTGAGCGAATTAAATTTCTCAATGACTGGACCATGAAATTCACCATGCTGGAAGGTGACCGGATAAAGGTACCGGACAGCTCGGTGCGCATTTGGGCGGTGGAAAACGTCGCGTACATCCTCTCTACATATCAGGTGGAAAATTCCTATCTCCAACGCGTCTACGTCGAGCAAGTGGGCTTTTCTCAAGAGGAGAGGAGCAACCTTCCGGAGAACTTGTATATTTATAGAAACACTATGAGGCTACCCCGCGCATATATGACATCTGACTACCGGATAATAAGGTTGGAGGATGAACATATCTATACCCTTTTCGGCAGGGATTTCGTTCCGAGTAAAACTGTCTACCTAGAGGAAGAGCCCGTAATGGATTCCGGGTGCGATTCCGCTGATGGATGCGAAAGTCAAGTTGAAATCATTAACTACGCGGAAGACCACGTGGAATTAATCGCAGAATCATCAAAAGGAGGGCTACTGGTACTTTCCGATACTTATTATCCAGGCTGGAAAGGGATGGTTGATGGCAAAGAAAAACCTATTTTGCGAGCCAATCTCGCTTTTAGAGCGATCGCCCTCAGCCCGGGTAGGCACCATGTTATCTTTACCTATTCGCCCGCCTCTTTTGAAATCACCGCGACACTTGCCTGTTTCTTTTGGTTGGCATGCGCGGCAACAACCCTTATTCTGTTTCTCCGTGGAAAAAGCAGAATAAGCAATTAACTTATTTCTTCTTGGCAGCAGTCTTCTTGGCTGGTTTCTTCGCCGCGGTCTTCTTGGCAGCAGTCTTCTTGGCTGGTTTCTTCGCCGCGGTCTTCTTGGCAGCAGTCTTCTTGGCTGGTTTCTTCGCCGCGGTCTTCTTGGCAGCAGTCTTCTTGGCTGGTTTCTTCGCCGCGGT
>JACVIX010000035.1 GCA_015711725.1 Candidatus Geothermincola primus | reverse complement strand
TTCTCGCAACACCTCTTCGGGATAGAAAGCTAGACCCACGGTCCCTGGACCGGTGTGAGCCCCGATAACCGGTCCCGTCTCATTAAAATAGATCTTATCCTTATCGCAGTTGAGAACCTCCGCTACTTTTTCCTTCAGGGTATCGCCAGCCTCCGGGTCAAAAACGTGGGTTACCCCCACCATGGCTTTCTTTCCACCCAGTTCCTCCGCCGCTATCTCCAATATCCGCGCTATAGCCTTCTGGGTGCCTCTTGCTTTCTCCTTAGCGTCAATAGTCCCGTTCAGCGTCAGAATGGGTTTGATCTTCAACATGCTTCCTAAAAAAGCTTGGGCTCCACCAATCCTCCCACCTTTGTGCAGATATTCCAGAGTCTCCACCGCGAAATATATTCTCATACTCCCAATTATTCTCTGAGCCAAAGAGACCAATTGATCTAGATTCTGACCCTCCTCCCTGGCTTCGATAACCTTCTCTAGTATCATGCCTATTCCCAGAGAAGTAAACCGAGAGTCCACCACCTCGATACGCAAATCCCCCATCTCCTTAGAGGCGGAGAGGGCGGAATCCACCGTCCCACTGATTCCCGCGGAAATGTGGATGGAGAAGAGATCATCATATTTTTTAGCCATCTCCTCGTACGCTTCTTTGAACTCTCCCACCGAAGGCTGAGAGGTAGTGGGAAACTCTGGAGATTCTTTCAGTTTCTTATAGAATTCATGGTGAGTAATATCAACGCCCTCCCGGTAAACTTCATCCCCGAAGATGACCTTCAATGGCACTACTTTGATATCGTGTTCCCTGATCATCTCCTCGGAGAGATAAGCGGTGCTATCCGTCACTATGCCCGTCTTTCCCACTTCAATCACCCCTTTACATCTTTAACCCATCCATCAACACCCGGTAAGCCTCACGCGCAGCCTGTTGTTCAGCTTCCTTCTTGGTTCTCCCTCTGCCTTTTCCCAGACTACGACCATCTACCATCACCTCGGAATGAAACAACTTTTGGTGATCAGGGCCTTCCTCCCAGCCCAGATACTCGGGGTAAATCCCCTTTATCTTCATGGACCATTCCTGCAGCATAGTCTTATAGTCAAAGGAGAGTCCCTTTTCTATCGCCTCATCGATACGAGAGCCGAAAAGCTCGAGAATGACTCCCCGTGCCGCCTCCAGGCCTTGATCGATATAGACGGCCCCAATCAACGCCTCCACCGCATCCGCTAGAATGGAAGGCTTCTCCCTACCTCCACTCTCTTCCTCCTCCGGACTCAAAAGAAGAAAATCTCCCAATCCCTTCTCTTCAGCTAACTCCGCCAGTGTTTGGAGATTCACCAAGTAAGCCCTGGCCTTGGAGAGACTACCCTCAGAAGCTTCCAAATTATTCCTATAAAGGTAGTCAGTGATAATCAATTCCAGGACGGCGTCCCCTAAAAATTCCAGCCGCTCATTGGAATCGGCGCTACTGCCTCCGGTGAAATAAGCATAAGAACGGTGCACCAGCGCCTTGCGCAGAAGTGACTCATCGCGAAAGGTCACGCTCAGGAGTTCCTCGATTTTTTTCTTTTGGGTTTCGTCCACTGCCGAATCGCACTCCACAATTTATTTATTAATTAAAATAAAACACATTAAATTCTTTTTGGTTACGAGTTTTTCTATGCCCGGGAAAGAATATCCTCGATCTTTTTTATCAGCTCGCCTCTTATCGCCTCAACAGCCACCCTTATTGCGCTCTTTATCGCCCTTGCGCGGGAGCTACCATGCGCGATGATGCATACGTTCCTCACCCCTAAAAGGAGAGCCCCACCCGCCTCCTCGTAGTCCATCTCTTCCTTTACTCGGGCGAGTGCAGGTAGTACCGGTAATAGTTTTTCCTTTTCCACCTCGCTTAAGGCTCGCAGGATAAGATTGGTGATAAAACTTGCTGTTCCCTCGATGGTCTTAAGCACAACGTTTCCGGTAAAACCGTCCGTCACTATCACATCGGCTGCCGTTCCAGCGATATCCCTTCCCTCTATATTTCCAACGAAATTTATACTTCCATCGGAACGCAAAAGCTCGAATGCCGCTCGAGACAATTCATTGCCTTTTCCTTCTTCAGTGCCAATGTTCAGCAACCCCACACGGGCTTCTTCCCTGCCAGTTAAAATTTTAAAATACGCCGATCCCATTATGGCGAATTGGTGAAGATGTTCCGGTCTACATTCCGCATTGGCTCCCGCGTCTATCAGTATCCGGGGATTGTTTAAGGGAGGCAGGACCACCGCGACCGCGGGTCTCTTGATCTTTTTGATTCTTCCCCAGGAAAGAAAAGCCGCCGACATAGCGGCACCGGTGTTGCCGGCCGAGACCAGCGCTTGAGCTTTTCCCTCTCGCACGTATTCCGCACCCCGTACCAGAGGGGAACGCTGTCGCGACTTTACCGCCCACGCGCCCTCTTCTCCCATATCGATTACCTCCGGGGCATCGATTATCTCAAAATCGAAGAGCTGTTGTTGGGATAACTCCCTTTTAATCGCCGAGGGATCGCCCGCCAGTATTACCTCCACTCCCAGTTCCCTTCGGGCTAGGTCGGCTCCCGCCACAGTCTCCTGGGGAGCGAAATCCCCACCCATAGCATCCAAGACCACTCGGATACTCATGAACCATTCTCCTCATCCGCTATCTTGCGGGTCACTCCACTTCCAGAACTTCTCTTCCCGCGTAGTAACCGCAGGAGGGACAGGCTCGGTGGGGCAATTTAGGCGCGTGACATTGAGGACATTCTGATTTGGTGGGCTCTTTTATCTTCCATTGCGCTTTGCGAGAAGCCACCCGCGAGCGCGATTTCTTTCTTTTCGGTACCGCCATTTCCAGATCCTCCATCTCCTTATTTTACCGATCCTTAAGGAAACACCATCAGAGTATAGTTTCTAAACACCTTCTCGGTCAAGCCATTGCCTCAGCTTCTCCAAGCGAGTATCGACATAATCATCTCGGCATTCGCAGGATGAAACATTTAAGTTAGTGCCGCATCGAGGACAAATCCCCTTACAATCACTATCGCAAAGGCGCTTCATGGGAAGGGCCAAAATAAGGTAATCGTTGAGCAAGTCATTGAGATCTATGTAATCACCCTCTAAAAGGTAACTATCTTCGCCGCTTATCTCCACCTCTCCCTCCAATCCGCCGCTTTCGGTCATCAACGGGAGATGGGGTTGGCAGAAAAAATCGTCTATGCTCAGGTCGATCTGGTGTTCATAAGGCTCCAGGCAACGTGCGCATTCCATCTGAATTCCTCCCTTGACGGTTCCCCGAACCCTGATGCCATCAGGCGCGCTTTCAAGGAGAAGAGCGATTATGAAATTTTTTCCCTCCGGAGACTCATAAATACCCTCTTCGCCCAGAGCCAATTTTAAATGAACCGAAATTCTCTCCTGGGAAAAGTGTTTCTTCAAAAGCTTAGCTATGTTTATCCTCAACTCCTTGCTATCCATCAACATCTCAGCTCTTCTCTCTTTCCATCCTTGTGAAAATCTCCCTCAAGATTATTTCCCATCCATGGAATTCGAAGCGTCTAATTCAGAGATAGAGTAGTGCAACGGTTTATGCCCTGGATTGATTATGTATTGTGGAGCCCGCTAGCTCAGTTCGAAGTCTTCTGTCTCTTCTTCCTCGGGCTGTCCCTGCAGCCTTTCCCGCGCCCTCTTGATTACCTCTAATAGTTTAAAGCAGGTGACCTCCAGATTAGCCAGCCTTTCATCCGCATAATCCTCCGCTTCCAGGCGTATTTCCCTGGCGCGGGCGTTTGCTTCCTCAATGATTCTTTCCGCCTCCGCTTTTGCCGCCTTGATGATCTCGGTTTCTTGGATGAGGTTCTCCCGTTCAACTCTCGCTTCCTCACGAATGCGCTCAGCTTCTTTCTGCGCCTCATCCATGATCTCTTGCTTTTCCTTGACCAGCCAGCGAGCCTGTTTCAGTTCTTCGGGAAGGGCGCTTCTTAGTTCGTCCAACAACTCGAACAACTCCGTCTCGTTAACCATTACCGAAGAGGAAAAGGGCACGTGTTTACTGGACACAATGAAATCCTCTATGCGATCAAGCCTTTCAAAAATATCCATCACACCGCTCCTTTTCTCACTCTTTTGAACTTCTCATCGAACATCCGATTGAGATCTTGTTCGATTTCTTCGGGCACTAGACCTCTTATACATCCACCATAGCTGGCCACTTCCCTGACCGCGCTGGAGCTCAGAAAGGAGTACTCCGGGCTGGCCATAACGAAAAAAGTCTCGATGTTTTCGTCCATTTTATGGTTAATCTGCGCCATCTGAAACTCGTATTCGAAGTCGCTAATAGCCCTTAAACCCTTGACGATAGCGCTGGCTTTAATTTTCTGGGCGAACTCTACCAGCAGAGAGTCGAATTGCATCACCTCCACGTTGGGCAACTTTTCCGTCGCTTTGTTTAGAAGATCCACCCTTTCCTCCAAGCTGAACATGGGCTGCTTCAAAGGATTGGCAGCAACGGCTATCACAAATCGATCAAAGAACCGGCATGCTCTGGTGATGATATCCAAATGGCCAGCGGTCACAGGGTCAAAAGTCCCCGGACATATCGCAACGCTTAAATCTTCGATGGCAGATCTCCCCTTTTCTTACTACTTATTAATTTTTCACCTTGATAAAATCAACTGAGGTATCTCCATAAATTTTTCTCTTAACTAGAAGAAAATCCCTTGCAATGGGACTTATCCCTCTTTCTTTTAGCCCTTCAACCACCAATATACCTTCTGAAGCTAGCAAACCCCTTTCCGCGATATCAATAATTAACTGTTGAAGATATTTCATCTCAATTCTATAAGGTGGGTCTATAAAAATCAAATCGAAAGGTCCTTCCTCTCCTCCTATCCCACTCACGTATTTCCTCGCGGAGCACCTTATCACCCTGGATCTGTCCGCCTTGGCTAGTAGATCTAGGTTCTCCTTTATTAAAGCGATCGACTGTGGCGAGCTGTCCACGAATACCGCTTCGCGCGCGCCCCTGCTCAGCGCCTCCATTCCCAAAGCCCCAGTCCCCGCGAAAAGATCCAACACCCTGCTTCCGGGAACCCGATCGCCTAAGACATCGAATATGGCCTCTCTCACCCAATCGGAGGAAGGGCGTATCCTCCTTCCCTTCGGAGTCCTTAACTTTCTACCTCGATCCTCGCCTCCAATTATTCTCATGCTTCTATCATACCAATCGAATTCTTCCAGGTCTCTTTAGCGAATTAAGTATGGAATAGCCAATCCAGATTGCCCTTGAAACGCCTGCGTATCTCCCTCAAGAGAGGCTCATGCTCCTCTTTTTCCAGATGAGGGTCTTCCTCGATTATCCTGAAGGCGTCCTCTCTTGCCCTTATCAGGAGTGGATAATCTCTTTTCAGCTTAGATATGCGCAGATCTGGCATGCCAGACTGTCGCTCGGAAAAGAGAGAGCCTTCCCCCCGTATCTCCAGATCTACCTCCGCCAGTTTAAATCCATCTTTGATCTTCTCCATGGCCTCCATCCTCTTTCTGCTCTCCTCGGTTTCGGAGTCCGTGAAAAGCAGGCAGTAGGACCGCTCGGTGCCCCGTCCAACTCTCCCCCTAAGCTGGTGGAGTTGGGAAAGCCCAAAGCGATCGGCGTTTTCCACTATCATCACCGTGGCGTTGGGAATATCGATGCCCACCTCGACTACCGTGGTAGAAACCAGGATATCCATATCCCGGTTACGGAAGGCCTCCATGACCTGGTCTCTTTCCGCTTTTTTCATCTGACCGTGCAGGAGGCCGATGCGCATTCCCGGAAAGATCTTTCGCAAGCTTTCTAATTCCGTCTCCGCGGCTTTTGCCTCCAGCTTGGCCGAATCCTCCACCAGGGGACATACCACAAACACCTGCCTGCCTTTACCTACTTCCCTCCTGACCAGTTCATATGCGGATTCCCGATGTTGGGAATCGCATATCATTGTGGTGGTTATCGCCCTTCCAGCGGGGAGCTCATCCAAAATGGAGACCTCCAGATCCCCATAGAGGGTGAGGGATAGAGTGCGAGGAATGGGAGTAGCCGTCATGATTAGATAATGGGGGTGGATCCCCTTCTCCTTTAGGGAGACGCGCTGTCGCACCCCGAAACGGTGCTGCTCGTCTATTACCACCAGTCCCAAGTCCCTGAACTTCACTTCTTTCTGAATAAGGGCGTGGGTCCCCACGAGAATGTCTATCTCTCCTTTTCTCACCCCCTCCAGTATTTTACGGCGCTGCGCCTCGCCAGTTGCGCTGGTCAGCAAGGCTATCTCGGCGAACCTGCCATCCGGCTGCATACTGGATATATTGCGGTAATGCTGCTCAGCCAGAACCTCGGTGGGCGCCATAAAAGCTCCTTGAAACCCATTCTCCACGGTAAGCAGCAAGGCAAGTAAAGCCACCAGGGTCTTTCCAGAACCCACCTCACCTTGGAGTAAACGATTCATGGGATAGGGCCTAGTCATATCGTCTACAATCTCCCTCAAAGCTCTCTCTTGTGCCCGGGTGAGACGGAAAGGCAAACTCGCAATAAACGACTCTACCTTGCCGTCGGGCGGTTGGTGGGGCTTCCCTGTAGTTTCCTGCCTGATTCTTCTCTTGCGCAGAGCTAAACCCGCCTGCAGAATTAAAAGTTCCTCATAGATCATCCTCTTTCTCGCCCTTTTCAGGCTGGAAAGCCCAGTGGGAAAGTGAATCTCTCTCAAAGCCTCCGCATGAGTAGGTAAGCGATAACGTCTCACCAGTTGAGGGGGTATCGGATCGGGCAAATCACCGTACTCTGCAAGCGCGCTGCTCACTATTCTACGCATCATAGCCGCCGAAACTTTCTGGCTGGCTGGATGAAGGGGTATGATTCTACCAGTGTGCAGGGTTTGGGTACCAACTTCTTCTGGGTCGGTGATAATGTCGTACGCCGGATTTACAATCTGTAATTGATTATAGCGATATTGCGCTTTTCCGGAGAAAGCCACCTCGGCTCCCACCTTCAATCGGTCGGCATGAAATGGTTGGTTAAACCATATCCCGTAGAGGTAGCCGGTTCCATCGAAGAGGGTGACCTGTAGTATATGCTGGTTCTTGGAAGTTCTTTTTTCCAATACCTTGCGGACCTTCCCCACAATCGTAACTTCATCCCCAATACGTACTTGGGATATAGGGATGATATTGCTTCTGTCCAGATATCTTCTGGGAAAGTGGTATATGATATCTTCCAAGGTCTCTATACCCATGGAGAAAAGACGGCGCTGAAAATTGTCGCCGATTCCCTTGACCACACTCACCGGGCGGGAGAGTGCCAAGTAATTCTTCTCTTGGACATCATCACAGCCGTAAGCATCGCTCATTTTCTTCAATCGAAGCCGATAGATTGTCGAGAAGACTTTCTCCTTAGCCCGCAAGCATCAGTTTATTCCACGCCGATAATGTAATGATAGACCGGTTGCCCCCCCTCGATTACTTCGAAATCAATGCCGGTGCCCTCTATAAACCTGATGATCTCCTCTGAGGCTTCTTTGACCGCCTCCTCGCCGATAACCATGGTGATTATCTCGGAATGATCATCGATCATCTTCTGGATGAGCTTGGTAGTGGTTTTACCTAAATCCTTCCCGGCAGCCACAATCTTTCCTTGGAAGAGACCTATATAATCACCCTTTTTTATCCTGCTCAATCCAAAATGGCTGTCTCGCACCGCTATGGTCACCGCTCCCGTCCTCACGCCGGCGATGGCCTTGACCATCTTCTCGCGATTTACCTCGCAACTCTCTTGGGGGTCAAAGACTATCAGCGAGGAAAATCCCTCAGTGATGGCTTTGGCGGGAATCACCGTTATCTTCTTGTTAGTCAATTCCTGAGTCTGCTCTGCGGCGGGAATAATATTTTTATTGTTGGGGACTACCATCACTTCCTCATAGGGTAGGCTTTCGATGGCCTCCAGCATTTCAGCGGTACTGGGGTTCATGCTCTGACCCCCATTGACCACCACATCCACCCCCATGTTCTTAAGAATCTCCTTTATCCCATCGCCCACTGCCACAGCCACCAATCCCACTTTCTTCCCATCTTCTCCTGTTACCTTCCGCGAGGCCACATCCTCTATTTGTTCCTTTAAGTCGGTTATCTCCACCTCGGACAGCCGTCCTATGGAGCTTGCCTCCTCAATCACTCTACCCAGTTCATCGGTATGGATATGCACCCGGTATACCTTATCGCCCCCCACTACCAGCACTGAACTCCCCAGATTCTTAAGACGTTCCTTAAACTCCTCTATCTTGGCGTCCTTACAGCGGAGAAGGAATTGCGCCTCATATCGACCTTCTTCTTCCCCTGCTTCATGGGGCAGCGGTACTCCCCCCCCAGACACGGAGACAGACTCGATCTCCTCCCCAGTGAGCGCCGCATAAAGACCTTCCAGAAACACTACCAATCCCATCCCCCCGGCGTCCACCACCCCAGCTTCTTTAAGCACGGGCAAAAGTTCCGGGGTGAATTCCAGAGTGGTTCTGGATTTATCTATCACCCCTTTAAGCCATTCTTCCAAGCTCCTGGCGTCTTTCGCCAGCGCCCTTCCCTCATCTGCGGCCTCCCGAATCACAGTGAGAATAGTTCCTTCAACAGGTCTCATCACCGCCCGATAGGCCACCTCCGATCCGCGAGCTAACGCCTCGGAGAATTCCCCTACGCCTAATACCTTTTCCTTCTGAAAGACCTCGCATACCCCCTTGAGTATCTGAGACAGAACAACCCCGGAATTTCCCCTCGCTCCCATCAACGATCCCTTGGTTATGGCTCCACACAACGCGGACATGTCGTCGTGGTTAGAGCACCTCTCCATCTCAGCGATTACCGCTTGAAGAGTAAGGTACATGTTAGTTCCCGTATCCCCATCAGGAACAGGAAATACGTTGAGCTGGTTGATCTCCTCCCGGCGAGCGGCCAAAGCATCGAGGGATTTCGTGATCATATATTTAAGTTCCTGAGCCCTTATCCTATCGGGCAAGTTTCCAACTCCTTCCCAATCGGAACAAATCCTTTTCTCCAGCGCAAAGTCGCTCGGAATGCTCAATCGGCGCGAACGCCCTGAACATGAACTTGGACTTCCTCAACTTCATAACCGGTGGTTGTGTGCACCATGTACTTGACCTGATCGATCAGGTTCTTGGCAACTTCAGTGATATTTATTCCCGCTTCCACGATGATATATAGATGGAAAGACACCGTCTTTTCTTTTCTTTTCAACTTAACTCCCCTGCGTAGAGAATCTCTGCCCAGAAGCTGGGCGACCCCCTCATGGAAGCTCTGCCCCGCCATCCCCACTATTCCATAGCACTGGGTGCAAGTGATTCCCGCGATATCCGCGAAGACCTCGTCGCTGATCTTGACGATGCCTAAATCCGTCTTCAGGTCTCCATCTTCCGGCTTGTCTTTACCTTTTCCGCTCGCCATGATTCAGTCAATCCACTCCTTCACCGGACTGGGCGTCTCCCTTCTCAGAGCGAAGTAAAGCGTTCAGCTCTCTGACGATTAAATCCGCGTCAAGCTCATGGACGTGCGCTCCCTCCGCTATGCTCTCCATCTGAGCGCCCATACAGTTAATACAGGTCATTCCATGCTTTAAGAAAATCTCGCGGCTCCTGGGATGGGCCCTTAGCGCCTCGAAGATAGTCATCTCCTTGGTGAAAAGCATCTCATCCCCCTCTCCATGAACATCATATCTCCAAAACAGTCAACTTCGCCATCTCCCAGCAATAATTATATATGATTTGATTATACCAACCCGGACCACCAATACCACCAAAAATTACAGGGCGAATTGATGGGCGATACCCACCTCGAATCGAATCGGAGCATCTCACCTCTCTACCCATACCATGTACGGTGAAAAGTCGGATAGGACTTGTGAACTTTAAGGATTAGGGCAATCTTCTCACAAAAAGCGATATGAGAAGCGATAATGAATATACCGAAAGATTCTCATCGAGGGGGAATATGCAAAAAAGTGAAGGAAGGCGAAAAGCATAGAGATCGCGACTCTTTCCCCCGATGAGAGGAGACTTTTCTCTTCGCCTCATTTTTCGGAAGTGAGCCGCTCTGTTTATTCACTCAAACGCCATGGTGGCTCCGCATCATCTTATCTTTTTTTCAGCGAACCGCGACCTTGAAGGTCATCAAGTAAAACCCAATATTCTATGTGAATTAACCAATTATTTACGCGTGATGTATGCCGATATGCTAAAAGACACTACCACCTTAAACTTTAAATATACGCGAGAATACGAGGCTGATGGACATGGGATTATATAACCGTCGTCTAGCTGTGAGATTCATAAATGGTAACTTGAGCGGAAGTTTCAATCACAACACCTTCGTTAACTTTTCCTTATGAATCCTCTTATATCTTATAGCAGACCCGGTTCCTGCCCGTTTCTTTCGCCTCGTAGAGAGCGATATCCGCTTTGGTCAAGATATCCGACCGGTCATTGATATTTTCAGAGGGATAGGTGGTAACCCCCAGACTTATGGTGACTTTCAGGGGTTTGCCGCGTTGAACCTCAACGAAGTCATGGTTCTCAATAGTTCTCCGTATACGTTCCGCGGTTTTTACCGCCTCCGCCAGGTTTGTCTCCGGAAGAAGAATAGCGAATTCCTCCCCACCATATCTGGCCACCACATCCATACTCCGCAGACATCCTAGGATGAGAGAGGCTATATCTTTGAGAATCTCGTCGCCCAGGAGATGTCCATAGGTGTCATTGATCTTCTTGAAATAATCGATATCCAGCATAATTAAGGAAAACTCCGTGTCGTATCTGTCGGAGCGTTTGTATTCTTTCTCTAGCAATTCTTGAAAAAAACGGTGATTGTAAACTTTAGTGAGACCATCCGTCACAGCTAACTGTTTCGCGGCTTCGTAGAGTCGAGCATTATCCAGCACCATGGTGACTTCGTTCTGCGCAAGTTTGATTAAATGGGGCGCGTCCCTCTTGAACGCCGGCGTTGACGGGGCAGCGAGAACGAAAACGCCAATGACCTTCTTTTGAGCGGTTAGAGGTATGTGGGTGAAGAATAATCCAGGTCCGGAGATTTCAAAATTTTTATCCACTAGATCCTCATTGAACACGAAGTGATGGAGGCTTCCTGCCTCCCTCTTTTTCCAAGCATATCCTGCAGCTAGATCGAATAGATTTTCCTCGAACACCTTTATGTCCGCCGGCGAGATTTCATGATTAACATATATGAACAAATCACCCTCTTCAAACATCATCAAGCCGCCCACAGTGTAACCGGTCAACTTGCTGAATATCTCGAAGACGGAACGGACCGTCTCCTTATAATCCTGTATTGAATTTGATAAAGAAGCTATCTCATTCAGAACGGTAGTCTCATAAAGTTTAGAGTCCAGAAGGTCCATCGCTTTGGAGATAACTGAATCCTCACTAATCTCCCGATTTCGCTTCCTCGCCAAATCCTTAGCCTCTTTTGAGTTCTTGCTCCTTTCCAAAAGCTTATCGACCGTGTCCACCAAGACTTCCGGTTTGAACCCTTTGGTTATGTATGCATCCGCGCCAGTTTTGAAACCCCAGAACATATCGCTCTGTTGCTCCCTGCCGGTAAGTATGATGATGGGCATCCAGGATATGCTGGGGTCGTCTTTAAGCAGGCGGCACACCTGATAGCCCTTTATTTTAGGCATCTCGATATCAAGGATAAGGATGTCGGGGAGAAGCGAATAAGCCTTGCTTACCGCCTCCACTCCATCCCAAGCTACTTCCACCTTATACCCTTCGTTCTCAAGAATGGAGGTATTTACCTTAACCACCAACTTATTATCGTCTGCGAGCAGCACAAGACCTTTTTTCTTCATTCTAGAAAACTCACCTCTGAAATCTACTTTATATGAATCGACAAGCAGAGCCCCATTATTTAATATGATTTGAGAAGACAGGCGAAGGTTCTTCGCTCGACTTCACCACTTTTACCCGTTTCTCGGCAGGCGCCGCCCAAACGTCTACAATCGCCAGAATAAGGAGAGCATTGGCGCAAATAACGTTTAAAAACCGTCTCTTTGTAGGTTATTTTTGCCCCATATTGAATAGCTCAAGACAAGTTATCCTCACGTGTTTATTTCCGAACGTCACCAGCGCATTAACCGAAGAAGCCATTGACAAGGCTGTATAGAATACTCCCATTTACTGCGTCTCCCATCTTGCAGGATAAGCGAAATACAATGGCTTTAAAATGCTCGGATTAGATAACCATAATGAAAGATTTTTTCGCGCCGATCGTCGCCCCATAGAATTTCGGAGCCGCAGTACAGCAAGTACTGGCGCTTTGAAATCTATTCCGAGTCCTTATCCATATCCGTCACGAAAGTCTGGGGTCGACTTCCGATTTCATTCTTATTCACCTGACGACTCATAAACTATAGTTTATTATCCATATCTAATTATTTTACAGAAAGTAAAAAACATTAAGGGTGCCCCACTGATTATCCGTGGGACTTACAGAAAGAAAAAAATTAGGGGTATCCCACCGATTATCCGCGATAATATAAGTATTACCTCCCTTTCGCATCTTTCTTTAACGGACAAACGGCCAGTATTATTCTCCCCTTCTCCTCCGCTTCCGCCAGTATTTCCGCCTCCTCCCGCGTAACGCTCAAAATAACGTATTCAGCTGCGTCTCCCCCGTTCGCCCCTCCTTCAGATAAATAATTAACTTCATCATTCCCCATGTGATTGGACGTTCGCGCCGAACGACTTAATACTGGAATAGAATGGAGCAAGGTTCTTGCCCTCCCCTCAGCGGGGACGAAGATCACATCAACCCGGTCCCCGGAGCTCAAATCATTCAGCGAAACGGTATTTTCTTGAACAGCCAAGGGGTAGCCGCGCCTTCCTTCCGGCAGCATTAGAGCAACGCGCCCACCTGTATCCGCCATGGATAATGAGGTGTCCAGGACGGGATCCCCTGAGACGATATCATGTAGAGCGATCCTGCCCAGGGCCTCTTCGGGTTTGCTCAACATGGAATTGAGAAAATAATTTTCGGGAAACTTCTTCATTTCAAGCATATCCGCAACTATCACCTCGCCGGTTCTTATGTTAGTCTTCGCGATCAATAGATCCATCAGCATCCCTCCTTGTGCCACCCTCGCGTCCAGCCCATGCAAGTAACCGTATAACGCGATCGACCCCAGGAAGGCAAAGAGAAGGGAGACAATCAGATAACCTTTGGGCGAACGAATTAGTTTTAACACGACTTTCTCCTTTCTACCACATCAGGTTTATGCACGGAAAACAAGGGGGTATCTCTCGCAGTTGTACTTTACCGCATATCAATTATTTCGTAGATATTGTTTTCCGTATCGATGAAGAGGAGGCGATGGCGTAGGGGCTCTCCTATACCGGTAATTATCTTCACCACTTCCTGCACCTGTAAAGAGGCGACCATTGCGGGAGTGGTAGCGGGATTTCCCGTGGCGATTTCTATTCCCCTTTCGCTAGCTCCCTGGTAGATCATCTCAATCCCCAGATCGCCAGGAAAAATGGTCATGACCTGTCCGATGAAACCGGCGATGGCCCCATGCACCAAAGGCAATTTTCTGGATGCGCAAGCTCGCTGTAAGTCGAAACGGGAGGGGATATTATCTAGTGCATCCACCACCACGTCACAATCCTCAATCAATCCCTTCATATCATCTTCTTTGGCCATGATTTGAAAAGGGTAAAGTTCCGTGGCGGGATTGATGGCTATAACCCGCTGGGCGGCGACTTCGACTTTTCCCATACCTATATATTGAGGCGCGGAGAGAATTTGCCGATTGAGGTTGTCCTCGGAGAAGATATCGCCATCCACCATCACAAGTTTTCCCACCCCTAAACGGGCCAGAAGTTCAACTACCAGTCCACCCAGCCCACCCAGCCCGAATACCGCTACCTTCGAGTTGAGCAAACGAAGCTGTCCTTCCAGGCCTAGGGTCCCCACGTTCCTTATATATCTCAAAGGCAACATGCCCTCCATAAGAGCCTGCCGTTCCAGATCTTTCAAGGGGAGACCCATCTCCTCAGAGAGTTCTCTTAAGGATTGCAAAGTGAGTGCCCTCCATCGACTCCCATCCAGTGCGGAAATATCTAATGCCAACTTGGCCAGCCTCGAGGTTACCTTCCTCATCAATCCTTCATCGGGAAATTTGGGCAACTCTCCATCCTCCATTCTCATAATTATATAACTTAATCATGTTATATTTCATTATAATTTACGAACCTGGAAAAATCAAGGATTATTCGTAAAAATCCCCGCAAGAATGACGGCAAATTATGGAAGATAAAACTTGGGATATTCGCTAAAAATCCCATTTTTAGAGTTCTGTCGCTGTAATATAAAAATTCCTTAAGTCACTATGGCGCCAAATAATCCTGAAAAAAACGTCTGCCTAAAATTGATTATTTGACATTTTGTTAATTATTTTCTACAGTCTTTTTCTTTGGTTGATCCGAGAGACGCGCTTCTTCAGTGCCCCCATTCCTTCGGCTCTGAAAACCGTTTTTAACTCGGTGGTAAGGCGATGGGCCATCCTCTGTGGCTCGGGTAGTCGATATCCTTTCGTACAGGACAAGATAACCGCTATCGCATCTTCCAAGCTGATAAGATGGCCCGTGGATATATAAATCGGCTTGACACCGAATCTGGTCCTTAACGCCGCACCAACGATCTTTTCCTTGTAGCGGAGAGGAGCCCAGTCTCCTGGGTTAGGTCCAGGCTCCTCATGCGAGCCTAAAAGACGTGACTTGGCACATCCTATGGTGGGCTGGTTAAGAACCACGCCAAGATGAGAGGCTATTCCGAAAAAGCGGGGATGAGCCAAACCCTGGCCATCTACTAGAAATAACTGAGGGGTCGATTCCAGGAACTTAATGGCAATCAACAGGGCTGGTAGTTCACGAAAGGAGAGCAAGCCTGGGACATAAGGAAAATCAACGCGTACCACACAAGCCTTTCGTTCCATCAAATCAAGTTCCGGATGGGAATAAACCACCACGGCGCCTATGGCGATAGAATCTTCGCGAATATAAGATATGTCGGTGCCGCCTATCAGGGTAAGGTCATCCAGCGTCACCTCAGTTTTTGAGCTTACCAGTTTGCTCCCCTCTTCCTGGAGCCTCATCGCCTCCCGAGTGGTTAACCCGGTGAAATTTACCAGATCTAAAGGCATCTTTATAAAACTATAAGATGATTAATATGGACTCGGAGAACTGATATATTCTTTACTGATTGTTCTCTCCCCGCTCAGTGGCGGGGATTCTTGCTCACCGTTTTCAGGGCATTGGTTATAGCCACCGTGATATCCGTTTTGAATTGGGCCGCAAGCTCGTTGGCTTTGGTGTAGACATAACCTATATCGGTCACCACGTACTTGGGAGGAAGATTATTAAGGGCCAGGGCTTTAATGTCCATCTTGCACCTATCGCACTTGCAGACATCATCTTTTCTCGCCAGAACCTCCTCCAGAGTAGTTTCGACCGCTTCCTCCATGTAATTCTTAAACAACATGAACAGACACCTCCCGGCCTTTTCCAGCCTCCCAAAGCTTAAAGCACCCGTATTATTTTCTATTTTATTATATAGTTATCTCCGTAAATAGCGGACTTGAGGCAATTTAAGAAAGTTTTCAACGCCAAGGCTATCTACAAACGATGTTACGCGACCCCGGGATGTAAAGAGCCAGACGATCCAAGGCCAATGACAATCAAACTGCGCTCTTTCAAAAGCCACGATTTAGCATTTTTTTTCAGGGTATATCGATAAGGTTTCGCCCAGGTTTTTGTGAAAAAGTTCGAGGTGTAGAGTATAATATTTTTCAATGATCATCGCAGGAGGATTCATAAATGGTCTTTTCGATTCCTGTAATTGAAAACAACGCGGGGACTTTGATATTGCTGTTGATCATAGTCGACGCAGCTCTTCTGGTGCTCACGTTTATCCTCTACCGACAGTTCGCCTTGATGAGAAAGAATATATATATATTGAAAAGGGGAGCGGAAGGCGAAAACGTGATCGATGTGGTCTCCCGACACATCCAGAAGGTGGAGGAGAACACCGCGATCTTGCAGGAGCTAGCCCGTAAACACGATTATATTCTGGAAGTACTGGCAGAAGCAATTCAGAGGGTAGCAGTGGTGAGATTCGACGCTTTCGAGGATATGGGAGGCAAGCTCAGTTATGCGGTAGCTCTCCTCGACGATAATGGGGATGGGGTTATCTTCACCTCTATTTACGGCCGAAATGAGAACCGCACTTACGCTAAAGCGGTACGGGGAGGGGTATCATCCCACACCCTGACCGCCGAGGAAGACGAAGCTCTTAAGCGGGCGATGCGCATGAAACCCGCAATCGTCAGGCCACAGCGTCCTGAGGCTAAAAGGGTCTTCGATATCCAAGCCGAGCATGACTTCAAGGATTTCGCCTCTGAACAGGGGGAAGATGGATCGTGGGTCATGTGAAATCCTTAATCAGCTGCGAGACCATCGGATACCTAGGTCCCATGGGAACTTTTACAGAGGAAGCCCTACGCTATTCTTCCAAAATAGCGTATAAGCAAGCTGTCCCATTCTCCACTATCGAGGAGACCCTCATGGCAGTTGAGGAGGGCGTAGTGGAGAGAGCGATTGTCCCCATCGAAAACTCCATCGAAGGATCCGTCAATGCCACCTTGGACACGCTGGCATTCGACGTTCATCTCTTCATACAGATGGAACTAGCCTACCCCATCAGGCATGCTATCCTGGCGCGTGAAGGAACAGAACTTAAAGACATAACCAGATTAATATCACATCCCCATGCCACCGCCCAGTGTCGTAAGAAGCTATCTCAATTACTGCCTGGCGTCCCTTACACTGCAGCAAACAGCACTTCGGAGGCGGCTCGAACGGTTGCAGAATCTGACGAGAAGATAGCTGCTTTGGGCAATAAGCTATCCTCAGAAATTTATGGATTGAAAATATTGGCGGAAGGGCTGGAGGACCATGCCGACAACCTTACCCGGTTCGTTGTGGTGGGCAAGGAGAAGATGCCTCCCACGGGCAACGATAAGACCTCCATGGTCTGCTTCATTCACCAGGACCGGCCAGGAAGCCTCCTGCAGATCCTGCAAGAATTCGCCTACCGCTATATCAACTTAACCAAGATTGAGTCCCGCCCCACTAAGGAGACCCTGGGCAATTATTGCTTCTTCATCGATTGCGCTGGCCATGAGCAAGAAGAGATACTGACCTCGGCACTAAAATGTCTAAACTGCAAGTTGCGAGAGGTAAAGCTTCTAGGTTCTTACCCCATGCTCCAGGAGGATAATTAAATGCTGGAGTTGAAATTCATCCGCGAGCACGCCGAATTAGTGCGCGCGTCCTTGATCAATCGCGGAATGGAACTTAATCTGGATCGGTTGCTCTCTTTGGACGAGAAGCGTCGCGCCCTGCAGACAGAAGCCGACGATTTAAGGAGTATACGCAATCGCGTCTCCAAAGAGATCGGCGAGATGGTTAGGAAGGGAATCGACGTCACCGACAAGAGAGAAGAGATGAAGAGGGTGGGCGAAAATATCGCCATTCTGGAAAAAAAGATCAAGTCCACAGAGGAAGAACTGGATTTTCTCCTGGCCAGGGTCCCTAATATTCCCCACGAGTCGGTCCCTGTGGGTCCCGATGAGTCCTATAACCGAGAGGAACGCAGGTGGGGCGAATTTCCCCAGTTCGATTTTCAGCCCCTCCCCCATTGGGACATAGGGCAAGGATTGGATATTCTTGATTTCGAAAGAGGAGTGAAGATCGCCGAATCTCGCTTCACGCTATTGAAAGGTCAGGGAGCCCTGCTGGAGCGGGCGCTTATCAACTTCATGCTCGACCTGCATACTAGAGAACACGGTTACACGGAGGTTTTTCCCCCAATCCTAGTGAACGAAGGATGCATGTTCGCCACCGGGCAACTTCCCAAGTTGGAAAAGGAGATGTATCGATGTAAGGACGATCCATTATACCTTATCCCCACGGCAGAAGTGCCGGTGACCAACATTTACCGAGGCGAGATCCTAGATGAGGAAGACCTCCCCATCTACCTTTGCGCCTATACTCCATGCTTCCGGAGAGAGGCAGGTTCTTATGGGAAGGATGTGCGTGGGCTCATCCGACAACACCAGTTCAACAAAGTGGAGCTTGTAAAAATGGTCCATCCCGACAACTCTTTCGACGAATTGGAAAAGCTCACCAACGACGCCGAGGAGGTGTTGCAGAAGTTAGGGCTTCCATACCGGGTGGTTACCCTATCCACGGGCGACCTCAGTTTTGCGGCGGCCAAATGCTACGACCTGGAAGTTTGGCTTCCCGGGCAAGGAGAATATAGGGAAATCTCTTCCTGTTCTAACTTCACCGATTTTCAGTCTCGCCGGGCTCAGATCCGTTTCCGTACTAAAAAGGGTAAGGCAAGACTAGTCCATACCCTCAACGGATCAGGCGTGGCAATCGGAAGGACAGTGGCCGCTATCCTGGAAAACTACCAGCAGCGGGACGGTAGCGTAATGGTTCCCGAAGTTCTCCAGCCCTATATGCATGGCTTGGAGCGTATCACGGGAACGCGCAACGAATAGCACTGGGGAATTATCATAAGCAAAGCGAAGGTTTGCGATGGGTGCGGCGCCCCATTGAAATTCTCCAAAATCAATGTTTGGACAAAAGACGGAACCGTCATTCAGGCGGGAAACCCCGACCACCGACTCCTCCTCATCGAGGCGGACGGCTTCGATTTTCTCTTTAGGAATATCGAGGAATTGGTGGGTATGTCTATCCATCGCATCGTCATCGAGGAAAAGCGCAAAGCCACTCTGGATTACCTGCAAAATATGTTCTCTGGCCTAAAAGGCGTGATCTTACGTTATTTCTTTAGCAAACGAATATACAAGATGGTGGCCGCCACGGGAGCCTTTTTAGGTTATGGGCGTTTCGAGCTTTTGGATTTAAAAAAAGAAAGACCACGTTAAGGTCCTTGGCGAAAATATTTACTATTTGCCCACTATCAGCGCGGATCTTATCGCTATATTCAATTTCGTTGAGAAAATGCCAGCCGATCTGTTGATAGAAGAACTGAACGGAGAAAGGCTCATAATCGTTCAGAAGGGAAAAGAATATGAGAAGGAGCTCACCGAGCGCTTGCAGTATAAATCACTTCCGCCAAAGCTTGCAATCTTCATCTGGAAAGATCTCCCTCATGCAACATAATCATGGATTTTTCACACTACTCATGGGATCTGGAAAAGGGCATTATCACAGATACAGCAACCTGGATGCGCATGGTTTTAGTGGGCCCTATGGAGATGGAGTCCATATTCGGAGAGCTCGAAGCCGAGCTGGGCGAAGAGATAACCCATACCGTGGTGGAAGCCCAAAAAAGGTTTGTGAAATCGGTATTACGAGAGGAAGAGATCGGACAGGGAGTAGATTATCTTACCCGTCAGATCGCCTTGAGGGGTATGGGAAATTTGGTGGAATTTGAATTTAGAAAAGAGGGATTGGACGCAGTAGTGGATAACGCCAGCCCACATCTTCTGGTCGCAGGCATGCTCCAGGGAATATTCGAAGCCTTAACCGGCGATAAATCTTCATGTGGTTATGTACTGGAAAAAGATGGATCTCTGGCGGTATCCGTAAAGAAGATATGATCTCGTTCGCTCAATTAAAAATAAAAAATAAAGAATCATCTTTTTCGAATTAAGCTATTAACTTTAAAAATCTTTATATCGCTGTTGCCATCCACAGAGCATTAACATATCACTAATTCCCCTCCTCTTTTGCCTTCTTTCTATTGACCTTTTGACTATTTATAATGAGGCTTGGAGGGGTGGCAGAGTGGACTAATGCGGCGGTCTTGAAAACCGTTGGGTGGCAACGCCCCGGGGGTTCGAATCCCTCCCCCTCCGCCACTTTTCAAGAACCGTAAAGATTCGAACATACGCAGAGAGCTATTACGAGATATAAATATTCTTATAATTCGCTTGATTAATTTTCCGCTATGACAAATGCTGGATTTCACGCTCCCACCAACTATTCAAATCCTTCAAGTGGCTTGATTATCCATTCACGACTTCGCTCCACGCAACACCGATAGGGGTAGAGGATTTTTCATGGTAAGTAAATTTTTCAAAAATGTCTCTCATCATGTAATGTTAATTTATAATGATGATTATTGTCTTCTAAAAAGGAGGTCTCTGAGATGGCTTACGTATTTGGCACCGAGGAAGCTGAAAAGGCTTATAAGAAACTGGTGGAAGAGCGGCTGGCTACTCGACCTAAACCATATATCGTGGGTACCCCGGAATGGGCCGCTACTTACGAGAGGATGCTTCAGGAGGACCCTGAGTTCAAAGAGTATGGAAAGGGCTGGAAGGGGTCGGTGGTCATCCATACCCTGGCATACCCGGAAATAGGGCTTGAAAAAGACTCTTACTTGTTCATGGACCTCCACGACGGCGAATGTAGATCCATTCGCTATGTGCCCAAAGAAGTGGGCGAACAAGGCGATTATATTATCACCGGCAGTTACGAGACCTGGAAGAGCATCGCCAAGGGTGAGCTAGACACCAACAAGGCAGTGATGCAGGGCAAGCTCAAGCTCAAAGGAGATCTCGCCACCATAGTGCGTTACGCCAAGTCAAGCGCCCGCATGAACGAAATCTCCTCCAGCATCGAGGCCATCTATCCTGACGAACTCAGCCAAGAGGAACTGGAGAAATTTCTGGAGGAGACCAAAAAGCTTCAGGAAGAATTTGGCCTTTAAGTGGGCCGAGAGACAAATAGGTCATTGATTAGACTAATTGTTCGGCCCTTCTTGGATTGATATCGAATTCCATCTGCTATTCTTAACGGTCTTGGTACGAGTCGTGCTCATTAATCGATGTCCATCGTTTTCCGTTGGCAAGCATGTATAGCGTCAAGGAATTTGTTCCACCGTTTTGCTTTCCTCCTCCAACTTTAGTTTTGTAAAATCCCCAAGCTCCCTTGAGCCGAGTTGATCGTTCTCAATCTTAATGATGAGATAAAGAACGGAGAGGAGAATTTCTTCCGAGGGGAAGACCTCGATGTTCTTGGTCCGCCTCTTCACCTCGTTTTTGGTCTCTCCAGCTGGTTGGTGGTGTAGATGTAGAGCCTGAGCTGCTTTGGGGATGAGAGAAAGGAGAGAAGTGAGGTTGGGTTCTCCCGCCAGTAGCGCACCAGGTGCGGATGGCGCTTTTTCAAGTATTCCTCGAAGGGTGCAAGAACGATCTCCGTTTCTTTTTGACCTGGAGCCCGGTGGATGGCCTTAAGTGGGAAAGGACCTCGACGCAGTCGGACCGCCTCACCTTGGTCCTGGCGTTCTTTGCCACGTGCGAGCAGCAGAGCTGTGTGATCGGCTCCCGAAAAGACCAATCCCACCGCTTCCTCGATGCCCGGAAGGTCATCGGAGACCGCGATCTTCGTGCGCTCCAGCCCCTTCACTTATGCTCCGAGAGGATTTCCAGCCAGGCATGGGAGGATTCTTTATCCGACCCCATGAGGGAAAAGCCCAAGACTTCCTTGCGCCCCTCGTGATCGGTTCCCTGGGCGATGTGGATGAGCTCCTCCTTGCGCGACCCCTATTCAAGGAAAGGAAGCAAGCGTCCACGATCACCGAGAAATGGGATTCCTTAAAGCGGCCGCATCCTCCATGCCTCGATCTCTTCCGTCGCCACCCGAGCTATCTTGGCCAGATAGACGTGGGGGTAGAAGGTCCCATAGATGGTCTCTATCACCTGCTGGATCCTCCTGTTGCTCACGCCGCCGGAGAACATGAGAAGGATGAGACCCCAAGATCCAACGAAGTCCGTCTCTTTCCGGGCAGGATTGACGGGTAGAATTCCCCCGAGCGGGTGCGGGGGACCTTCAAGCCCCGGGTGAGCCCGCACGAGGCGAGAAGGGAGCTAATATAATCCGTTGCCCTCGTCCTCTGGTTTCTCCTCCAAGATGAGTCCCCTCTCCTCAGCCACGAGCCTCTTAAAGATAGCCTTTCCCCTACGCTTGACCTCTTCCCTTACCTGTGCGCCCATTTCCCTCGAGGCATTTTCATCACATCCGGAAACAGCCTTCCTTGTTTGGTCATTCTTCTTTCCTTAAAAGAGGGAGTCTATTTATTAACGCCTTGGGATTCCAAACACAAATTCTTATGCACTACCAGATCTAATATCAAAACACCATGTAAATAGAATCGGATATTTTCAGATACACGACTTGTCTTAAAAGAGCATAAGGGAGGCGACCGGAAATACTCGTATAAACATCGAAAGGGATATGCGATTCGTAAGGGATATGCGATGCAATAATTCATAGCACTCTCACTTGCGGGAAAATCTTTCGCGGTTTATGGTCAATGGAAATTATTGGAAATAAGTCAAGAGGATATATCTTCTAATTGTAAAAGTTTCATCTAAGCGGGCGATTATTTTTCTTCGATAATTTCTCCAATTTAGGCGCGATAACCGCCCGACAGTAGGGTTGGGTGGGGTTTCTCCAATAATAGTCACGATGGTAATCCTCTGCAGGCCAAAATTTATCTAATCTTTTCAGCTCTGTGACCAAAGGGCGGCTGTAATTAATCTTGATCTTGTCCATGTAGTTTTCCACCGCTATCCTCTGCTCCTCCGAAGAGTAAAGTATTATCGACCGGTACTGAGTCCCCACGTCCCCGCCCTGTCGGTTGAGAGATGTGGGATCGTGTATCTGGAAAAAGATCTCCAAAAGTCGCTCCAGCGAGATCAGATGGGGATCGTAGGAAATTAATACCACTTCGGCGTGTCCAGTATCCCCCCTACATACATCCTCGTAGCGGGGATTTGGAACGAACCCTCCAGCATAACCAGGTATGGTCTCAATAACTCCCTTTACCTCTCGAAATGCCGCCTCGACACACCAGAAACATCCGCCACCAAAAACGATCTCTTCCCTGCTATCATTCATCTAGCTCCTCCTCCGGAACGAAACTGAGGGATAGAGAATTAACGCAATGGCGAATATCTTTTGGGGTAAAACCCTCCCCGAAGAACACATGACCCAGATGAGCTCCGCAGTTGGCGCAGATTATCTCAGTTCTTACGCCATCCGCATCTCTCAATCTTTTCACCGCTCCCTTTATTTCATCATCAAAGCTGGGCCACCCGCATCCGGAATGAAATTTATCCTTGGAGCGATAGAGAGGAGCCCCACAGCGCCTGCAGACATAAATACCCGTTTCGAAGTGATCACAGTACTCCCCGCTAAAAGGAGGTTCCGTACCTTTATAAATTATTACTCTCTCTTCCTCTGGCGTTAATTCTCTCATTTTCATGAGTTTAATATACCGAGTCTTACTTTCAGGTCGCCATGTCCCAAATCAACATAAGCGTTCGCAAAATCAAGGTCGCTGATCGGAAGGGAATTTTGCCAAAGTAATTTCGAGCAGCAAAGTGAATAATCTTTTTGCCCTTCGTTCGTTTTTCTCGTTGATGAGGCTAATTTTGTAAGAGAAAAATATAATAATGCGCCATAAAACCCAAACAGAATAAAATCGAGAGTGTTATGGCTGTCTCAGCTGGATATAAATTCCACCACCACGCGGGCCAATTCCTCACCACGATCCTCTTGGAGGAAGTGTCCCGCATCTTTTATGATCACGTGAGGCTGGCCCCGCGCTCCTGGGATCATTTCCTGCAAGAATTTCTCGGCTCCTCTGGTGATGGGATCGGAATCGCTGAAGGCGGTAAGAAAGGGTAATTCTAACTTGGTCAATACCTCCCAAGCTCTCCGATTTGCTTCAGCCGCTGGGTCATCGGGAGTTATGGGCACTAGAGAAGGGAAAATGCGCGCCCCCTCTTTATACCTTTCGTCTGGGAATGGTGCATTGTACGCGGCTATCACTTCTTCAGGCAGAGAAGTACGACAACCCGCCTGGACGATGGAGCCTACGTCAAATACCGGGCTTTCCTGTGAAAACTTACGCCATGCCATAAAAGCTTCTCCTAGTGGCAGGTCTC
>JACVIX010000034.1 GCA_015711725.1 Candidatus Geothermincola primus | reverse complement strand
GAATATCAGACAAGTGCGGATAACCTCCTCAGGCGTGGTAGTGGAGACCCCCTTCGAGGGTAGGGAGGGCATATTGAGCGGTAACCCCAGAACGGTGACCGAGAGAATCGAGGGAATATTCCTTTGATGAAAATCATCATTGGATGGGGGAAAAGCTAAAGAAACAACTTTCCCTTCCGAACCTAGATGGACGTTAGTGGGAAACATGGAGACGAGACGAGAAACAGACTGAGGATTCAAAGTGATATAACCCTGAGCAAAGTGGCCAAAGGGGCAATTTTAAGATAGGAGAAGTTGATAAACGATTGGCGTGATGTTAAAATTTCCTCGGGAAAAAGACGAAAGGCGGAAGTGGCTCAGTTGGTAGAGCATCACCTTGCCAAGGTGAGGGTCGCGGGTTCGAATCCCGTCTTCCGCTCCAGATATAGGTTGGTAGGTGGTTAAAGCCCATCTACCTTTTTAGATAGTAATGGGCGGCGTGGCCAAGTGGTAAGGCAAAGGTCTGCAAAACCTTGATCACCGGTTCAAATCCGGTCGCCGCCTCCATTATTTTTATGCTCACAAAAAGATTGGACATGATGGCGTGAGCCATAAGAAGCGTTTATCCGCCACTTGCTAAAATGAATCAAATAAATAAAAATATAAATGCGTGGGCGCGTAGCTCAGTGGGAGAGCGCTTCCTTGACGCGGAAGAGGTCGTGGGTTCAATCCCCTCCGCGCCCACCATTTTTCTAAAAAGGACCATTGTTGTCTCGGAGCGGAATGATTGAGTTTACAACTTCTTAGAAATAATTGATATTAACTTTTACAAGATGTAAATTAATTGAGTGATATAAAGTCAACAGGTCGGTGCGCTTATATGATTTGTCCCAACTGTGGAGCGGAAAACCCTGAGAATGCCACCTACTGCACCTTGTGCTATGCAAAGTTTTCTATTCCCGATCCCCATCTGACTGATGATCGGATGGACCATGAGATAGATGAGAGATACAAGGGGCTTAGGTTGCTCTGTCCCAATTGCCAGGAAATTTCCCCCATATCCTCGCAATACTGTCTTAAATGCGGTTTTATCTTCGACAATATAGATGATTACACCATCTCCGTAGAGAAACAGGAGGAATTATCAAAGGTAAAAAGGGAGCAAAAGGAAAAGGAGCTGGAGAAGATTTTAAGCGCCCCCATAGTAGTAACTCCTGAGAGCGATGGAACTGAGGTCATGCGTTCCATGGACGAGGCTTTGAAGGAGAAGAAGATGGCGAGGTTGCACGCAAGAGGCAAAGAAGCCATCGCCTATTCCGCGAAGATTATAGCCCTTATGAGCGAGGAAATGGAGCGAAGAGGGCATAAATTAAGGTCATCGTTGAGGCTGTTAACCGAGGATCCGTTGGTGGATCTCTACGATTTAGAAGTGGAGTTCACCTTGGAGCTGGATTGATGGAGCGCTCATGGAAATAAGATTAAAGGGATGGGATCGCAAAATTATAGTGGATACCGGTATCACCTTCGCCGAGCTCCTGGAAAAGAACTTTCCACATCTCTTGGAAAAGGTTGTAGCAGTAAAAGTAGACGGGCAGTTGAAAGACCTAACCGCCATGGTCGAAGACGAGGGTGAGGTCGAGCTGGTGGAATATTCCAATGAGGAGGGAAAAGAGGTCTACTGGCACACTTCATCCCATATTATGGCCCAAGCCGTTATAGAACTATTTCCCCAGTCCCAGTTAGCCATCGGCCCCGCCATCAAAGAGGGTTACTATTACGATATCGATCTTCCGCGCCGCTTGGTGCCTGAGGATCTGCCCATCATCGAGGAGAAGATGCGGGAGATTATCGAGAGGGACCTTCCCATCAAAAGGATGCAGATGAGAAGGAAGGAAGCGATAGAGCTATTCAGGGAAAGGAGACAGAACTATAAAATTGAGCTGCTCCAAGAGATGGAGGAGGACCCTGTGACCCTTTACCAGCAAGGGGACTTCATCGATCTGTGCAAGGGGCCCCATCTTCCTTCCACCGGGCGGGTGAGAGAGTTCAAGCTCCTTAGTTTGGCGGGAGCTTACTGGCGGGGCGACGAGAGTCGAGCCATGCTGCAAAGGATCTATGGGATTTCCTTTGAGACCAAGGATGAACTAGAGGAATTCCTACATCTGAAAGAGGAAGCGGAGCGGAGGGATCACCGCAGGCTAGGGAAAGAGCTAGACCTCTTCTCTTTCCACGAAGAGGCGGGGGCCGGCGTGGTGCTATACCATCCTAAAGGAGCGATTCTAAGACGTATAATCGAAAGATATCTGGAAGAAGAGCATCTCAAGAGGGGTTATCAGATGGTGATCACCCCCCATCTCTACCGGGGAGATCTCTGGAGACTATCAGGGCACATGGATTATTACAAGGAGAACATGTTTACCTTTGAGAAAGAGAACGCGGAGTACGTGGTTAAGCCCATGAACTGCCCTGGTCACCTGTTGATCTATAAGACCAAGCCACGGAGCTATCGGGATTTGCCCCTGAAATTTTTTGAGTTGGGCACAGTCTATCGCTACGAGCGTTCCGGCGTGCTACATGGGCTTCTACGGGTAAGAGGGTTCACTCAGGATGACGCCCATATATTCTGTGCCAGAGAGCAACTTAGGGAACAGGTTTATGAGTGCCTGGAGTTTGCCTTCAGCGCGCTCAAAGACTTTGGCTTCAGCGATTTCCAGGTAAATTTAAGCACGCGGCCTGAGAGATATGTGGGAAGCGACGAAATCTGGGAAGAGGCGACTGAAGAACTTGCTCAGGCTCTCAAGGACCATGCCGTAGATTATACCGTCGACCCAGGAGAGGGGGTATTCTACGGGCCTAAGATTGACGTGAAGCTGAAGGATGCCATTGGACGGCTATGGCAGGGACCTACCATCCAGGCGGATTTCAACCTGCCCGAGAGGTTCGATATAACCTATGCCGGGAAGGATAATCGACCGCACCGACCAGTCATGATTCACCGGGTGGTGCTCGCTGGCATAGAGCGATTCCTGGGGATACTAATAGAGCATTATGGGGGGGCGCTGCCCCTCTGGCTGTCCCCCGTGCAGGTGGTAATCGTTCCCATAGCGGACCGACATGTGGAATGCGCTCGGCACCTCAACGCCACTTTCTTGTCCAGGGGATGGAGATCGGAGGTGGATGACGAAAACCAGACCCTTAACATGAAGATTCGCCGCGCCCAACTTCAGAAAATACCCTTTGCGGTGATAATAGGTGATAAGGAAGTTCAGGAAGGGACCATATCCGTTAGGACCAGAAGTGGTGAGGATTTAAGAAACTTGGAAAAAGATGAATTCATCACCAGGATGGAAAAGAAAATTCAACAGAGAAGTTTTGATGAGGACTGGTAACGCGGATGGATTATCTATGGCGGCCTTGGAGGATGGATTACGTAGAGAATGTGGAGAAGATGAGAAGCCAACCCTGCATATTCTGCGATATTCCGGAAAGCAAAGACGATGACCAAACTAAGCTAATACTACATCGGGGAAATCACGCCTTCATCATGATGAACAGGTACCCTTATAACACCGGCCATCTCATGGTGGCCCCCTATAGCCACGTGGGGGATTTGGAACTGCTAAGCACGGATGCCTTAAACGAGATGATGAGCTTGGTGGTCAGTTCTTTCAAAGCCTTGAAGAGAGCTATGAATCCCCAGGGAGCTAACATTGGAATCAATGTGGGAAAGGTAGCGGGAGCAGGGTTCGACGAACACCTACACATTCATGTGGTGCCGCGCTGGGAGGGAGATACCAATTTCATGCCGGTAATCGGCCATTCCAAGGTGCTTCCCGAGGCGCTATCGGACACCTACCAGAAGCTATCTGCGGCCTTAAGCGAGATTCTAGGGTAGGTTTAGTACCTGATTGATGATCGCTGTTTGTCTCGAGCCCAGATTCTACTTGTTTGGTAACGGGATTCTGAGCGATAACAGTTTAAAACCGCTTGGAAAAAATCTAGGAACGTTCTTTCTCCTCACGGGCAGCAGCAATAATCTTCTGGGCGATGTGGGAGGGCACCTCTTCGTAATGGGAAAATGACATGGTGAAAGTGCCCCTTCCTCCGGTTATGGAACGGAGATCGATGGAATAGCGGAACATTTCCGCCAATGGGACCTGGGCTTTGATCTTCTGAAAACTGCCCTCTTGTTCCATTCCCATAATTTTCCCGCGTTTGGAGTTGAGATCGCCCATTACGTCTCCCATATTGGCTTCAGGAACCAGTATTTCCACGTTCATAATCGGCTCTAGGAGAAAAGCGTCGGCGTTGGCCATGGCGTTCTTCAGCGCTAAAGAGCCGGCTATCTGAAACGATATATCGGAGGAATCCACGGGGTGATATTTCCCGTCGTATACCGTGGCTCTGATGTCCACAATGGGATAACCGGCGAGGTAGCCCTCCTCCATAGCCTTGCGAACCCCTTTCTCGACCGAAGGTATGAACTGTTTAGGTATCACTCCCCCCACGATTTTGTCCACGAATTCGAATCCGGCTCCTCTTTCTAGGGGTTCGATCTCGATCCAGGATATCCCGAACTGACCATGGCCGCCGGTCTGTTTCTTATGCTTTCCCTCTGCTTTCGCAGAGCGTCTTATGGTCTCTTTATATGGAACTTTGGGTAGGGAAGACTCCACGTCAACCCCAAATTTTCTGGCCATTCTCTCCAGCATTATCTCAAGATGTGCCTCTCCCATCCCAGAGATGATCGTCTGCTTTACTTCGTTATCTCTGCGCACTCTAAAAGTGGGGTCTTCCTCGGCGAGGCGGGAGAGCGCTACGGAAAGCTTGTCCTCGTCTCCTTTGGTCTTGGGCTCCACCGCTAAAGAGATGATAGGCTCTGGGAACTCAATTCCCGGAAGTACTATGGGGTTGGATTTTTCGCATAGGGTATCTCCCGTGGAGGTTTCGGATAGTTTTGGAACGCCGCCGATATCGCCCGCCGCTATCTCCCTGACGGGAATCTGGTTCTTTCCACGGATCACGAAGACCTGGCCAATCCGCTCTTCCTTATCCCTATTTGGATTATATATGGGGCTATCGGCTTTCAATGATCCCGAAAACACTCGGAAATAGGTCAATTTGCCTACGTAAGGGTCGGAGATGGTTTTGAAAACCAGGGAGGCAAGAGGCGCTTTGTCTTCGCAAGGAAAGGAGATTTCCTGATCCCCTCCAGGCTTCTTGCCCTTGATTTCTTTCCGGTAATCGGGAGAGGGCAGACCGCTTATTATGGAATCCATCAATGGTTGAACCGCGATGTTGTGAGTGGCGGAACCACAGAGGACTGGCACTATAGCTCCACTGGAAATGCCTGAAAGAAGCGCCTCCGCTATCTCCTCGGAGGAGAGCTCCTCTTCGTTAAGATACTTCTCCATGAGTTCGTCGTTGGCCTCCGCCGCGCCTTCCACCAGCTTTTCTCTGGCCTCGGTCACCATATCCCCTAACTCTCGGGGAATCTCCTCTTCCCCATAGCTACCATCTTCTTTGAAAATGATGGCGCGATTGCCTATCAAATCCACCACGCCTCGGAAATCGTGTTCCTCCCCGATGGGAATCTGGAAGGGAACTATCTTGGATCCATAGACATTTTTCAGTTCATCCAAGCATCTCTGGAAACTGGCGTTCTCCCGATCCATTTTATTGATAAATACGAGGCGTGGGAGATTCCATTTATCCGCGAGGCGCCAGATAATCTCCGCCTGTACTTCCAATCCAGAGACCGCCGAGATGACGAAAATGGCACCATCGACAACCCTCACCACCTGGACCGCCTCTCCCAGGAAATCGGCGAATCCAGGTACGTCCAATAGGTTAACTTTGTGTTTCTTCCATTCAAAAGGCAAAATGGAGGTGCTTACTGAGATCTTCCTCTTCTGTTCGTCGGGGTCGAAGTCGCTTACCGTGTTACCATCATCAACCTTGCCCAGGCGGGATATGGTTTTAGAATTGAAAAGCATGGCCTCCGCGAGCGAGGTCTTTCCTGACCCGCCGTGTCCGAAAAGTGCTACATTTCTAATCTTCTCTATGGCGAACTTATCCATGTTTAATGATCCTCCCTAAATGAGCTGATAATATATTATAGCTATATAACATGGTATATTAAACCCTAAGAAGCTTATTCCACAATATACTCCTCATTATCGTGGCAGGCATCATCTATCGCAAGCCTCTTCATCGGGTTTGTAGCGAGCCTATTTCCGGGAAATTGATTGCAATCATACCAGACATTTATTGTAATCTTCCCTGAAATGGTGCTATAATTTGATTTGGAAGGTTACCCAATAGCAAAGAAGTGGGCAGGAGCCCACTTTTTATTTGAGATTGAGAGAGCGTGAAGGGATATGAACCAAGCCGAGCTGGAAAGAAAGATTGAGGACTTGATCGAACCGCTGGTAGCGGAAGAAGGTCTTACACTGGTTTCGGTGGAATTGCATCGCCAGAATCGAAAAAGAATCCTGTCCGTATATCTGAATAAAAAGGGCGGTATTGACCTTGAAACCTGTGCCAGGATGAGCGAGGAGATCGGAAGGCGCCTCGATGTGGAGGATCTTATTAAGGAAAGCTATGAGTTGGAGGTGGCGTCTCCCGGCATAGAAAGGGTTCTGAAAAAACCTAGAGAATATGCGGCTTTCATCGGGAGGAAGGTCGATATATGGCTTAATCAGCCATTTGAGGGCAGAAAAAAAGTAACGGGGGTTATTAATGGCGTCACCGAAAAAGAGGTAAGTATCCTGACAGAGGGAGAAGAGATTGCCCTCAAGTACGAGGCGATAAGAAAAGGCAAGCTGGTCTTCAATTGGGACAAATCTGCCCAGTATTGATATCCTACCCAGGTATGACTAGCAATGGATGATGGATTTTATATTGAAGCGCGTATAACATAAATAAGTGGGAAGACGAATGAAGGAGGATGAGCTCGGTTGAATATGGAGTTAATCGAGGCTCTCTACCAATTGGAAAGAGAGAAGGGAATCCAAGCTGATACCCTGATAGAGGCGCTAGAGGTCGCTCTCCTTTCCGCGTACCATAAAAATTATGGCACCGCACACAATGCCAGGGTTGAAATGGATCGTGAAAGCGGAGCCATACGAGTATACAGCATTGAGACTGATGAGAACAACGAAGTAGTGGAGAGGGAGATCACCCCGGATAATTTCGGTCGCATTGCGGCCCAGACGGCAAAACAAGTAATACTTCAGCGCATCAAGGAAGCAGAAAGAGACATGATGTTCGAGGAATATCATGAGAAGGTTGGAGATGTGGTTACCGGGATCGTTCAACAGAGCGATCAGAGATACACTTTGGTGGACTTGGGAAAAGTGGAAGCGCTGCTTCCGGTCTCGGAACAGATCCCGGGGGAGAGGTATGAACATGGCACGAGAATAAAAATTTACATCGTTGAGGTTAGGAAGACAAACAAAGGTCCTCAAATTATGGTATCCAGGACGCACCCGGGACTTATCAAGCGCCTGTTTGAGCTGGAGGTGCCGGAGATCGCTGAAGGCTATGTCCAGATAAAGGCGGTCTCCCGTGAGCCTGGTTATCGCTCCAAGATAGCGGTGCACTCGGTGGACAAGAATATCGACCCGGTGGGGGCTTGCGTGGGGTCTAAAGGCTCCAGGGTGAGGATGGTTGTAAACGAGCTTAAAGGGGAGAAGATAGATATTGTGCCCTGGGATGAGGACCCAAGGGTTTTCGTGGCCAACGCGTTGGCGCCAGCGAGCATAAAGGAGGTCAAAGTAGATCTTGAGGAAGAATCGGCTCAAGTGATCGTGCCCGACAATCAGTTATCCCTAGCTATCGGGAAAGAAGGCCAGAACGCCAGGCTTGCGGCTAAATTGACGGGATTACGCATAGATATAAAGAGCGAATCGCAGCTTGCGTCTAAAGATAAACTCCCAGAGGAAGACGTGCAGAAGAAGGAATAAAGATAGGTAGTTTATGAGGACAAGATGCGAGCGAATTCGCGATGTGCAACTAATTTTTTCCAGCTATCGTAGCGGCATTAGAAGGGGACGGTAATGGCAGGAAAAAGAGTTCATCAACTGGCTAAGGAACTTGAGATGACCAGCAAAGAGCTGATCGTCGAATTGAACAAGCTGGGCTTGGAGGTATCCAATCCTCTAGCTTCCGTTGATGAGAAGCTGGAGACAAAGCTGAGAAAGAAAGTAGAAGCCGCAAAGGCGAAGAGCAAAGGCGTCAAGGAGACCAAGGCGCTGGCGAAAAAGCCTGCGCAGGCGGGATCGGTAGCGCCAGCAAGGAAAGTTAAGGACAAGATTTCCACGGCCGCGGTGGAGGAGAAAGCTGCAGGAAAAGCCAAGGTGAAGGTTAGCGAGAGGAAGCCGCCCGCAGGAAAAGCTCCATCTGCAGCAGAGAAAGAGGCGAAGCCGGCGTCTCCGAAAAAACAAGCGATGGCCAAGACCAAGGAGGATAAAGCCGGAGAAAAAGAGAAATCACCCACGCCTCAAGCCGTCTTGCCACAGCCGGAGGCGAGAGAAAAAGTAGCGAAAGAAGAAAAAATTGCAGAGAAGAAGGAGACCGCTGAAAAATATACTGGGCCAGTGCCGGCCAAAGGCGAAAAAGGAGCGGCGGGAGAGATAGAGGAGGGGAGAGCCGAAAAAACAGAGGCGAAGACAAAACCGAAGAAGCTCAAAGTGCCAGCGGGCATCACCGTTAGGAAATTTGCCCAAAGGGTGGGAAAGAATCCCGCGGATATCGTGAAAATGCTGATGAGCCTCGGAGAAATGATCACCGTCAATCAATCCATGACCGATGAGGCGGTTCATGTTATTGGGGAGGAACTAGGGTATGAAGTGGAGATAAAGAGCCAATTCGCCGAAGAGGTGGATATCCTTCCAGAAGCGGAGCCTGAGGAACTTTTAGAAAGAAGACCTCCGGTGGTTACGGTTATGGGCCATGTGGATCATGGAAAGACCTCGCTTCTTGATGCTATACGGATGACCGATGTGATTTCCCAAGAGGTAGGGGGTATAACCCAGCACATAGGGGCTTATCAAGTTAGCTACCAAGACCGTTTGATAACTTTCATTGACACTCCCGGACACGAATCCTTCACTGCTTTGAGAGCGAGAGGCGCACAAGTTACCGATATCGCGGTTCTGGTGGTCGCAGCGGATGACGGAGTGATGCCTCAAACCATTGAGGCGGTTGACCACGCCCAGGCGGCGGGCGTGCCAATCCTAGTTGCGATAAATAAAATTGACAAGGAGGGTGCCAACCCTCTGAAAATAAAACAGGATCTGACTGAATACCACCTGATTCCCGAGGAATGGGGTGGCGATGTCATCTATGTTGAGGTTTCCGCCAAACAAAAGACCAATCTAGATAAATTGCTGGAGAACATATTACTTTTGGCGGACCTTTATGAACTGAAAGCTAATTTCCGGGCTAAGGCCAGCGGGGTAATAATCGAAGCCCGACTGGACAAAGGAAGGGGCCCTGTCGCTACCCTTCTTGTGCAGAGAGGAACCCTAAGGGTAGGAGATGCGCTTGTGGCGGGAACTACCTATGGAAGGGTGCGGGCTCTCTTCAATGAAAGAGGGGATAAGGTTGAAGCGGCCACTCCTTCCATGCCCGTCGAGATATTGGGCTTGTCCACCGTACCCAATCCTGGGGACGAGTTCCAGGTTGTGGAGGACGAAAAGAAAGCGAAGGCCATCGCCAATGACCGCAGATTAAGAGAGAAGATCTCATTGGAGCAGATGCCTCCACGACATATGACCCTTGAAGAATTATTCGAAAGAATAAAAGAAGGAGATACCGCCGAGCTAAAGCTTATTCTTAAATGCGACGTTCAGGGATCGGTGGAAGCTCTGATGGACTCAATAGCCAAGCTGGATCAGGGCGAGGTGAAGATTAACGTGTTGCATAAAGGCGTTGGAGCCATAACCGAAAGCGATATCATGCTGGCATCGGCGTCTGATGCTATAGTTATAGGCTTCAATGTGCGACCGGATCCCAAAGCGAAGGAACTGGCGGAGAAGGAACACGTGGACGTAAGGCTCTATAGGGTTATCTACCAAGTGATAGAAGAACTGCAATCCGCTATGGAAGGCTTGCTGGAACCCGAAGTTGAGGAAGTTCAAACAGGATACGCCGAGGTGCTCACCACTTTCCGAGTGCCCAGGGTGGGCGTTATAGCTGGGTGTATGGTGAAAGACGGGGAGATAAACAGAGGATCGATGGCTCGCTTGACCAGAGAGGGCGCTATCGTTTATGAGGGTAGAATATCTTCTCTGAAGCGTTTCAAGGAAGACGTTAGGTCCGTCTCAGCGGGTTTTGAGTGCGGAATAGGCCTGGAAAACTTTCAGGATATAAAGGATGGAGACATTATCGAAACTTATGAGCTGAGGGAAAAATCAAGAAGCTAAGCCCCTATTGACTAGTTTCAAATCTCTGGAAAATGTTTATCGGAGCCCTGCGACTCGAATTATATATACCGGAGAGCACGTCGCTGAAAGAAAAAAGAGCGGTGATAAAGAGCATAATTGACCGATCCCGAAAGAAGTTCAACGTGGCTGCCGCCGAAATAGACCATCTAGATTCGGTTCGTAGATGTTCTATAGCGATAGCTTGCGCCAGCAACAGCGAATACATGGCGAGGAAAATTCTGACGCAGGTGGAAAGGTCCATCATAGGTTGGACAAATGCCGATATAGTTGATTCCAGCATTCATATATTTACACCTTTCTAATTTTACAGAGCGAAAATATTATGATACCAGAGAGGGTTAAACGGGTCAGCGAGACCTTGAAGGAAGTTTTAAGCGAGATAATCCAGTATGAGCTTAAAGATCCTCGGATAGGTTTTGTCACCATCACCCGAGTGGAGATGAGCGCTGACCTAAGATTTGCCCGCGTATGGGTAAGCGTGCTCGGTTCCAGTGGCGAGAACCAGGCTCTCCTTGAGGCCCTGGATGGCGCCAAAGGTTTTATCAAGGGTGAGATCTCCAAACGCATCCGATTGCGCTACATGCCGGAACTTAATTTCCTTATCGATTCCAACGTGGAGAATTACGTAAGGATCGACAAAATCATCAGGAAGTTGAGAGAAGAGGAAGAGAGGGATGAATAACGCTTCTATCCAGTTAAAAATAATAGAGCTAATCGAGAAAGCGGGGACTATAGTGGCGAGCTGTCATATGCATGGTGATGGCGATGGCGTTGGGTCTCTCCTTGGTTTGCAGATAGTGCTGAGCGAAGCTGGCAAAGACGTTAGGGGGGCTATGCCGGATAATGAAAGGATCCCGCCCCAATACCGCTTTCTTCCGGGCCAGGAGTTATTAATACCCTTTTCCGAGTTGCCGGAAACGCCGCATCTATTCATAGCGGTAGATTGCGGGAACATCGGGAGGTTAGGAAACCTTGAGGAAATCGCCAATAGGGCGGGGCATCTCGTCAACATAGATCATCATGAGGACAACACTTATTTTGGGGACGTGAACCTGGTGGATTATAATGCCTCTTCCACCGCGGAGATAATTTTTAACTTGCTGAAAAGTAAATACTCCATTGGCAAAGAAGCCGCGACCTGCTTCTATACGGGCTTGATAACTGATACCGGCAGATTCAAGCACGGTTTTACCACGAGCAAATCTTTCTGCATGGCCGCTGAGTTGCTCAAGTTAGGGGTTGACCCGGGCGAAGTCGCGCGCAAGGTATATGAAAACGCGTCCTTGGGGTACCTCAGATTAACGGGCTTGGTCTTGAGTAGGGCTAAAAAACTTGAGGGCTTACCGGTGGTTTACAGCTATTTCACCCAGAAAGATCTTAAACAACACGGCATTCCTATGGAGGAGACCGAAGATCTAATTGAGATGATAAGAATAGCTCGTGAGGCGAAGGTGGCGGTGCTGTTCAAAGAGCAGCCAGATGGCCGGACCAGGATAAGCCTACGTTCCCGCGACGAAATTAGGGTGGGGGATATCGCAAGGAAGTTCGGGGGTGGAGGGCACATGCAGGCGGCGGGCTTTACCTCTTCTTCGAGCTTGGAAGAAATCTTAAGAGACATAGGGGATTCTTTAAGAGATCAAGTAAGCTGAAAGGAAATGTCTGAAAATCTGGACGGAATTCTTCTGGTAGATAAACCCTCGGGCATAACTTCTTATCAGGTAATCCGCGAGTTGAAAAAATATATTAAAGGGGCAAAAGTGGGCCATACGGGCACCCTGGACCCTCTAGCGACTGGTCTCTTGGTGACTGTTTGGGGGAAGGCAACCAAGATCGTTCCTTTCCTTGAGGAAGAGCCTAAAGTCTACGAAGCGACGCTTTTGGCGGGGGTGGCCACGGATACTCTAGATATCACAGGGAGAGTGATTGAGGAGAAGTATGTCTCTATTGCCAAGGAGGCGATCTATTCCTGTTTCAAGAGTATGGAAGGGAGGCAGGAGCAACTTCCTCCCCAATACTCCGCGCTCAAAAGGAGAGGCAGACCTCTTTATTCATACGCACGTTCCGGCGAGGTGGTGGAATTGTCGCCTCGGACTATAGAGATTTTTTCGATGAAAGTATTGGATATAAGGGAAGAACTGGGTAAGACCCAAGTTCATTTCCGGGTATCCTGTTCAAAAGGCACGTATATCAGATCGCTCTGCCGCGATATCGGTCTGAAGTTGGGTGTGGGGGCCTGTTTGAAGGGTTTGAGGAGGATCAGGGCGGGAGATTTCGATGTGTCACAGGCTATGCCTTTGGAAAAATTGCTGAAAATGCTTCAAAGGGGGCAAGACTTGCGTTTCATACCTATAGCGGAAAGCCTTGCTCATCTCCCCAGGGTATATGTGAGTGGCGATCTGATTAGAGGAGTCGTTAATGGGATGAGCTTGCCGGTTGGGCGAGGACTGACCAGTCAACTGCGCGACGCTGGCGGGGGGGATGTACTGCTGGTGATGGACGAATTGGACAGACCGTTGGCGATACACCGCTTTCATGGTATTGATTCCCATAATACAGAAGTGCTAAGGGTAATCGGCCTGTAGATTGCTTGGGTTGCGCTAGATAAAGCGGAAAAGGCTTTAACAGAATTGGTTACATTCTATTAAAATGAAAGTGGTACCTTAAATCCAGTAATTACATTGGGGAGCTACCGGCATGGAAGTTATACCAGGTATCGATGGATGGCCGAAAAATCTAGGGAATACTGTCGTGACCATAGGAATGTTCGATGGGGTTCATCGCGGTCATCGCAAGATAATAGACGTTGCCCATTCCAGGGCTCGCGAATTAAGCCTCCGGTGCGTGGTTTTTACTTTCGACCGTCATCCTCTTGAGGTTCTTAAGCCTGGGCAGCACCCCCCCATACTATCCACCAGCGCCCAAAAGTTAAAGCTGCTGGAGGAGCTGGATGTGGATCTGGTGTTATTATCGCACTTTGATACTGACCTTTCTCGAATCCCGGCTGCCGATTTTTTGAACGAGATACTAATCGATAAGCTGGGAGCTAGAGTCATTGTGGTAGGCGAGAACTTCCGTTTTGGCCACAGGGGCGAGGGAGACATCTATTTCATGACACAAGCGGCGGTAAACAGGGGCGTAGAGGTCATACCGGTGGAACTGCTTAAAGAAGACGGAGAGGTCATTTCCAGTACCAGCATCAGGAAATTGCTGGAGGAAGGTAAAGTGGAGGAAGCCAACCGGCGTCTGGGGTGGGATTATATATTGGAGGGCTTTGTGGTTCATGGGGATAGCAGGGGGAGTACCCTGGGGTTTCCCACCGCCAATTTGGAAGTTCATGACCAGAGGTGTATTCCCGCCGATGGGGTATATGGGGGCGAAGCCTTCTGGGACCATGGCTTTTACCCGGCGGCTATCTACATCGGAGATGTACCCACTTTTCAAATTAGCAGCAAAAGGATAGAGGTGCATATCATGGGATGTGAGGAGAATTTATATGGAAAGCATTTAGGGATCAGTTTTCTTTTCAGGGTCAGAACGAAGATGGCCTTCGACAGCGGAGAGGATCTGCGTAGGCAGATTGTGGAGGATATAGAGAAAGTAAAAATTTTTTTCCAGACGAGGGAAGATTGAACGCTGGGCGAAGGCGGGTGGTCTTAAAAGGGATGTTAGAGTGGCATAATTGTTGTGTTCATTATATAGTGAAAAGGGTTTAGGCTCTTTTTTGCCTTTTCCCATTACGTTTTTTCAAATAACGTTATAATCTTGGGCACGAAATGTGGTAGTATGAATTAGGCGCTTTGTTGCCGAGCGCTTAACCGCTTTCTAAGAGATGAGACTCACCGACTCATCTCCTGGATTGCGGGGATGATCAAAGGAGGTGAAAAAGTTGGCTTTGGACAAGACGGAAAAGTCCACCATCATCGAGGAGTATGAAACTCATGATGGGGACACTGGCTCTCCGGAAGTACAGGTAGCTCTGCTTACGCACCGCATCAATAATCTCACCGAACACCTTAAAATTCATAAAAAGGACCATCACTCACGGAGAGGTTTATTGAAGATGGTGGGCAAGAGAAGAAGGCTGCTCGATTACCTGAAGAAGAAGGATATCGAGAGGTACCGCGCTTTAATAGAGAGATTGGGTTTAAGAAGATAAGACCGCGAACGAATAATCGCATGTTGCTGATGGGAGATGATTTATCAAATGACAGATAGTTGTGCTATTAGAGAATCCTTTCAGATTGCGGGAAAGGAGATAATCTTTGAGACGGGCAAATTGGCAGATCAGGCTGATGGGTCTGTAGTTGTCAGTTGTGGTGGAACGGTGCTATTGATTACGGCGGTGGGCTCTAAAAATGAAACGGAAAAAGACTTCTTTCCGCTAACCATAGACGTGGAAGAAAGAATGTATGCGGCTGGCAAGATTCCCGGAGGATTCTTCAGAAGGGAAGGACGCCCCTCGGAAAAATCCATTTTGACCGCAAGACTGATCGATCGACCCTTGAGGCCTCTTTTCCCAGAGGGCCTAAGGATCGAAGTTCAGGTAATCGCGACTATCTTATCCGTGGATATGGTCAACCCCCTGGATGTTTTAGGGATAATCGGAGCTTCGGCCGCATTGTCTATATCGGACATTCCCTTCAATGGCCCGGTGGGCGCCGTGAGGGTAGGAATGATCGGAGACGAATTCGTCATCAACCCTACCTACAGCGAGTTGGCGGAGAGTCAATTAAATATCGTCGTAGCTGGCATTCTCAACCGGGACAACAACGAGATCGACGTTATGATGGTGGAGGCGGAGGCAAATATGGTGCCAGAGGAGGATGTGATTGCCGCCATCGAATTTTCCAGGGGAGGTATTTTAGAGACAATTAGGGCTCAGGAGAAATTCGCCCAGGCCGCTGGGGTTCCGAAAAGGACGATTCAACTTAAGGTAGATAATTTGGAGGAAGTGGAGAGAATGCTTCCCCATCTGGAAGAGGAAGTGTATGCCCTAGTTAGGGAGTGCGCACGTAACCAGTTAAGCAAAAAGGAGCGAGAGGGGAAGATAGAGCAGTTGAAAGAGAGGGTGCTCTCCTCGGGTGTCTTAGATAATAACGGAGATGAACTGGTCAGCGCCTTCGATAAATTATTGGATAAGAAGTTGGAGAAAGCGATAAGAAGATTGCTGGTCGAAGAACAACTGAGGATAGACGGGCGACGTCCCGAGGAGATAAGGCCTATATCCTGCGAGGTGGGCCTGATACCCAGAACGCATGGGTCCGGTTTATTTACCAGAGGGCAGACTCAAGTACTGACCATTTTGACTCTGGGAGCGATAAGCGACATGCAAACCATCGACGATCTCAGCATCGATGAGAGCAAACGTTATCTACATCATTATAATTTTCCGCCATTTTCCGTGGGAGAGGCGGGGGTTCTGAGAGCGCCGAGGCGGAGGGAAATCGGTCATGGCGCCCTTGCGGAGAGGTCTTTGGTTCCTTTAATCCCAGAGGAGGAAGAGTTTCCTTACACTATACGCCTGGTAAGCGAAGTCCTCTCTTCTAACGGCTCCACCTCTATGGCATCGGTCTGTGGATCAACCTTGGCGTTGATGGACGCGGGGGTTCCGCTAAAGAATAACATGGGCGCATCGGGAATCGCCATGGGTTTGATCAAGGAAGGGGATCACATCTTTATCCTCAGTGATATCCAAGGGATCGAAGATAAATATGGGGACATGGACTTCAAGATAGCGGGCACCAGAGAGGGCATTACCGCCATGCAGATGGACGTGAAAACCAGGGGAATAGGGGTGGAGATCCTTCAGAAAGCTCTTTCACAGGCTAAAGAAGGCAGATTGTATATACTTCGCAAGATGGAGGAGACCATCGACAAGCCCAGAAAGGAGCTTTCTCCATATGCTCCCAGGGTGATTACTTTGGAGGTCCCCATAGACAAGATAAAGGATGTTATCGGCACCGGGGGCAAGGTGATCCATCGTATTATCGCGGAGTTCGATGTAGAGGTGGATATCGAGGACGATGGAAGAGTGTATATCACTGCCAGGGATATGGAGAGTGGTGAAGGGGCAAAGAGAATGATAGAGCAGATCATCAAAGAAGCGGTCCCCGGGGAGCAGTATATGGGAACGGTTACCCGCACCACATCTTTTGGCGCCTTCGTGGAATACCTACCAGGAAAAGAAGGTCTGGTACATATCTCAAAATTGTCCAATACCCGCATCGCTAAGGTGGAAGATGTGGTTAAAGTGGGAGATCGCATCCGGGTGGAAGTGAGTGATATCGATAAGATGGGTAGGGTGAATCTTATCGCCATCGACTATTATAAGCCACAAGCTCGCGCTTACCCCAGGGCTCCTGAGAACAAGCCCCAGAACCGCCAGCGTCAGCAATCTCGACAGCACAACGAGCGTAAGCGGTGATCGCTAATCTCACGTCTTGACGACATGGTTTTTAAAAGAACAGAACTGAGTAATGGCATAAGGATTATTTCCGAGAAAATGCCAAACGTGAGAAGCGTCACCCTGGGGTTTTGGGTGGGAGTGGGGTCGCGCGACGAACCCGAGGATCTATCCGGAATCAGCCATTTTATTGAACACCTCCTTTTTAAGGGAACCAAATTCAATTCCGCAAGACAGATTGCCGAGGCCTTTGATTCCATGGGAGGCGAGTTAAACGCCTTCTCTGCTAAGGAATACACCTGCTTTTATGCCAAAGTTCTTGATACCGATCTGGATAAGTCGATTGAATTGATGACGGATATGATTTTCAACTCCAAATTTGATCCCCAGGATATGGACGCGGAAAGAAGGGTAATCTTAGAGGAGATATCTCTCCATGAGGATTCTCCCGATGACATTATTCATGATCTTTTTGCCTCCACACTATGGGAATCGCATCCCCTGGGACAAAGCGTGCTCGGACGCCTAAAGGTCATCAACACGCTGAGTAGGGATGAGTTGGTCTCATTTTTTAGGGAGAATTATCATCCAGGCAATATAGTAGTGTCTGCGGCGGGAAACCTGGACCATGAGCATCTGGAAGCGTTGGTGGAAAAATTCACCAATCGCCAATGCGCCCGTGGGGGTTCTTCGAGGCGACATCTTGTCCCCGAGGTGAAGCCACGCCTTAAGGTGTTTAATCGACCCACCGAACAAGCACACATCGTAATAGGGACCACGGGTCTGCCCAGAAATCACCCGGATAGATTCGCTCTGGCGGTCCTGGATAACCTTCTAGGTGGAGGGATGAGCTCCCGCTTATTTCAGAAAATAAGAGAAGAAAAGGCCTTAGCCTATTCCGTCTTCTCTTATCATTCCATGTTCAGCGAGACGGGTCTTATCGCTATATATGCGGGCACTAGCCGAGAGAACGCGCAGTTGGTGATGGATTTAATCTGGGAGGAGATAAACAATCTAGTGGAGAATGGGGTAAAGGATGAGGAGCTGGAAAGGGCAAAGGGACATATCAAGGGCAACCTGGTGCTTAGTCTTGAAGATAGCAGTGGCAGAATGACTCGACTAGGTAAGTCGGAGTTATGTCAAGGAGAAACACTAACCCTGGACGAACTAATAGAGAGAGTGGAGGCGGTCGACAGGGAAAAAATAGAGGAGTTAAGCAGGCATTTGCTGGGTTATGGGAAGTTCGTTGCAACTGTATTAGGTCCATTTGAAAAGGATGATTTGCAATTACGGTTTGTTCAATGATGGGTTTTGGGGGTAGAAGAAGTGAAAGTATCCGTTGCGGGAGCTGGCGGGAGAATGGGAAGGGAAGTTTGCAGAGCGATATCTCGGGAATCTGATTTTCGCTTGGTCTGCGTTATAGACCCGCGGTATAAAGGCGTGAGTCTAAAGGATCTGGTGCCCGAGGTGGAGGTTGAATTGGAACTGACCGATGACCTCAACGCCTTGATCAGTACTGGAACTGAAGCTTTAGTGGACTTCACCAATGCGGATGCCGCTCGTGGCACTTTAGAATTCGCGTTGCGTCATGGAATTCACGTGGTTGTGGGAACCACGGGCTTTGACCAGAAAGACCTAGACAATTTTGGGAGATGGGCCGAAGAAGGAGGAGGTAACTGTCTAATCGCCCCCAATTTTTCCATCGGAGCTATCCTGATGATGAAGTGCGCGACCATTGCCGCAAAATATATGGATGATTGTGAGATAATAGAGTTGCATCATCCCCAAAAATTGGACGCACCCTCGGGAACCGCGATTCGCACCGCCTTACTTGTCGCCGAGGCAATGCGAGGGCAGAAACAATCCACTCCGAACCATCGAGGGAAAGATCAAGAATTGAGCAGGGGTGAAGAGAGGGAAGGAATACGCATACATAGCGTACGGCTCCCTGGTCTGGTAGCCCATCAGGAAGTTATTTTTGGGGGCCCAGGGCAAACGCTGAGCATCCGCCACGATACCTTGGATAGGTCTTCCTTCATGCCTGGAGTTATCCTCGCACTACGCCAGATATCGGAGCATCCTGGCCTGACCATAGGCTTGGAGAATTGGTTGGACATTTAAAAATGACATCGGTTACTGGCATAATTGAATCAAGGACAACTCGTTAATTGAGCGTTTTTTGCCAAGAAATGTCAACAACTTTACTGGATTGCCTTATGGTCTTCGGTTGAAGGAAGAAGGAGTGAGGCTGATTTTCAGCCAGGGGATAAACGCTTTGTCTGGACGAGGAGGACGAGGGCACTTTTTAGGAGAAGAAAAAGTAAAAACCTCCCATTCATGAAAGTAGCCAGGTTGTGATAGCGTTGTCAGGTAAATTAGAAAAAAATAAGAAAAAGCCGGGAAACAAATCTGGGCAAAAGGGAGCTAAGCGGTCGAGGGTTGGAGAAGGTCTGCCTCGAAACCTCAGAGAGATATACTCGGCAGCGTTGCTCTTAATTGGAGCGATACTTGTTATCAGCGTTTATTGGCATCTAGCCGGACCGGTGGGCAGAGGAATCGATCTTTTTTTATCCCTATTGATGGGTAAGTTGAGATTTATCGTCCCTCCCTTGGTAATCATAATCTCCGCACTCATATTTCTCGGGTTTATCTGGGGTCCACCGAAGGAGAGGATGCGTGCGCTGCGCCTGGGATGGGTGGAGGCCACGGGAATGATTATCATCCTACTGGGGCTGTGCGCGATCTTTCATGTAAATAACCCCACGGAAGAGATGTTTACGAACACGGTGCTTAAGGGCGGAGGGGGTATAGTTGGAGCCAGTATATCTTGGCCCTTGGTGAGATTGATGAGCAAAGTGGGGGCGATAGTGTTGATGGCGGGCATGTTGATCATAGGTTTCTTCATGCTTACAGGGTTGAGTATATCTGTGGGGCTGCAAAAGAGAGTGGAGAGGAGAAGGGAACGGCTACTGGAAAAGAGGAAACTGAGAGAGGAGGAGAAGAGGAGACGGGATGCCCAGAAAGTGGAGAAAAGTAAAGAAAGAGTTGAACCCAAGGCGGTAAAAGGGGAATTGGATATCGTCCAAGCCGGCGGTCTGAAAGAAGAAGAGGACATGAAAAAGAAGGTCATGGAGATAAATGTGCTTAAATCGATGGGGGAAAAAACTCTCCAGGAATCCCCCATGGGCGGGAGGGGGAAGGAGCAATTGTCCCTGGGAATAAAGGAATTGCCAAAGATCGGGCCACACTATCTACTACCCCCGCTGAACCTCTTGCGTAAGACCGATTCCGCTTCTTCCATCTCCCGGAAGAGTATGAACGAGAGCATTAGAGTGGTGGAGAAAACCCTACGCGATTTTGATGTAGATGCGGCGGTGACCCGGGTTACCCGGGGACCAACTGTAACTCGCTTTGAGGTAGAACTCGGCTCGGGGGTCAAGGTAAATAGGATACTCAATCTGGTGGACGATATCGCCTACGCTCTTGCCTCGCCAGAGATAAGAATTATCGCCCCTATCCCAGGAAGATCAGCCATTGGAATAGAGGTACCCAATCCGGAGAGAGATTTAGTGACCTTGGGGGATATATTGAGCTTGGCTGAGGTTCAAGCCAGGAAAGAACCCCTTATAGCTGCGCTGGGCAAAGATATTGCGGGACAGCCTGTACTAGTTAACATACCGGAGATGCCTCATCTATTACTGGCGGGAGCCACTGGGTCAGGTAAGAGCTGTTGTATCAACACGCTGATCGTATCTATACTCTTCAAATCCTCTCCGGACGATGTCAAATTCCTGATGATCGACCCGAAGTATGTGGAACTCTCACATTTCAATGGCATTCCTCACCTGCTTGCTCCGGTGATTAACGAGCCGAAGAAAGCCTCTGCGGCTCTTTCCTGGGTGGTGAAAGAGATGGAGGAGAGGTACAAGACCCTCTCTCGCGCGGGGGTAAAAAACATTGAGTTCTACAAGAGCGAATATGAAAATGGGTTAAAAAAAGAAATGGACGAGGAGGGGAAGCCCCTCTTTCACCCAATGAATTATATCGTGGTGATAATCGACGAATTGGCGGATTTGATGATGGTCTCCCCTGTGGAGGTGGAAGAGTCTATAGCGCGCATAGCGCAGATGGCAAGAGCCGTAGGAATTCACCTGGTGGTGGCAACTCAGAGGCCCTCCGTAGATGTGGTAACGGGATTGATCAAAGCCAATATACCCTCAAGGATAGCCTTCACCGTAGCCTCCCAGGCGGATTCAAGGGTAATATTGGACACCGGGGGGGCAGAGAAGCTAGTGGGCCACGGGGATATGCTCTTCCTCCCTTCTGGCAGGGCTAAGCCCATCCGCGTTCAAGGAGCGTACGTTTCGGAGAAGGAGATAGAGGCGGCGGTTGCTTTTATCAAAAGGCAGAGGGCTGCAGATTACAGAAAAGATATATTGAGCGAGATTAAGCAAGATTCCGAGGATACAGGAAAGGCGGACGCGCTTCTCGAAAAGGCTATGGAAACGGTAATAAGATCGGGAATAGCCTCGGCATCTTTTCTCCAGAGGAAATTGGGGGTGGGATACGCCAGAGCGGCGAGGCTGATCGATCTTTTAGAGGAGAAGGGTGTTGTGGGAGGCTATGAAGGAAGCAAGCCCAGGGCCGTTCTGATGACCTTAGAAGAGTGGGAAAAGTTAAAAGAAAAAAAAGAAGGAGGGGCGGCTTGACAAGTAATAAGCTGAGAGATGGAAATATGTTTTGAATGTGGCATACCTATAATAATTAGCAGAAATTTTGAGTGGTCCATTGATGGCCAGATTTTAAAAAGGCACAGCCCTAACCGATACGTAGTCATCGATTGCGACCAACTTCGCACCCTCTATGAATTGTTCACTTTTCTGGATGGCCCCAGGGCGGCGACGATTATATGCGAGGCTAGAAGGAAGGCTATGGCGGTGGAGATAAGAGACGTGCTGGGGGATATTATAATCCGTTCACATTTCTATCCTAGTAGGAGTATCTTAGGGAAGTTGCAGTTGTTCTTCAAGGCTTTCGGTTACGGTGATTTGCGTCTAAAGAATTATGATATAAACGGCACCTCAGTGATAGAGTTCCACAATCCTCATTTCCAACCCTTTGCAGAGGCGGAAGTAAAAGCTATATGGGAAGCCTTGGAAGGTACCCAAGCGATAGTCATCCAGAAAGTAATCCGTGACTCGTGCATTGTGTTTACCCTAGAAAGCGCCGAAGAAGGTAGAAAGTATCGTCTCAGGAAAAAGTTGGTGAAAACATCAATTCCAGGAAAGAAACCGAAAGCAAAAGAATTGGCCGGCGATAAAACCTGTTCCACCTGCGGCTCCCCAATAGAGGCAAGCAGGTTTACATGGAACACCAAGAAGGGGAGTATATACGATTCGGTGAGGGAGCGGCATGTCTGTTTGTTTAACACCCAATCCTTAAACGAGCTCATAAATGACCTAATGAAACATTATGATGATAAAGTCAATGAACTTATCCTAAGAGCGGTAAAAATTTATACTAGGAATCTGGTCAAGGGTAGCAGGATTCTTCGAGAGATGGGGACCGGGAGCTTTCTTCGGTCTATCTCAATAAAAGGCGAAACCCTCATATCTGGCGTGGAAGAGGATGCAAGGGGAGCAGAGTTGATCCTGGAGAATCCCTGGAACATTCATTTTGTGTCGGGAGAGATAGCAGGATGGTATGAATATATTTACAACCGAAGATGCGAGACGATGTTAGAGGAGAGGAAAGAAAATTCTTGGCAGCTTAGAGTCGAAAAGTTATGAACCATGATGACGAACACGGGATATCCTAAGGAGCTCGATAAATTCTATGAACAATTAAGAGTTTATTGTGGCGATATTCTTGCCGATACATTTATAACAAGGAAAATTTACCAGTATGGTCAATCAGATGAATCGGCTTATATAGAGAAGTTGAGGACAGATTTATACCTATACTTTCGAATATTTCTGGACGATGAGGAGATAGATGGTCTGATGAAGACTTTAGAGGGCGAAGGGTGAGAATCGGGGTGAAGGAATTTGTCTTCGCTTGATAGAAGGAATTTGAAAATTTTCACCATGAAATAATATATTTTCCGGAAGGAACATTGGGTGCGAGGCATGAGTGGTGATTTACATTTTTAGCGAGGGGAGAGAGATTGGTATTTTGTCTTTACATGTAAAGATTAGTTGAATCTTGAAACAGATAATTTAATAAAATTATTTATAATTTTGCTATAATATACAAAAGAGGGTATTCATTAAGGAGGAAGGATTGGCTAACAAATTGGCTCAGGAAGTAGAAAAGATACTTTCAGTGGCGGTTGGGGATTTTATCGCCAAGGCAACGGTTAAGAAAAACTGTGAGCTGATAGGGACCACTCCCGATACCCTGACCCCAGATAAGCTTCCCGAGCTTGCGGAAAAAATCGAAAAGTCAGTTTCCTTCTTTTCTGGTAAAGAAGTTGGCAGCGGAGTTGCGGAGAAGATAAAGGCGATCAAAATCTGACCAACGATCCCCAATTGATAAAGTCAAGCCCTTTTTAGCTGTTCCTATCTAGAAAGGAGATATTCTTAATTGAAAACGGCCAGCCCAAAAACTCGGATTTTCATTCTCTCCCTTTTGGCCGGTATATTGGTGTTCTCCATATGCGTGATAATTTCGGCGATCGCTTCATCAATGGGGTCAACTCAAGTATTGTGGTTGGCCTTTTCGCTTCTTGTGGGACTTATTATCTTAAGCATAACTCTTGCCTTCGCCATAAATGGAATGTTGAGAAAAAGCATAGAACCATTAAATGAGTTCTCCCAGCGTCTGGCCCAAAAGGATCTCTCCTCGACCATCAGTTCTGAACAGGCCGGTTTGGCAGGGGAGCTGGCCGAAAATCTGTCTGGAGTGCTTGAAGGCCTGAGATCGCTTATAGACAAGATCCAGACCGCCACTTATCAGGTGAGCTCGGCTACCGAACAGTTGGCGGCTACCTCTCAGCAGGTGAATTCGTCCACACAAGAGGTGTCGACAACTATCCAACAGATCGCCAGGGGGGCGCAGACCCAAGCCAAGACGGTTGAAGATACCATTCAGATGATCAATGGAATATCCAACATGGCGGTGGACGTAGCGGATCGGGCCCAGCGCACTATGGAGACGTCGCGACAGACCCATAAAATGACCGAGGAGGGAAGGGCGTCTTCGGAAATCATCGTTCAGCGCATGATGGAGATCCAGGAATCAGTTGAAGAGGCCGCCGAGGTGATCCGAGGCTTAGGAGAAAGATCTATGCAGATAGGCTTAATCGTAGATGTGATTACCAGTATAGCGGATCAGACCAATATGTTGGCGCTCAACGCTGCCATAGAAGCCTCCAGGGCAGGAGAGCATGGTAGGGGGTTCGCGGTAGTGGCAGAGGAGGTGAGAGGCCTTGCGGAAGGTTCTCGCCAGGCGGCTGATCAGATCGCCAAGATGGTTAGGGATACGGAGGCGGAGACCAACAAAGTGGTAAAGGTAATGGATACCTCCAAGGAAAAGGTGTTGAGCAGCATCGAGGTGATAACCAATACCACGGGTGCGTTGCGCACCATCGCCGATATTGTGGAGGAGATGACCAGCCTGGTGGAGGATATATCACAGGCAGCAGAGGCTCAGAAAGAGGAAGCCTCCAGAGTGGTGAAGACAACTGAGGATATTGCCGCAATCGCAGAGGAGACGGCCGCTTCTACCGAAGAAGCGTCGGCGGCGGCTCAAGAACAAACCGCCTCCATGCAGGAGATTACCGCATCTATCCAAGAACTAGCCAAGATGGCGGAAGAGCTAAACAACTTCGTCTGCGAATTCCGTGTCAGGTAATTTATCTTTACATGCTGAAAATAATTCATTCTATATCTTGACTTTGGGTTGCCCTAAAAATGAAGCCGACTCCGACCTGGTGGCAACTCTCCTTCTGCGATATGGTTTAAAGAGAACCTACAATCCCGAAG